>CAYNZJ010000008.1:0-33010 GCA_964401705.1 uncultured Candidatus Saccharibacteria bacterium
CCATGGGTTGGTGGTTCAAATATATAAACATTACTAACACCATTAAAAGCATCATCATACCAAGACAAATTTCCACGATTACGCCAACCAAAAGTATGTGGTTCAAAAATACAAATTATATTTTTTGTAGGATAGTGTAGTTTAACGGCACTAATGTCCGCTACGGCTTTGGCATATGATGAACCGTACGATTCGATAATTGGGATTTGTGAACTACTAACTTTTTTATCTAGTCTACCTTTGACTCCATGGCAAATTTTAATTGCATTTTGTAGTTCTATAGGGGACACAAGGCCCTTTTCTAGTAGCATTGCAGATACACCAACAATGTTTAATATATTATGTTCACCTAACAGAATTGTTTCAATTTTAATTATAAATTCGCCATCTTTGTATAAATCAAAACTAGTTACTGGACCGTATGAAATATTTATAGGGTAATAATTATATTCATTATTTAATCCATAGCTAATTTTTTTACAATTTGATTGATTCAATATACTTTTTATATGCATTCCATCTCCAGCATAAACCAAACACCCATCATCTGGAATTAATTTAAGTAATTCTTTGTAAGGTAATAAATAGTCTTCGACCGTTGGATAAACATTAATATGGTCATGTTCACACGAAGTTAAAATTACATTTTGTGGGTTGTAATGCAGGAATTTTGCACTGTTATCAAAGTTTGCCGACGGGTATTCATCACCTTCAAGTACAAAAATATTTGAGTTAGATATTTTACCAGAATCTAGTAAATCTATTGGCACAGCTCCAATAAAATATGATGGATTTTTGCCAGCATTTTCTAATATAAAACTAGTTAATGTAGTAATGCTGGATTTACCAAATGATCCTGCGCAAATTATTGTGTCTTTATTTTTAGTTAATTGATTTATAATTTGCGGGAAGGAAACAACTTTATTGGGTGTTGTAAAAGCATGAGCCACCTCGGTATTAGACTCGGGGACTAATTTGGCATGTTTACCAATAACAATATAATCCACATCATTTGGAATATTTTCGGGCTTGTGTCCTGTATAAAATGTAATGTTATGACTGGTTAAATAACTCAGCATTGGTTCGTAGAATCCTTCGTCTGATCCAGTAACACTGTGGCCTTGGGATTGCATCATTACTGCGAGTGTACCCATTGCTTTGCCGCATATTCCTATAAAATGGTATTTGCTCATATTTAACGTTTAAAACCTATTAATCTATTTTGCATTGGTAAAATTATATCATTAAATTTCATATTATCATCAGGACCTTGCCAGATTGAACCCAAAGCAATATCAATTGCTGTTTTGTATCGATTTTCCTCATTTGGTAATTCTCCAGTTGTTAATGAATTAGTGCGGACATTTGTTATGTCAATTGGTAGTAAATTACTTTTGACCCATGTATTTTTATAATCAGTTAAGTATGTAGTTTGTTTAAAGCTACCAAAACATTGAAAACCATTTAAAAATGAAAGTACCGTAAACCCCATAAAAACCCCAGGGCAAAATTGGGTATTTTTTAATTTTTCTATAAGTTTCTCGGGTGTCACACGTTCTTCGCTTATGGTATTTTTTAAAATTAATTCATCAATATATGCTTTGACTTGTTTTTTTCCATTTTGTGAATCAATAACATCGTAGAAAAAATGAGCATATTCTCGCCAAACATCCATAATTTGTTTATGAAAAATTTCTTCAAAAAACATTTTATAAATAAAGTGATCTTTGTTATTTAAAACTAAACATAAATAGTTTGATACAACTTCGTTTATATCAATATAAATTATTTTTTCATTATTGAATAATTTTTTACTAAATTCGTTAGTGCTATTAACCATTAGTTTTGTAAAATCTGTATCACCGTCTTTGTATTTTAAATAGTCTTTTACTGGACCTGTTAAATAAGGATAAATTTTTTTAAATGATTCTGGAATTTTTGATCGATAGACTAACTCATCTCTTTGATTATTTTCATATAAAGAAAGTCTATTATATTTTTCATCTTTTACATCCCGAATTCTATCCAATTGGCGTTTTTTAAAAATAGGGTAATAAATACTGTTTTCATCTATAACATCTTTAAAATCTCTATTTATGTTACAAGAAAGTACAGCAGGGTAAGAATCATTCCCAAAAGGTATACCAGAAAAGGTTCCAACAATATAATAAACATCAAGAGGAATAGATTTTAGAGCTATAGAATGCAGAGTTAATGATGGGACAGATGTTGAATCTAGTAATCCAGTATGTGAAGCCGTTTGAATGGTACGATATTTTTGCATTGAATTTATAATTTCATCCCAAATATTTTCATTTACACCAACTCTTTTAAATTCTGTTTTAAAGGCCTTGATTAGTTCAGGTTCAAAAGGGATATCGGTATTATAAGACCAAAGATATTTACTATACTGTGCAATAGTTAAATCACCACTGTTTTTAATGACATTGGCTAGTGTATCTTTGCCTTGCGACAAAAGAGTATAAATAAGTTCTTTAATTTCCACAAAACTAATATATCATATATGATATATTTTTTCTATTTGATAAAAGTCTAAAATTTTGGTAAGCTTTTTAAATAAGCGCGGTTAGCTGTCTTGGTAGATATCAACGCGTCGGGTAAGTTCCGTTACAAATTTGTTATTGGTTATGCGCGGTTAGCTCAGTTGGTAGAGCGCGTCATTGACGTTGACGATGTCACAGGTTCGACTCCTGTATCGCGCACAAAATTTAAAGTGCTTTAAAAAAAGCAGATAATCTGCTACTATAGCTGAATGGAAAATATTCAAGTAATAATACTGGCTGGGGGAAAAGGCAAAAGAATGGAAACCGTTATCCCTAAAGTCTTAGTGCCTTTTCATGGTAAACCAATGGTGGATTATGTTATTGAAGCTGTTAACCACAGCGGTATTACCAATAAACCAATATTGGTTGTTGGTTATGAATCAGGCCAAGTTATGGACCATGTGGGGGATAAAGCTAATTATGTAGTTCAAACCGAGCAACTAGGTACCGGCCATGCTGTAAAATGTGCACAGGAAGCCGTAGGCGCTAGCATAGAGCATATTATGGTTCTTTATGGTGATATGCCTAATATCACCGGAGCAATGATAGCTAACTTGGCTAAGACCCATTTAGATAATAATAAAAACCTAACAATGGCAACAGTAGTTGTTCCTGAATTTGGGTCGTGGTATAGCTCGTTTTTAGGATTTGGTAGAATTGTGCGTAATGCCAATGGTGAGATCGAAAAAATTGTGGAATATAAAGATGCAAGTGATCAGGAAAAAGAAATCAAAGAAGTTAACCCAGCATATTTTTGCTTTAAAAAGGACTGGCTATTTTCTAATTTAGAAAAAGTTAAAAATGAAAATGCACAAGGTGAATATTATTTAACTGATATGGTTTATTTAGCTGCAAACGAGGGGATAGCATCGGTACACATTTCACCTGAAGAGGCACTTGGTGTAAACACAATTGAACAACTACGGGAATTGGAGCAAATAATAAAAAAAACTGATTAAATTAATCAGTTTTTTAAGTCCAGGCCTTGCCTGGGCTAGTGGCCAGTGTGGATATATTGGTAGATGTCTTCAACAGCTTTAACTGCGTCACCAGCAGCAATGTTGTTTTGATGATATAGACCATTTGTAACGTCTCCTGCACCCCAAATACCTAATGTATTTGTACGCTGATTCATAGGATTAACAATTATATTATTTGTTGGAGTTAGTTCTACTGTATCTTTTATAAAATCTGTATTTGGAATTTGGCCAACTTCTACAAATATTCCACCAGTTGGAATAGTGTGTTCTTCATCGGTTATTTTGTCTTTATAAGTAAGAGAATTTACAAACATCTCACCATCTACTCGCATAATATCTGCATTCATTATGGCTTTGATGTTTGGTTTTTGGAGAGCTTTTTCTACAGTTATTTTGTCGGCCTTAAATTCAGCATTACGATGGATTATAGTTACACTTTTACAATATGCGGATAGTTGTAGCGCAGATTCAATACCCGCATTACCACCACCAATAACTAATACATCTTGTCCTGAAAAAACTGGTCCATCACAACTAGCACAATATGTGATACCTTTGTGTTCAAATTTATCTGCATTTTCGGCATCTAATTTACGACGGTTTGAACCTGATGCAACTAATACTGATTTTGTATTTAAGTTTTTACCACCATCTGTTGTTACTGTAAAAGTATTATCAGAATTTTTTATAATATTAGTTACTTTTTCATTTTCAATTGAATCCAAAAATGGTCCAACATATGATAATGCATGGTCTTTCAAATCGCTAGCTAATTTATGGCCAGCAATTTCTTTGGTGCCAATCCAGTTATAGATTGTTTCAGATACTTGAGATTGTCCACCCCACTCGGACACAATAATTGCAGTTGATAGTTGTTTACGAACAGCATAAACAGTCGCAGCTGATCCAGCCGGACCACCACCAATAATTACCAAATCATAAATTTTGTTTTCATTCATAGGATCATATTATACACTAAAAAACACCCCAGTAAAATGGGATGTTTTTATTAGAATTATCTTTTACTTCTTCTTAGAAAAGCAGGGACACTTGACCAATCATCGGTTCCTGCGTCTTCACCAATTGTATCATCAATGATTATGTCTGGAGTTTTTTCTATATTTGTTTTTATTAAAACATTATCATTTTGATTAGCTAATGCTGCTGGAGAATTTTGAGTATCGTATGAATTTGTCCTACTTTCATCTGGTGTTCGAATAGTTGTATTTAATATTGGTTGAGAGTTTTGGTTTATTGATCTTTTTGGCATATCAGTAGGGAATCCTGTTGCAATAAGTGTAATTTTTATTTCATGTTTGTTTAGTTTATCATCTCTTATCATTCCAAAGATAACTTTTGCATCTTTATCAACATTTTGAGTTATAAGATTAGCAGCTTCGGAAACTTCATGAATAGACAAGTCATCACTCCCAGCGATAGCTAGTAATACTCCTTTGGCACCACTAATTGATAAATCAAGCAATGGGGAATTAATAGCTTCCATTGCGGCTTTGGCTGCACGGCCTTCACCAGCGGCCCGACCAATACCCATTAGAGCTGATCCAGCATTTGCCATAACAGCGCGGATATCAGCAAAGTCCACATTGATCATTCCAGGAGTTGTGATTAATTCAGAAATGCCTTCTACTGCTTGACGTAAGATTTCATCACACATTGCAAAAGCATCTTTAAATGATGTATCTTTTGGAGCAACAGAAAGAATTCTTTCGTTAGGGATAACGATTATTGCATCTACTTCTTGCTCAAGATCAGCAATACCTTTTTCTGCAAGTCGCATTCTTTGAGCACCTTCAAAGAAAAATGGTTTTGTAACAACAGCTACAGTTAGTATACCTTGTTCTCTTGTTGCAGCAGCAACTATTGGGCTAGCTCCAGTACCTGTACCACCACCCATTCCACAGGCAATAAATACCATGTCAGCACCTTTTACTGCATCTTGGATTTCAGCTTTTGTTTCTTCAGCTGCTTTGCGACCAATGTCTGGGTTCATACCAGCACCAAGTCCACGAGTAAGATTTTTACCTAAATGAATTTTCTTTTCAGCTAGAGATTTATGCAAGTCTTGAGTATCGGTGTTCATTGCAATAAACTCGACTCCTTTAACTTTAGACTCAACCATATGGTTAAGAGCATTGTTTCCAGAACCTCCGACTCCTATAACTTTAATGCGAGCAAATGTTTCTATTGGTGTGTCAACCTTGGCCATAACTTAGAATAAATTAACGTATAACTTCCCAACTATAGCAGAAAAGACAGAAACTAACAAATAGCTTATGCACCGAGCTAATTTAACTATATTAAGGCATTAAATCATGCAAAAAAGCTTTGATTTTATTAGTTATATTATTATTTCCAGTTGTATTTATATTTTTTGAATTAGTAAACTCATTTTGAGTATAAGCGCATAATCCATAAGAGACAATCCAAGAAACATCTCGAATTCGGGGCTTCATTTGTAGTAAATGTTCTGGAATTCCAACACGAGTTGGTAGTTTTAAACTGCTTCTAGCTAAGGATTCAATTTGTGCAATGTGTGAACCTCCACCAGTGATAACAATTCCAGCAGGTAACAATGCATCGCGATTTATTTTTTTTAAATGTTTTTCGATTAGTTCAAAAATATCACGTAGTCGGGCTTCGATAATTTCAGATAATTTTCTTTCGCTGTGTCCACCTATTGTTCTACCTGTTTTTATCATCTCAGCTTCTTCAATTCCAATTTTTAAACCAAGAGCGATATCTTTTGTAAAATCAGACCCACCAATAGGGAAGACTTGTAGTGATAGTGGTAGCCCATGTTCATAAACAATAGTTGATACTGTTTCTGCTCCAATGTTTGCAAGCATGACTCCATTTTGTCTTTGGCTTTCTGTTAATGCAACCTTAGAAGCAGCAATTGGTGAAGCCACAATATTTTCTATCTCTATTCCCATTTCAGTAAATAAATCTAGCATATCAGTTAAATGCTGAGCTAAACAAATAACAAACAAAACTCTAACTTCTATACGACTACCACGCATACCTAGTGGTCTACCTAGAACTTCTTTACCATCAATTTTATATAGTAAAGGTATTGTATGTAAAACTTCCCGATTAGTTAAATCAATTTTTTTGTTAGCTTCTGCAATGGCTTTTTCAATATCATTATCGTTTACTATACCATCGGCTCTAGTTACTACGGTGTCTCCTGATGAAATAACCGAAGTAACGCTAATCCCACCAATAGATACATTTACTTTTTTAACTTCAATATGGGATTGTTCTTTTAATTGGTTTATTAATGTTTGGATTGTGTTTTTGGCACTTTGGATATGCGTAATATAACCGCTCCGAAGACCCATTGATTCACAAGCGGCAACTGCAATTATTTCAGGATAATCATTTTCTTCATTATTATTACGCAAAGTAACAATAGCTCGGGCTGTATGAGTCCCAATGTCAATTCCTATCGTATGATTTTGTTGTTTATTTCTTCCGAGCATTTTTATTTAAATACAGTTTATTAAGTATTTTCTTTTCGTACTCTTCCATTGTACTACTATGTTCCATTCCTTTCAAATGTAGACATCCGTGGATAAATAAAAAAACTAAATAAGTATCAAAATCCATATCAAAATCAGGAGCTTGTTTTTTTGCAGTTGGGAGATGGATAAAAATTTCACCTGTGTTTTTAGAATAAGGGAAAGATAAAATATTTGGGGTATAGTCTTTATTGCGATATTGTTGGTTAAGTTTTACAACTGTTTTTTTATCAGCAAAAACTAATGATAATTCATATTTTTTACCTAAGATATTGTTTTTAATATCAAGAAAAGGAAGGTTAAAATCCTTCCTTCCTGACACACTTTTTTGTTTAGCAGTATAGCTAATTGTTATTGTGTCGTTTAGCAACATTTTATTTATGAAGATTTTTTAGCACCACGAACAACTCGAGGTTTGATTTTACCTAGTTTTTTAAGTTTTTCAATTTCAACACCTTTTTTAAGACGTTTAATTTTATTAACCTTTTGAGCTAATTTTGATTTTGGTCGTTCGTTGTATCTTTTACCTCGAACTTTTGGAACAATTGCTGAATCTTGAACTTTCCGTTGAAAACGACGAAGTAAAGATGCGCCGGATTCAGTCCCAGCTTTTGTTACTTCTACTTGGTATGTTGTACTCATATATGTAACTTAATATAGCACATTATAAATATAATGCAAAGCTGTATTGACATAAATACAGGTATAAATGTATTATTTAGTTATATGAATGAAAACCCCAAAAAATTTAATCCATTAGACGGTGCCTTAGAGAATGGTCAGTCAATTAATAAGTCTGAAGGTTCTGTAGAAAAATTTAATCCATTGCCTACAGATCAAGAAATGGTTGATAGTGGACAAACGGTGTTAGATCCATTAGAAGCAATTGAAAGAAAACAAAAAACTGAACAACAAATAGCGGAGACAAAAGTAAAATTAAATGAATTTTTTGATAATGCTTTAGTTTCTGAAAACGATAAACCGATAGAATCTTCAAATGAAATACCAGTTCCAAAACCTCCAGAAAAATTTGACCCATTAAAAGGTGGTAGCGTAGATAATAAAAATCTCTAATAAACTTCAATTTTTAAATATTTCAGAAAAGGTAGCAAATCGTTTGCTATCTTTTTTGGTAAACCATAATCATCATTAGTTATTGACCAATTTGTAGTTGGAAATGAAGCGTGGATTTTAACTTGACCTAAAATATTTTTTTCTACATTGAGATTAAGTCCAAACCCGGTTTGGACATTTTCTAAAATCTTTATAATATCTTTTTGGATTTTTTCTACTTTGCTGGCGTATGGGTCCAGTATAAAAATAACATGCCGGGCGTATGGTGGATAATAGAGATTTTTTCTATCAGCAAGTTCTATTTTTTGCCAATCTTTCTCTTTTTGATTTAGGAAATCTTTTTCCATATCTTGCATTACACTAACTATCATTCCATGAGTACAATTATTTACATAATGTAATATGTCTCGAGCTCTCTCTACTGATTCAAAAAATTCATTATAAAGAAGTGCTCCTAGTGATGGTACAATGCAAATATCACAGTTATTTACTTCATTAATAGTGTTTAGTGGACCAACTATAATACCGCCATTTGTTTGCCAATTCTTGATATCTTTTTGTTTTATTGATGTTGAAAAATCATAAATGTTATTTTTATAATTTTTAGGCACGATATTTTCTACATTTTCTATAATTCGCTCTATTCCATAGCCTAGTGGGGTTAAATTCCAACTATCACAGTTGGTACATTTAGCCAGTGCTGTATAGCCCTTTTTACAATTTAAACAAATGAAAATATAATTTCCAGAAATACCATAATTTTTAGCATAATTTCGATTATTTTTTACAAGTTTTAATGCATCATAACACTCGGGGCAACTATGAATTTGTCCGCAATCGCCACAACTGGTTTTAGGGGAAAAGTTTTTTGTTGGAGTAATAATTAAAATTCTTTGAGATATATTTTTTAAAATCACTTCTTGAATTGGGATAGATAATGGGTATTGTTTTTCGGTATGTGGTTCGTTTTCTCGAGAGATTATTCTTAAGTCAGATTTATTATTTATTTCTAATTTTTTAATTTGTTCCACATTCCATTCATTATAACGAAGTCTCGTATTGTGTGATTGGAAAGAAATTTTGATATTTAAATTTTTAGCTAAAAGCACAATAAAAGCTACTCCATCAAACCCTAGATAATTAATACTATATAAAGATAAATTTTCTGGATCATCAATTATAATATGATTTATTTTACTTTTATTATCTTGAAAAAATTCTAAAAAAGTAGCAAATGTAGCAATATTTTCTGTGTCATTTTGTTTTACTAATTTTTTATTTCCAGAAGTAATAATTAATGTTTTAGAATTTTCATTGATTTTTATTTTTTTGAATTTTATTTCTTTTAAACATGCACGAATTATTACATCTCTTGAAACCAATGAATAAATAGAAAAATTATTAATCACCGCTACAATTTCTTTTTTTAGAATTATGTTATATTTTTGTTTTTCTATTTTTAATAATTTCCAAGGAAGTGATTTGATATAACTTTTTTCATCTTGAACATTTTTAACAGAAATAATTAAACTTTTTTCAATACTTTTTTTAATTGGTGCATCAATAATTGTGCCAACAGTTAATTGATCACTTGCAATGTAGGATAATTCTCCATCTGGGATTTTACGTTTAGTTGGGATAACAGTAATGAGGTACATAAGGGTATTTTAGCATAAAAATTACCCACTATAATACTCTTAATTTTTATGCTATAGTAGCCCCATATGTTCCCGTTAGAAGCCGCGATCGACAATATGGGGATAAAGAAATAATATACAATATATATGACAAAAATTACTAGATTTAATATAAAGTATGGTGGCGAATGTATCGCGATCTGCTTCTAACGGGATGTCACTTTTTCGGAAAAAACTTGGAATTGATTTAGGCACAGCTAATACTTTGGTTTATGTTCCTGGTAAAGGAATAGTTCTTTGTGAACCTAGTGTTGTTGCTGTTAGTGAACAAGATAATAAAATTTTAGCTGTTGGTAATGATGCTAAAGACATGATTGGTAAAACCCCTGATTCTATAATCGCATATCGCCCAATGCGTGATGGAGTAATAGCGGATTATCGTGTGACCGAAGCAATGTTAAGATATTATATTAATAAAGCACTCGGCAAATGGTCATTTGTTCGTCCAGACGTACTTATTTCTGTGCCAGCGGGAATTACTTCGACCGAGCGTCGTGCTGTGATTGAAGCAGCTTTAAAAGCCGGTGCTAAAAATGCATATGTTGCCAAAGAACCTATTTTAGCAGCTATTGGGGCGGGTATTCCTATTTATGAATCTCGCGGGCATATGGTTGTAGATATTGGGGGTGGGACAACTGATGTTGCTGTAATATCACTAGGTGGAATTGTAGCTTCAACAAGCGTTAAATGTGCTGGGAATAAATTAGATACTGCAATAACAGATTTTATTAAAAAGTCTTTTAATTTAGCTATTGGAGACAGAACCGCTGAGCAAATAAAAATAAGAGTTGCTTCTGCAATACCTGTTGATGATGAAATTACAATGTTGATTAAAGGCCGAGATTACATAACGGGTCTTCCTCGTACTGCACAAGTTACAACAAATGAAATCTGTCGAGCAATTGATAAAGAACTTCGGATGATGGTAAAAGCCATCAAAGATGTTCTTCAGGAAACTCCTCCAGAATTAGCATCAGACATAATTGATCATGGAATTATTATGACAGGTGGAACTTCGCAACTGAAATCTCTGCCAGAATTAGTTTATCGTCGTACTGGAGTTAAGGCGCGTTTGGCTGATGATCCAATGCTATGCGTTGCCAAAGGAACCGGTGAAGCATTAGAGCATCTTGATATGTATAAACGTGCATTACTTTTAAAACAAAAATAATCTAAAATATGGAAAAATTAAATCCATTTTCTATTATTCTAAAAAAAGAAAATCTTTCCCACGCTTATTTATGTTTGGGGGAATATGAACAAAATAAATTATATTTTGAAGAATCTTTAAAAGATTTGGGTTTAAAATTAAATACCCCTGGGAATTTTATTTTTATTGGTAATACTTTTACTAAAGATGATGCGGATCAATTAAATTCTTGGTATATCAAAGGAGCTACTGCTGATAGTCCATACACAATAGCAGTTATTTCCGCTGGTACTTTAAAAACTGATGCCCAGCAACTACTGTTAAAGGTTTTTGAAGAAGCTCGTAATCCTTATATATTTTTTATATTTGCACCATATGGTACGGAAATCCTGCCAACAATTAAATCACGTTGTAGTTTAGTTGAGCTTATAAATAATAATTCGTCAGCTAGTGGAAAAGAAATCCAAAAATTTATAAAAATGTCAGCTGGGGAGAGGATTAAACATATAACGGAACAAATAAAAAATAAAGAATCATCTGAAGTTAGAACTTTTACCGAAGAATTAGTTCGAAATTTAATAAATCATTATCATTCTGATGGTTTCGGAAAAAACAAAGATATTTTAAATAAATTACTTCAAGCTCAAAACTCATTAGCCACTGGCCACATCGCCCCAAAATTCATTTTGGATTATGTGGTGACTGTGGTAAAATAGTTTTACTTATGATTAAAGAAGCACAAATAGAATTTAAGAAAGTTGAAGAATGGCTTAGTACTGAATACGGTCAAATCCATTCTGGAAGGGCAACACCAATGGTACTGGATGGTGTGCAAATTGAGCTTTATGAAATGATGCAACCAATTAGAAATGTTGCTTCTATTTCAATTGAAGATCCAAAAACTATTCGCATTGCTCCTTGGGATAAAAATGCCGTAAAAGCTATTGAAAAAGCTTTAACTGATTCTAATTTAGGACTGGGTGTTGTAGCTGATAGTGACGGTATACGATTAATTTTTCCAGCGCTTACTACTGAGCGTCGAGAACAAACTGTAAAAATTTTAAAACAACTACAAGAAGAAGCTCGGATTCGAGTACGAAAAGTTCGAGGTGATTTCATGGATGAATTAAAAGATTTACCAGAAGATGAAGAGCGTCGCAGTAAAGATGATATTCAAAAATTAGTTGACGATACAAATTCTAATCTTGAAATGATATTTAAGAAAAAAGAAATAGAAGTAATGGGAGATGCCAGCTAGGTGCTAGTTTCTAATGACTAGGTTCTAGAAAAAATAACAAATAATAAAAAACAAAAATGAATATTATAATTTTTATATTGGTGCTATTAGTAGTAGTCGTTGTACATGAGTACGGGCATTTTTTTGCAGCTAAAAGTACTGGTATGGGGGTTAGTGAATTTGCTTTTGGTTTTCCACCAAGACTTTTTGGGTTTAAATATAAAGGTACACAATATTCAATAAATTTAATTCCATTGGGCGGTTATGTAATGATTGATGGTCAAGATGGCACCGAAGATGAAAACGACCCCAATGTTGATCATACTAAAAAATTCCATAATAAATCTCGTTTAGCTCAAATTTGGGTTTTGTTTGCGGGGCCACTTATGAATATTGTTTTGGCTTATGTTTTGATTGTAGGTTCGTATTTAGGATTTAATAAAATTCAAGATACTGTTATTCCTTCTATTGTTATTTTAGAAGTAGTAAAAGGCTCGCCAGCTGAAATTGCTGGTATTGAATCTGGAGATAAAATAGAATCAATTTATTTAAAAGATGCTATTGACCCTAGTTATAACCCTACAATGGAATTGTTTACAAATACAATAAATCAAAGTAATGGAGAGAATTTGTTTTTAGAAATTAGTCGAAGTGGTGAAAATAAAATCATAGAAATAAAACCATTAAAAAATGATGATGGTTATAAAATTGGAGTATCATTAGGGTTACTTGAAAGTCAAAAATTACCATTTATTCAAGCTATAAAAATAGGTTTTGTTGATACTTTTAATTTAACAAAACAAACTGTAATTGGTTTTATTCAAATGTTCCAAAAATTATTTACTGGGCATAGCGTCAAAGAAACACTCATGGGTCCAGTTGGAATAGCTAAACAAGTTGGGACTTTTGCAGATTTTGGGTTTAGTTATTTGTTACGATTTATTGCAGTTATATCTATTTCTTTAGGGGTAATTAATCTACTGCCATTACCAGCTCTTGATGGGGGACGAATATTTGTAACAATAATTGAGGCAATTCGAAGAAAAAGCTTTTCTAAAAAAATTATTGGAACAATTCATACATTCGGGTTCTTTGTATTAATGGGGCTTTTGGTTCTGATAACTATTTTTGATGTTATAAAATTATTTAAATAAAAAACCACCAACCGATAAAAGTTGATGGTATTAAAATATCTTTTACTTTGTACTTATTATTTAGAAAAATTTAAAAAAAGAGATTTTATAAATTTTCTAAAAATGAATCCTGCTAAAATTCCTATCGAAATAGATACGAAATAATAACTGGTAACATTTAAGCATATGATAGACATTACTATCATTATTAAAATTTTAACGGTTTTGGTTTTTAACCATGTTCCGTATATCCAAGAAAAAAAACAAATTACAACCAATGGTGGCCATGTGTGATGGTCAAATTGCCACTTGGGTGTTTTAGGGTCTGTTAATAGAACTATATTTGATGCTATTAACATTAAGATAGCAATTATAAAAAATTTATAATGCCATATATAGTTCGTAATTTTTTCAAACCAGTTTAAAAACCGGTCAAATTTTGTCGGTGTTTCCAGAACAGTCCCGTAACGAGAGTCCGGATTTTTTGAGGATGTTTTCATTGTTTTACATTTATTTATACAATACATAATAAGAATAATTATGTCAATATATGGGTTTTATCTATACATTTGCTATTTTTAATTAAATCTGGTATTATAATCTTTATAAATATGCGGTTTAACGCGTGTTTTATTTTTTACTCAAAATAACCTAATTTTTAAATGGAAATTCGAAATATTGCAATTATTGCCCACGTTGACCACGGTAAAACAACATTAACTGACAAACTGATGCAGTTTTGTGGATCAGGAATAGAAGGTTCAACTATGGATACAAACGATCTTGAAAAAGAACGTGGAATTACTATTTATTCTAAAAATACTTCTGTTAATTGGAAAGGTACAAAAATCAATATTATTGATACTCCAGGACACGCGGACTTTGGTTCAGAAGTTGAACGAGTTTTAAAATCAATTGATTGTGTATTATTACTTGTTGATGCTCAAGAAGGTCCAATGCCTCAAACAAGATTCGTTTTAAAAAAGTCTCTTGAATTAGGGCTTAAACCAATTGTTGTTTTAAATAAAATAGACAAACCAGCTGCTAATCCAGCTCGGGCACATGATGAAATTTTAGAATTATTTATTGAATTAGGAGCAGGAGATGATCAGTTAGATTTCCCAATGATTTACGCTATTGGCCGTGAAGGTGTAGCAATGAAAAATTTAAATGATGAACGTAAAGATTTAGCTCCATTATTGGATATGATAATTGAGCATGTTCCTAATGCTGTTAAAAATGAAAATAATCCAGTTCAAGCTCAAGTTTTTTCTTTGGGGTATGATTCATTTTTGGGACGTTTAGGTATAGTCCGTGTTTATGCTGGTGAATTAAAAAATGCTAGTTCTATTTTTGTTCATACTCAAGATGGGACACTACGTGAGGGTAAAATTACAAAATTATTTCAATTTGAAGGAGTAAACAGAGTCGAGACTCAAAGTCTAACAGCTGGAAATATTGGAGTAGTTGCTGGAATTCCAGAAATCACAATTTCAGAAACAATAGTTGATTCCAAAACCACACCTTCTATGGGTGAAATTACAATTGATGAGCCAACAATATCATTACGTTTTTTAGTTAACGATTCACCATTTGCAGGTCGTGAAGGTAAATTTGTAACATCTCGTCAAATTCGTGAAAGATTAGAAAGAGAACTTGAAGTTAACGTTGGGCTTCGAGTTGATTTCCAAGATGACGGTTCATCTATGGTTTACGGACGTGGAGAATTACATATTGCTGTACTTCTTGAACAAATGCGTCGTGAAGGATATGAAGTTCAAGTATCACAACCTCAAGCTATTGTTAAAACAATTGAAGGAGTTAAATCTGAGCCTTATGAAGAGGTAACTATTGATGTTCCTACAGAATATTCTGGTGCTGTACTTGAAAAAATGACTCGTCGTCGTGGTTTAATTACTAATATGAGTGAAAGAGAAGGTATAACCCGCGTACAATTAGATGTGCCTACTCGTGGACTTTTGGGGTATCGTAGTCAGTTTGTCATTGATACAAAAGGTCTTGGAATAATTGCTTCTCGTTTCAGTGGATTTAAAGATTATGCTGGCGAAATCTCACACAATGATGTTGGGTCTATGACATCAATGATGAGTGGTAAAGCCGTTTCTTTTGCGTTATGGAATTTAGAAGAAAGAGGGGTTTTGTATATTGGACATGGAACGGAAGTTTATGAAGGTATGGTTATTGGGAACACACTAAAAGGTGATGAATTAGCTGTGAATCCTATCAAAGGTAAACAATTAACAAACATGAGAGCTTCTGGAACAGATGAATCAATCTCACTTAAACCACCGTATGTTCTATCTATTGAAAGGGGATTGGAAACAATGAAATGGGATGAATATTTAGAAATTACACCTAAATCTATTAGACTTCGAAAAAAGTTTTTAACAGAACAAGAAAGATCTAAAAACAAACGACAGACAATAGATGGGGATAAATAAATATTTGACATTATTTTAGATATACCATATAATAATTAACAGAATATAGAATTCATTATTAATTTAATTTTACACAAATGCCTACAGTAAAAGATAAACAAAAAGGAAGTAAAATTTCTTTTAAACCTAAACAAGTTACTAAAAAACTAATTGGTCATCTTCAAGACCGTTCTCATGATGTGGTTGTTAGTCGGTTTGGACTTGGGTCTGACCTTGAAAGACGCACTCTTGAGGCTATTGGTGAAAAATACGGTATTACAAGAGAACGTGTTCGCCAAATCGAACATGCTGCACTAACTGCTATTCGCAAGCATTCATCTTTTAAAGAAGAATCAGGTACATTTAATGAACTAAAATCTTTAATTAAAGAATTAGGTTCTTTAGTTGAAGAAGACGAACTACTAAATACTTTTTCATCTGATAAATCTACTCAAAACCATATTCATTTTTATTTAGTTCTTGGGGATGATTTTAAAAAAATAAAAGAAGATGATCATTTTAAATCTCGTTGGCATATTGATGATGAATTATCTGACCAAGTTCATACTGCACTGCATTCTTTATATGCTTCACTTACAGATGAAGAACTAGTTACAGAAGGTGATTTTATAACAAAATTTATTGAACAATGTCGTAAAGCAAATGCAACTATATTATCTGATGAAATTGCAAAACGATATCTTAGAACTTCTAAAAAAATTGCTAAAAATCCATTAGGTGAATGGGGTAAAGCTGGTACAAGTGGAGTGAAGACTCGTGGAATCAAAGATTATGCATATTTAATGATGCGTAAACATGGCTCACCAATGCATTTCCGTGAAGTTGCCAAAGCCATCAGTGAAACTTTTGGTAAAAAGACCCATACTGCAACATGTCATAATGAATTGATTAAAGATAATAGATTTATTTTAGTTGGCCGGGGGATATATGCTTTAAAAGAATGGGGTTACAAAGCAGGAATCGTCCGTGAAGTTATTAAAGATATTCTTAAACAATATGGTCCAATGACTAAAGAAGATATAGTAGACCATGTTATGAAAGAAAGATATTTAAAAAAGAACACAATTTTAGTAAATTTGCAAAATGCTAAATATTTTAAAAAAGGTAAAAATAATTTATACACATTAGCTTAAATAGTGGATAAAACCTCCCATATTCTGGGAGGTTTTATGTTATAATAGAACTATGTCATCAAGTCATGAATCAAATACCCCCGTAGTCTTAATTTTAATAATTGGGATTGTTATTGTTGGGGCTTTAATTGGTATTTTTTTTCCAAAAGGTATAAAGAACACAAAAAAAATTATACCTACAATTGATCAAATGGGTAAAATAAAAGGTGATACCGTAAGACCAATTGATAATCGAGAAACAGATGCATATTATACAAAAGCAGACATTGACACTAATGTTTGTGGAGTAAAAGTATTCTCGCCACTACCTGGGCAAAAGGTTAGTTTCCCATTAGAGGTTTCTGGGTATGTTAATGGCTGTGGGTGGGTACCATTTGAAGGTCAAGTAGGTACTCTTGAAGTTAGGGATAATAAAAATGCTCTTTCTCCATTAATAATTTTACCAGTAGATGGAGATAATTATACTTTGCCGGCATATTTTAAAGTTAAAATTAATCCACAAAATAATCCAATATCATCTGAGGGTGTATTAATTTTCCACAATGATGACCCTAGCGGAGAAAATCCTCAAACTTTTCAAGTTCCAGTAGTTTTTTAAATAATTATGTTTGAATATTATGCAATAAATGTTGTCCTGGGAATACTTAAAATTCTTTTAGTTCTTTTGCCTATTCCGCTTGCTTATATTGCATACATTATGTGGCATCATTATGTTAGTGAAGATTTTATTTCTGGTATTCAATGGCAATTACTTGAAATTCAAATCCCTCAACAAATTGTCAAAACCCCACTTGCAATGGAGACAATACTTGCAAATGCTTTTTATCATAAATCAGGTAAAGGTCTTTGGGAAGAATATTGGCAAGGAGCAGTTCATTTCTTCTTTTCACTTGAAATTGTATCCATCGAAGGTCGTGTTCATTTTTATATCAATACTCCTTCTAGGGTTGTACCACTTATTAAATCTCAAATTTATGCGCAGTATCCGCAAGCTCGGGTTTTAGAAGTTGAAGATTATGTTTGGTCTGTACCACGTATTGGCCGTAAAACTGGTTGGTCTATGTGGGGGTGTGAATGGACATTAGAGAAAGATGACCCATATCCAATTCGAACATATCTTGATTATGGGCTTGATAAAGTTGTAAAAGATACAACAGAGCAAGTTGACCCAATAGTATCTTTAGTTGAATTTTTATCAACAATTGGTCCAGGGGAACATATCTGGACCCAATTAATTATTCGTTGGTCTAAAAAACAATATGGTAAAGGTCTTCATAAATGGGATTTTTATGCTGAATGTGATCGTGTTTTAAATGAAATTGTTAAACCTTATTCTAAAGAAAATATTAACGAAGCAACTGGCGAAGTTAAATCTCGCGAAGTTCGTCCCCCAGATTATTTAAAAGATGAAATCACAGCTATTAGTGATAAACAGCACAAGCTTTGTTTTGATTGTGGAATGCGAACTATTTATTTAGCTAAAGCCGAAGTTTTTGATCAGCAAAAACGTCGAGCTTTGCGTATGATGTATCGTCAATACAATAATCCTGTTTTTAATTCATTAAAAAGAATAAATGCAACTCAATATGATTCACCTTGGGAAGACCCATTTGATATAGTATTAACTATGCGTAAAAACCGAATGTTGGATTGGTATCGTTTTCGTGTATTCTTTCATCCACCGTGGCAATTTGCTTTTAAGTATCCATTCCCATTTAACCTTTTTATTGTAACTGACCCCCCAGAAATTTTTGTATTAAATACCGAAGAAATAGCTACCTTGTTTCATTTTCCACCAACTGCTATGTCTACACCATCTATTAAACGTGTCGAAACAAGAAGCTCTAAAGCTCCAACAAATTTACCGATATAATTTATGCGTTTTTCCCATATTGCGTTAATTGGTTTTCTAGTTTTAGTTTTTCTAGCTATTTATGGGTTTTTATTACCTTTGAAATTAACAAAAGAAATAAGCATTGAGATTCCTTATGGGTCATCGGTTTCTTCGACTGCTAAAATTTTAAAAGATAAAAATATAATAAGGTCTAAAGATTCATATATTTTATTAATAAAAATATTTCACCCAAAAGGAATAGTTGCAGGGAGGTATTCTTTCTCAGGGAGTGTTAATGTTTTTAGTGTTGCTTACCGAACATCAGTAGGTGAATTTGGTAGAGACCAGGTTAAATTAACCATACCCGAAGGTTTTACAAACCAAGAAGTGGTAAATCGAATAAATGCACTTTTCCCTAATTTACCTAAAGATCAAATTAAAAATAAATTACCCGAAAAAGAAGGTTATATTTATCCTGAAACTTATTTCTTTGATCAAGATGCTAGTGTTGATGAAATTATTAATACTTTGATTAATAAAAGTAACATCAAACTTGAAAAGGTATTAAAAAATATTCCATTAAATGGAAATGAAGCTAATATAATTTTAACTAAAGCATCTCTTGTTGAAGCCGAAGGTCGTACAAAAGACGAACGTCATATGATAGCCGGTATTATTGAAAATAGATTAGCTATTAATATGCCACTGCAATTAGATGCAACATTGACTTATTTAACTGGCCGAGCATCGAACGAACTAACTATTAAAGATTTAAAAATGGTCTCTCTTTTCAATACTTATACAAATAAAGGCTTACCTCCAAGTCCAATTAACAATCCTGGGGAAGAGTCTATTAATGCAGTATTAAATCCTAAAGACTCTAGCTATTTGTATTATCTACATGATAAAAATGGTAATATTCATTATGCCAAAACATATCAAGAACATTTACAAAATAAAAATAAATATTTAAGATAATTTTATAACAAAAATGAATTTTATAACACCAAATAATAAAAATTATAGTTTATTGGATTCGGGCAATGGCATGAAATTGGAGCGTTTTGGTAATGTAACACTACTACGTCCGGAACCAGAAGCTATTTGGACACCAAGTAATATAAGACTTTGGGATGATGTCGATTATAAATACAACAGAAATGGCAAAGATAAATGGGTAAAATCTAAAAATACTCCGGAATCATGGGTTATTAATTATGGGGGAATTGATTTGTTGGTCAAACCAACTGCTTTTAAACATACAGGGCTTTTCCCCGAGCAATTGTCTAATTGGGAATATTTTAAAAAAAATACAAAAGATAAAAAAGGATTAAAGGTTTTAAATTTATTCGGTTATACTGGGGCCTTTAGCGTAGTAGCCCTATCATTAGGGCACAGTGTGACCCATGTTGACTCATCTCAAGGTGTAAATGATTGGCTAAATAAGAATGTTAAGTTAAATAGTCTAGATGGAAAAAATTTAAAAATAATCACCGACGATGTAATGCTTTTTGTAAAAAGACTTGTTAAGCGTGGGGAAAAATTTGATTGGGTAATAATGGATCCACCAGCTTTTGGTCATGGAACAGGTAAAGAATTATGGAAAATTGAACGTGATTTACCAGATTTAATTGACAATGTAATATCTATTTTAACAGATAATCCTGGTGGAATAATTCTAAGTGGTTATTCAGCTGGTTATAGTCCAGAATCTTACAAAAACTTGCTTTTACCTTTTAAAAAGTTGTATGGTGGGGAAGTCGAGTCAGGTACAATGAGCATAAAAGAAGAATCTAATGACCGGCTTTTAACTTTGGGTATTGTGGCTCGTTGGTCAACCAAATAACCACTTGGAGGTCCGACCTCCAAGTAAAAAATATGTTTAAATTCAATTTTTTCAAGAGACAAAAGAAATCCGCCAGCTGGCAGAATACAATAGTTTATATTGGGCTTTCTGGTGGAGTAGACTCGGCCGTATGTGCTGCAATGTTAAAAGATGAGGGCTACAATGTAATTGCTGGGTTTATTAAATCTTGGGCGCCAGATGGTTACCCATGCCCTGTAGAGGATGACCGAAGAGAGTCTATGCGAGTGGCTGCACATTTAGGTATTCCTTGGATTGAAATTAATGCTGAAGAATCTTATAAAAAAAATGTTGCTGAATATATGCTAAATGAATACAAGGCCGGGCGAACTCCTAACCCAGATGTATTTTGTAATGCTACAGTTAAATTTGGTACATTTTATGACGCTGTAATGGCTCGTGGAGCTAATTATGTAGCTACGGGACATTATGCGAAGTTAAATCAAAATCCAAAAACTAAGATCAAAAATTTAGAAAAAGGAATAGATCCAGCAAAAGACCAAAGTTATTTTCTTTGGAATGTGTCATTTGAAAAATTACAAAAAACCATATTTCCTGTTGGTGGAATTCCTAAAACAAAAGTTCGTAAGCTTGCAAAAAAATATAAATTACCTAATGCAAATAGACCTGATTCCCAAGGGGTATGTTTTTTAGGACCAATTGATATGAAAAGTTTTATAATTGAGATGCTTCATCCAGAAAAAGGTAGTGTACTAGATATAGATGGGAATGTTATTGGATCACATGATGGATCAATTCTTTATACTATTGGTGAGCG
This sequence comes from uncultured Candidatus Saccharibacteria bacterium, assembly GCA_964401705.1. Lineage (GTDB taxonomy): Bacteria > Patescibacteriota > Minisyncoccia > Phycocordibacterales > UBA9973 > 2-01-FULL-33-17. The sequence continues at coordinate 21,449 of CAYNZJ010000008.1, forward strand.
TCATGGATTTAATTTATTTAAATCATCCCCGGTACCGTTATTTGTAGTTGATAAAAATGTAAATGATAATACAATAACAGTATCAGAAAAATTAGATACAATAAAAAATACTAAAACTTTATATATTAAAAGTCAGAATTGGCTACCAAATAAACCTAATTCTGATAAAATTATAGACGCGGTTTTTCGTTATCATGGGGAAATTCACAAAGTAAAACTGAATACTGATAATTCAATAACATTTATTAATGAACCAATATTAGTTGCCGAAGGCCAATCCGTTGTATTTTATGAGGGAGATATTTGTTTAGGAGGTGGGGTAATATCATTTAATATATAGAATATTGACTTACTAAGCTTAATTATGCTATAATATAAATATTATAAACGAACGCCGAAAAGGTATTAAATTGATATGAAAAAATTATTCAGTGTGGCTCTTCTTATTTTAATGGTGGTCTTTTTTAGTGTACCAGGTATTTCTATGGCTGGAGATGATTTACCGCAGACTGATCTTTGTCTTAATTTATCAGGTATTCAAACCGAAGTTCCTGGTGGATATCATGCGTCTGGAGATGATTGTATCGTTTTTAATGAAAATGGGATGCCAACACAAAGAATTATTGAAGAAGATCTAAAAATTGATGTTTGTTTAAATATTCCTGAAATACAAGAAACTATACCTGCTGGTTATGCAAAAGTTCCAAATGGTGATTGTAAAGAAGATTTATGTAAAAACATATCAGGTAATCAATTTGATATACCGACAGGACATATTCGTATAGATAATACAGATTGTTTACCTGATATTTGTCCAAATTTAGTAGGAGCTCAAGCAAAAATGCCAAATAATTATTACGAAGGTGATGGTGGTGAATGTTTCTTAAATCTTGATATAAGATTTAACACATTAGATGGTGTAAAATTAACAACACCAAGGGATTCAGGTAAATATGTTTATGATGCTTGTCCTAATATGTTCGGTATTCAAGGTGGTGTTCCAGCAGGTTACACAAAAAATAACCTAACTAATCGTTGTACTAAAATTCCAGTTATAGATTTATGTAATAATATAGAAGGTGTTCAAAAAACATTACCTAAAAATAATCTTCGTAGAGAAGATGGGAGTTGTTACAATAAATTAACAGCACCAAAAATTGAAGCACCTAAGATAACCGAAGAAACAAAAAGATAATAAATATAAAATAAACCCCAAATTAATGGGGTTTATTTTATGATGTATTATTATTGTACAATAAACAAAAATAGTGTATAATAGAATATATGGCAAAAAGATTAGCAACAAACACCAAAAATAAGACCACTCGTTCTCGTAAAACAGTAAAACGTCTTGCAACTAAATTTGCAATGAAAGCTGCAAAAAAGAACTAACATAAACCCCGCTTTTATAGCGGGGTTTATGTTATAATAAATAATATTGTTATGCGTAAAATATTTTTATTAATTATATTAATAGTATTAATTTGGTTTATAAATTCATACTATAAATCAAACCACTTAAATTCTACCGTTATAAAAGCAATAAAAAATACCGGTAGTTTTATTGAAGATATAAATATTTTAGGAATAAATAATATTTGTTCTAAACCTATAACTTATAAAATAGGTCAATTCGATGAAGGATTTAATATTACAAAAGAAGACTTTATTGAATCACTACAAAATGCTGAAAATGTTTGGGAGTTAAAAACCAACAAGGATTTATTTAAATATGATCAAGAAAAAGGTAAGGTCACTATAAACTTAATTTATGATTATCGCCAAGAAGCAACAAATAAATTAACTAGTATTGATAGTCAGCTAAAAGATGGACAAATAAAATATAATTCAGTTAAGGCTGAATATAATAAATTAAAAAAACAATACGATATTGTAATTTCAAAATATAATGTTAATTTAGCTTCTTTTAACAAACGAAGTCTTTCTTATCAAGAAAAGGTAAAGTATTGGAATTCTCGAAGTGGAGCACCCAAGAGTGAATATGACTTATTACAAAAAGAAAAATTATTGTTAGATCAAAAATATAAAGCGCTACAAATAGAGCAAAATAATGTTAATAAATTAGCTTCAAGCGTTAATACTCTTGCTACAGAGCTTAATCGGTTAGCCTTTGTTTTAAATTTAAATATTAAAACATATAATAGTGTCGGAGAAGAACGTGGAGAAACATTTAAAGAAGGTTTGTATACTAAAGATAATTCTATCGAGAAAATAGATGTATTTGAATTTAGTAGTAATGATAAATTAATACGAGTTCTGGCACATGAATTTGGTCATGCTTTAGGTATAGATCATTTACCTGACCCTAATTCAATAATGTATGAACAAAACCAGAGTAATAGTTTAGAATTATCTACTTTAGATTTAGAGGCTTTAAATTTGGTCTGTAATTCTTAATTTAAAATAACTCTATTTTGAAAAATAGAGTTATTTTATTATCTATATAGATAAAATCACAAATTATTTTTTTGTAAGTTTCATTGACATTGGGATAGCATATAATGCTGCAATTCCAACTAAAATGTATACTAGTTTAGAAATTGAGCTTGCATCTCCAAATATTGTTGTAACTAAATTAAAATTTAAAAGTCCCACTAGCCCCCAGTTAAGACCTCCAACAATAATTAATATTATAGCCACAACATCTACTCCATTTAATTTATTCATAGAATTTTTTAAAATTATTTAAATAATCGACCTATTTAATTATATCAAATTATAAACTTACTAAATAGATCAAAATAGTTTTTTGGGGATAACTTATATTATCATAGGGTCTGGGGTAACAATAGTATCTTCTTTTGTATCTACAACTAAATACCCCCGAATATTTAATATTTCTCGGAGCTCATCACTTTTTATATAATCTTTTTCTTGCCTAGCTTTATTTCTTTCAAAAACTATTTTATTGATATCTTCAGGTAATGTTTTGTCCGATCTGTAATATTCATTAAAACCAAGACCTAAAATATCATCAATAGAATTTACTGTTGCTAATTTTACACTATCATTTATATTATTATCATCAAATAATTTTATTAAAATAGATATTGCTTCTGCTGTATTTAAGTCATTAGCAAGGGGCTCTTTAACTTTTTTTATATAATTATTATCAGGTTCGGTTGGGGCATTACCCATAATGCTTATATATTTTTCATACATTCTCTTAAGTGTAGTTTGTGCACCGTATAATGCATCCCAAGTTAAATTAGCTGGTGATCGATAATGAGTCCCGTATAAAAAATATTTATATGAAAGCGGGTGAATACCTCGAACTTTAAAATCACTAAGCATTAAAAAATTACCATCGCGTTTTGCCATTTTTTTACCATCAACCATTAAATGATTACAATGTACAAAAAATCTTGAAAATTCATGACCATAAGCACATTCACTTTGAGCTATTTCATTTTCATGATGGGGGAACATATTATCAATTCCACCAGTGTGAATATCTACAATTTCACCAATAAATTCTCTAGCCATAGCAGAACATTCTATATGCCACCCAGGGCGTCCAGGCCCCCAAGGAGAATTCCATTTGTTAGGACCATCATTTATATCCCAAGATTTCCATAAAGCAAAGTCTTGAACGTCATCCTTTTCATATTCATCTGCATTATTCATTCGACCATCGGCATTTGTCTTTAAATCTTCTGGTTTGAAATCAATTAATTTACCGTAATTTTTATCAGATTTTACACTAAAATAAACGCTACCATCATCTGTTGTATAAGCAAAACCTTTTTTAATTAAAATTTCAGTGATTTCTATCATTTTTGGGATAGAATCAGTTGCCGGGGTATAGTGGTTTGCAGGTAAAAGCAATAATTCTTTTCGTCCGTCATAAAATTCTTTTGTGTATTTTGTGGTTAATTCATTAAGGGGGATATTTAGCTCTATAGATTTTTTAATTGTTTTGTCATCTACGTCAGTTAAATTTATTATTTGATTGACGATATAATTATTTGATTCTAAAGTTCGGCGTAAGATATCAGCAAAAATGTATGCTTTATAATTACCAACATGAGGAGTGTTGTATACAGTTGGGCCACAGGTATACATACTGACTTTATTTTCAGCATTATTGGGTTCGAATACCTCGATTTTTTTAGTTAATGAATTGTATAATTTTATAGTAGCCATTTTCTGTTTTTGAAATGAAGTAGTATGAGTACGCCGGTTAGTAAAATTACACCACTAATATAAACAAATTGTGTGAAGGTTCTAATAATAGCTACATCTGTAATCATTGCAATCAGTGTGGCAATTAAAGTCAAAGGGAAAGTAGTAAATGACATAATTGTCAAAATACGCATTGTTTTATTAGTTTTTGCTGAAAGTAGGGAATCATTTGTTTCGCGAAGATCAACCAATAAATCACGGTGTCCTTCTAAAATACCAATTATTTTATGATATTCAGAACGCATGGAACTAATATAATGGAGATATTCTTCCCCAAAAAGTTTAAAACTTGGTCTTTCGAATGAGTCTAATATTCCAGAATGGAATCTTATTGCTTGTCTAAAATCAAGTACCTTACGGTTAATTAAAGATAATTCTGTAACCATTCTATCTTCATGACCATCAAATATTTGATCTTTAACATGCTCCATCATTTGATAGAGATCATTTAATTTAGAACTTGCTTGTTTGTATGATTCCATAATTAATGAATGGAATAAATGTCCAGCGTGAGTGCCAGTAATTTTACGAGAAAGCATAACCTCGACTTCTATTTGTTTAGCAAAATCGTGAATAGCATTAGAAAATTCGTAATGTACTGTTATTAAAAAATCTTTACCAACAATAAAATCCACCTCTAGATCTGGCATCTTTTTTTCATTATGAATTCTTGGAAAATGTAAAACCAAATAGATCATTTCTTTATAGGTATCTACTCGGGATAACAATGTTTCAGTTAAAAGATCGTTTAGTAAAATCTCCGGGACGTTGTATTCCTCAAGAACATGTAGTAATTCTTCTTCTGTTGGGGCCTCGAGATCAACCCAAGTAACACCTTGATATTTATATGTTGAAAGCATGAGTTTATTATAGCAAATATTCTATTAATTTGTATATAGATTTATGGTATAGTTTGGGTATATATGGAACACAGAAATTGTCAGAATTGTCATAGTCAGTTTGTAATTGAATCTGAGGATTTTGCGTTTTATGACAAAATCCATGTTCCACCACCAACATTTTGCCCGGATTGTATGTTGCAACGCAGGATGATGTTTCGTAATGAAAGAACCCTGTATAAAAGAGAAAATAATTCGCCAAACAAATTAGGTGAAATGATAATTTCTATACATAGACCAAACGCAGAATATGTAATTTATGATGATAAAACTTGGTGGAGTGATGCTTGGGATCCAATAGACTATGGTAAAGATTACGATTTTTCTCGTCCATTTTTTACACAATTTAATGAGCTTTATAAAAATATTCCTTTAATCAATTTATCCGTTACTAATATGGTTAATTGTGAATATTGTAATGTCGCTGAAGGTGACAAGGGATGTTTTATGACTACAGCATCTAATAATAATGAAGATTGTTTGTATAGTAATAGATTAAGTAATAATACAAATTGTGTAGATTCTTATATTGCAACAAAAGTTAATTCATCTTATGAAATTATAAATTGTTCAAATTCATATAAAATATATTATTCCAATAATTGTGTTGAGTGTAGCGATTCATATTTTTTATTTGATTGCCAAAACTGTATAGACTGTATTGGTTGTACAAATTTAAAAAATAAATCTTATTGTATTTTAAATAAGCAATATACAAAAGAGAAATATAAAGAAATAAAAAATAAGCTAAATCTAAATTCCTATAAAGGTATCCAGGAATTTTCAAAAATTTTTAAAGATTTTAAATTGCAAAATTTCCATAAATATTCAAATATTTTCAAGTGTGTAAATAGTACTGGGGATAATATTGAAAATTCAAAAAATGTAATTAATGGGTATGATATATACGATGCCGAGGATTGTAAAAATATTACATGGGGTGGTTATGGGATGCGAGATAGCTATTGTTCTGGACCCGGAGTTGGTATTCAATCGGAATTAATTTATGATAGTTTTGATACAGGATTAGGCGTAAGTCAGTGTTATTTTACAAGTGTGGCTTATCATTCGTTAGATATTCAATATTCTATTAATTGTCATAATTCAGCACATTTATTTGGATGTATTGGTCTTCGGAAAAAAGAATACTGTATTTTAAATAAACAATATGCGAAAGTTGAATATGAGGAATTATTACCTAAAATCAAACAACATATGATGGATATGCCGTACGTGGATAAATTAGGACGTATTTTTAAATACGGAGAATTTTTTCCTTATGAGATTTCGCCATTTCATTATAACGAAACCGTAGCTCAAGAATATTTCCCTTTATCAAAAGACCAAGCAATTAAAAATGGATTTTCTTGGTATGAACGAGATGCTAGGAATTATAATATCAATATTAATCAAAAAGACATTCCTGATACTATAGACCAAGTTAATAATGATATTTTAAATAAAATTATTGAATGTGCTGGTCATAATGATGAAGAATCTGGGTGTACTGGGGCATTTAGAATTGTTCCCAGAGAACTAGAATTTTATATTATAAATAATATACCTTTACCGCATTATTGTCCTAATTGTAGACATTTTAACCGTCTTAAGCAAAGAAATCCAATGAAACTATGGCAGAGACAATGTATGTGCGATAAAGATAACCATGGGCATAGCGGGTCTTGTGTAAATGAATTTAAAACTCCTTATACACCCGAAAGACCAGAGATTATTTATTGTGAAAAGTGTTATCAGCAAGAGGTGATTTAGTTATGCAAAAAGAATTAACTTTAATTTTAGTACGTGATGGGGATAAAATACTTTTAGGTAAGAAAAAGCGCGGATTTGGGGCTGGTAGATATAATGGGTTTGGTGGTAAATTAATTCCTGACGAGACGCCGGTAGAATCAGTGGAGAGAGAATTATTAGAAGAAGCTGAAATTAAAGTTCAAAATATTATAAAAATTGGAGAGATAACTTTTTATTTAAATAAAAATGAAAATGAAGGCGAAGTTCATTTTGTCCATGTTTATTTAGGTAAAGATATAATTGGTGAACCAAAAGAAACCGAAGAAATGGTCCCTGAATGGTTTTCTATTGATCAAATTCCTTATAAAGATATGTGGCCAGATGATGTTTATTGGTATCCATATGCCTTAAAAGAAATACCTTTTTCGGGGTACTGTAAATTTAACGGAGACAATACCACCATAATTGAGCATAATTTTAAGGAAGTTTTTAAATATTAAATATTTGCATATATTTTAAATATGTGTTATTATTCAACTATCCCAAAAATGGGGCGTTATAGCCGGATTCCCAGACTCTTCTTTAATTAGAGTTTGGCTCCGGCTTTTTTATACTAAAATTTGCAATAAATGGCTTTATATGCTATATTTGTCCTATGGAATTTGCAGTAATAAAATCAGGTGGAAAGCAGTATCGCGTATCTAAAGGCGATGTTATTCGTGTTGAAAAAATTAAAGATGTAGTAGAAGTAGGACAAAAATTAGTTTTTGATCAAGTTTTACTTGTTGATAATGGCAAAGATACAACAATTGGTATGCCATTAATTGATGGTGCAAAAGTAGAAGCTGAAGTAAGTAAAATTGGCCGAGCGGAAAAAGTAAATGTTGTTAAATATTTACAAAAATCTAGATACTTTAAAAAGAATGGTCACCGTCAACCTTTTGTTGAAGTTAAAATAACTGGAATTAAATAATCTTTCAAAAATCTCATACTTGGTATGAGATTTTTGTATTTTAAGGTTCCCTTAATAAGGGGATTAATTACTATACAAAAAACTTTTATGCTATAATTTAAATACAAATATATGCACAATCCACACATGCCTGACATTCCAATGAACCGTGATGTAACGTATTTTGCTCGTACTAATTTTCGAGGTGGGAATCAAATTTTTGGAATCAAACGTAAAGATCGTAGACAGCATTTATATATTTTAGGTAAATCAGGTACTGGTAAATCTGCACTTATTTCAAACCTTGTTATTCAAAATATTTGGAATGGGGAAGGATTGTGTCTTGTGGACCCTCACGGAGAATTAGTCGAAACTGTTTTAAAAGTTATTCCAGAACATCGGTTAAATGATGTTGTGTATTTTAATCCAGCAGATACAGAATATTGTATTGGTTTTAACCCTCTTGAACTTCGAGATTCTAAATACAAACATTTAGTTGCGTCAGGATTAATGGGGATTTTTACTAAAATTTGGGCTAATGTATGGTCATCTCGTATGGAATACATTATGAATAACACAATTTTAGCACTACTAGATACCCCCAATACAACACTTTTAGGTATTACAAGAATGCTTGTGGACAAGGATTATCGCCAAGTGATAATCAATAATCTAAAAGACCCTATGGTCAAGGCTTTTTGGGTTCATGAATATGAACAATGGAAAGAACAGTTCCGTAATGAAGCTATTGCTCCAATTCAAAATAAAGTTGGGCAATTTTTATCATCTTCAATTATTCGAAATATTGTTGGCCAACAAGAAAGTACTATTGATATTTTTAATTTAATGAATGAAGGAAAAATTTTCCTTGTAAATGTATCAAAAGGTCGTATTGGTGAGGATAACTCTGCTCTTTTGGGTGCAATGATTATTACTAAACTTCAATTAGCGGCGATGGAGCGTGTACGTATTCCTGAAGAAGAACGACGCGATTTTTACCTTTATGTTGATGAGTTTCAAAACTTTGCAACAGAATCATTTGCTAGTATTTTATCAGAAGCTCGTAAATATCGACTTTGTTTAACACTTGCACACCAATATACTGCTCAAATTGAATCTAAAGATGGTGGTGATTTAAAAGATGCTGTTTTTGGTAATGTGGGGTCAATGATAATTTTTAGAATTGGAGCAGAAGATGCAAAAATTTTAGAAAAAGAATTTGCTCCAGAATTTTTACCTGAAGATTTTATTGGTCTTCCTAACTTTGAAATATATCTTAAATTAATGATCGATGGTATAACTAGTCGACCTTTTTCAGCTAATACTTTACCCCCAATTGTTATCAAAGATGGCGTTGATAGCACTGACGAAGCTATTAAAAGGTCCCGAGAGATATATTGTCGACCTCAAAATGTAGTTGAAGCCGCAATTAACTCTTGGAGTTCAACAGCCGGTGGTACAGTTATCCCAAACAAACAAACTTCTGATGGAGCAACAAATGGTGCCCCTCTTAATAAAATGTATCCGGCTGTATGTATAAATTGCGGAAAAGATATTGTTGTACCTTTTGAACCCAAAGCTGGTAAACCAATTTACTGTAAAGAATGTTTAAATAAAATCAAAGTCGGAGAATTGAAACCAGCTAAAGGTTTTTATGATAAAAATAGTAATGATGGTCCAAAACCTGCAGAAGCATTAGCTGCAATAGGTATTGAATACCAGCCAACAATCATAAATAATAATAAAGTCCAAGAAAGACCCGATTTTAAAAAATCTACTTATGATAATAATAAAAATAATGTTAAACCAACTTATCAAAATAATAAAAAAACAAATAATGTTAAGCCCATAACAAATACAAGTTTAAACAAAATTCCACCAATTAAAGATGAATCAAAAGACAAAGAAGGATTTACTACTTTGAAAGATTTATTAACAAAAATTAATAGTCCTGATAAAAAAGAAGATTCTACATTTGAAATTAAAAATAATCCTATAAAACCTGATCCGGAAAAAGTAACAATTCATCCCAAGGTCACAGAAATTAAAAAAACAGAAAATCCCCAAATAATAACTCCTAAAGCCGCTAGCTACCAATCACAACAAGCCCTAAAGGCCTTGGTTAATGATGTTGCTGTAAAACAACCTGTAACTAACACCCAACCAGATGTTAAAAATATAGATCCAGAAATTAAAAAAGAAGAAGATAAGACAACTACTAATATAACTCCTGTTAAAAGTTATATAGATGTAATAAAAGAAGAAAAGCCAATATTAGCTGTATATACAAAAACAGAAGATAAAACACAAGAAAAACCTATTAATCTTCCAAAAGAAAAAGAAAAAGAAAAAGATACATCTAATGAAATCCCTGTTCCAAAACCTCCAGAATCTTACAGTAAAAGAACCCCAAAAAAAGAAGTTCCAGAAGATGTTTTAAAAAAATTATTCGAAACAAATAATGATGACCTGTTAAAACAGGAAGATTTATAATATGAAGATACTTTTAACTGGTGGCGGAACAGGTGGACATTTTTACCCACTAATAGCTATTGCGGAGCGAATCAAAACCTTAACACAAGAGAGGCATCTTTTAGATGTTCATCTATACTATATGTCATCAGATGAATATGATAAAGAAGCTTTAGCTACGAATGATATAAAATTTATTCAAGTTTCAACTGGTAAACTAAGATTATATCCGTCTTTTAAAAATTTTACAGATATTTTTAAAGTTGCTATTGGTGTAGTCCAAGCATTGTTTAATTTATTTTTAATATATCCTGATTGTGTAATTTCCAAAGGTGGACATGGAGCATTCCCAGCTGTTTTTGCTGCAAAAATATTAAATATCCCTGTTATTATTCATGAATCAGATTCATATCCAGGCAGAGTTAATTTATGGTCAGGTAAATTTGCAAAAAACATTGCTCTTTCTTATGAAGATGCTGAGAAATTTTTTGATAAATCCAAAACCGCAATTGTAGGGTTACCTATAAGAAGTGAAATAGCTCATTTACCAAGCCCACATGATGGAGCCGAATATTACCATCTAGATGAACATATCCCAACAATATTTGTTTATGCTGGGTCACTTGGAGCTGAGAAAATAAATAATCTAATCATGGAATCATTATCAGATTTGTTAAAATCATATCAGATAATTCATCAATGTGGAGTGAACAACTATGCACTTGTTAAATCTCAATCCCAAGTAATACTTGAAAATCATCCTTATAAAAATAGATACATCTTAAAACCTTTTCTTTCAGCTATTGATACAAGAAATGCCGCAGCAGTTTCATCTTTGGTTGTTTCTCGTGCAGGTTCAACTTTGTTTGAAATAGCAGCTTGGCATATTCCAGCTATTGTTATTCCAATTACTCATTCAAATGGGAACCATCAACACAAAAATGCTATTAACTATGCCGAAATAGGAGCAGGAATTGTCCTTGAAGAAGTAAATGCATTACCACATCTTTTTATTTCCCAAGTAAATAATATTTTGATGCATGAGTCTGTTTGGTTAAAAATGCATAATGCAACAATGGATTTAAATAATGTTGACGCTGCTATGGAAATTGCACGAATTGCTGTATTAATAGGGGAATCGCATGAATTAGAATAATTAATTATGGGAAATTCAAATAAAATCCAAATAATTAAATACGCACCACCACCACCAGAATTACCGGTATTAGGTGAAATTGATCCACGTGAAGTTTGTTTTATTGGACGAACAAACTATGCAGCAGC
>CAYNZJ010000009.1:0-32818 GCA_964401705.1 uncultured Candidatus Saccharibacteria bacterium
GATGTTCGATTCGATAGAAGAACACAAAACCATAGTGTATATTCATATGAATACACTATGGTCATAAAGCGAAACAAAAGGTAATTACATCTATGTTTCGGGAATGCACTGAATGCCTGCCCCGTAGTGAAATTTTTTAATTTCTACTATCGGGGTGTGATTATGATTTTAGTATAAAAATGAAAACCTGCCCGCAATGCTTGAAGCATAGCTGATGCAGGCGGGGTAAAAAGAGCGACGCATTTATGCGTCGCTCTTTTTGTTGGGGTAGTTTTTTAGCAAACCTCACCCCTTACCCCTCTCCAATAAATTAGAGAGGGGAATCTTGTGATTCTTTACTAAAAGTTTTTATTAAAACGATATCTAGTTCTTTATTATTTTTATATAACCACACTCCCTTCTCCAGCTTTGCTGGAGAAGGGCTGGGGATGAGGTGATGTGTTGTTTTTCTCATAAAAAAATACCCTCTCACTTTCAATAAGTGGCGAGGGTATCAATATTTTTTCACAAACGCAACTAATGAAGTTTAATTATTTCAAGAAGCATTAATAACTTTATTACATTACCTATTATTTCAAGGAATAAATAAATCATAACTACATAAAATAATATAGTGATAATTTTGGTTATTTCTTCACCTCTTGATTCTTCTTCTGTTGGATTACTGTCATCCATCTTGTTACTTACTTAATTTGAATCTTCCTGGTTGCAATACCTTTTTTATCACTCAACATTAGGTAGTAATTACCACCTTTTAATGTAGATAAATCAACATTATTGTTGTTTCTGGCTTCTATGTGTTTCTTAATAACTGTTTTACCAGATTCATCAAAAATAGTTAATTCACTTTCTTCTTGTAATCCAAGTTGAATGTTTCCATCCGATATTGGACAAGGAATATTGTTAACGTTTTTTTGAAGTTCGGCAATTCCAGCTGTAAACTTAATCTGGAATTTGGATTGGGTACTTATTGGATTTGAACCCAATTGGCTTTGGCCAGTAAGATTTACCCAAAATGTTCCAGTGTCCAGTGTAATGTTGAATGAACCAGTTCCAGAAGTTTTAGCTAAAGATGAACCAGTAAGGATTTGCTTTGTATAAACCTGAATGGTTTTACTAGCATCCTTGTAAACTTTAGCATCAACCCCAGTAAGAAGATTATCTTTATCTGAAGTCCATTTCCAATTCACTGTTACAGATCCAGACCCAATTGAAACTGAAGTGATTTCTAATGTCGGCACAATGATTTTTGGAACGGCATTCCTGTTCACGGTGTAGCATTTGAGATTGCTGTTGTAGATTTTGTTGGCAGCTTCAATAACAAACTCGTAACAGTAGCGACCAGTGTCTACAATGTCAATCCTTGGGCCAGTGAAGGGTCCATTAAGACTAGCGTTAGCATCACTGATTTTCCAGATCGATGGAACTGTTTGATACATAGAATCACTAAAGTAAACTCTCATATCAATACGGCCAATCTTACTTGAACTATTTGTCACCCAATCAATTTTGGGATACATGTAATAGTTGAGATTGCTATAGTCCCAAAGAATTTCCGGAGATAATGCTGTAAACGTTGGAGTAGTCAGTTTTGGCTGAGTAGTTATAGTAACTGTAATATTGTTACCGATACCAGCTGTATTTTCCCCCCAAGATTTGAAAGGGTACTTGGTATTATCTACCAAGTTTCCAAACCGGAATGTCAGGATCTCTGTTTTGTTTGATGCTATTGTTTGGGTCAATGTATCTCCGTTTAATGTGTTAACACAATAAAACTTTGATGAAATTCCAAATGATGTAGCTTCAATCTTAACAAAAGCACTATCTGTTGTTCCAGATTTACCTGATGCTTCTACTGTAACTGGCTTTGCACTGGATGGAGTTGTCACAAATGTAACAATGGTGTCCCAAGAAGAAACACTGTTTGGGGCTTTAATCCAAACATCCACTGTGTCATTTGAAAACATTCCTGAAAGTTTACGCGAATAAGCGTAATTCATTCCAATGAAAGAATCAATGGCTGGGTTAGGTTTCCTCCAAATATCAGTCTTGTTTTTGTGATTGTAGCGGAACTGGTACTTTGGGTACACTTTCTCGTAATTAGAACCACTGTGTCCAAAAAATTCAATAATACATCCACCGGAAAGTGGGGTAATCTTGAAATTTTGAATTTTTACATTCAATGGTTTCGGATAAACCGTTACCATTTGTATAGGATAGCCGTACCTGACAACAGTATCACCCTTGATTTTCATTGCAGGGCGAATGTACATGTTGTAGCCAGTTATGCTTTTGGGTGGTGGTAGATGATTTTTTGATACCGTGAAAGTATCTCTCACCTTTGCCGAATCTTTTGTGAATATTCGGCCCGGAAGCGTGTCCGGTGCGGAAAAGGCCATGTCTGCTGAATACTCCCACCAGACTTTTACGGTGTCACCTTTTTTCACGGTGATTCCGTAAATAGTGTTGAATGCCTCAATCATGTTCCCAGGAGTTCCGGGTGTGATTGTTGTTTGTGCGTTTGTGGTTTTTAAAGAACCGATCAAACTCATCGCGGCCAAGAATATGGCGCGGAAAGTCGAAATTTTAAGTAATCTTTTCATTTCTTTGAAGTATATTTTTTAGTTTTTTATTAACTTATATAGTATCACATAATAGAGTAAAAGTCAATGGTTATGCTTGACAAATTTGTATTATTTGCTATAATGGCGGTATGAATCCCGTTAGAGATTTTTCAGTTTATTTAACTAACTTTTTAACGGGAATTAAATAATAAATTTATGAATTATACAAAAAACAACTACGGACGCAATAAAGCACGTCCTATCTCTAACGGGATGAAAAAGATTTATGCATTTATCGCATTTTTTATGTTTCTCGGTATGGCCGGGAATGTTTTTGCTGCAGCACCAACTGTAACTCTTCAAGCTGCAAGTAATATCACACAAAATAGTGCGACTCTTTCGGCTGTGATTAATAGTACAAGTCCTATAAATAATATTTTTGAATACGGGACAGACCCATCTTTTGGTTCTAATACACAATCTGTTAATACCACTAGTAAATCAATAAATATTACCGGATTAAGTGCTGGGACTAATTACTATTACCGTATTTCAGTATCAAACTCTGACGGTTCAACTGTCGCACCACTTGATGGATCAGGGAACCCTTCATACTACTCATTTAAAACAACGGGGTATACTACGCCTTATGTTTCTACTCTTGGACCAGACAATATCACTACTTCATCAGCAACACTTAATGGTCGTGTAAATACTTATGGTTTAAATGGAAGTTATTATTTCCGTTATTATTCAGGTTCTAGTTGTGCTAGTTATCTTGGAAACACTTCTACTCAATCTTTAACTGGTTCAAGTTCAATTCAATACGTTAGTAATAACTTAACAGGGCTTTCAGCAGGGCAATCATATTGTTCTGAGATTATTGCGGTAATTAATGGAGTTGATATTTCAGGTGGTAAGGTTTCGTTTAAAACATCTAGTACTGTTACTCCACCACCAACTAATACTTGTAAAATTACAAGCTTTTATGCAGATTCTATAAATTTATCTTATGGTGCATCTACAACAATTCGTTGGACAACTTCGGGTTGTACTAATGCTACTGTAAATTCACTTAGTGGGTCAGTTCTTAATGGATATCAATCTGTTGGTCCACTATATAGCAATGTAACTTATGTATTAAATGCTTCAAATTCTAATAATTCTGATTCAGCAAGTTTAACTATTAATGTAAATTCAAATAATGGTGGTGGGGGTGGTGGTACCACAAAACCACAATGTTATTACGACAATACATGTTATTGGAATGGTACAACTTGGGCATATTATAATAATCAAACTACTTATCCAGCATGTTATTACAATGGGACTTGTTATTTAAATGGGAATGTTTGGGTTTATTATACTAATAACAATATTGGTAATAATGGTGGTTGTACTACAAATTGTGGTGGTAGCTCTACTATTTATCCAGCATGTTACTACACTTCTACATGTTACTGGAATGGATCTAGTTGGGTATATACTTATAATAATACTACTAATACTTATCCAAGTTGTTACTACAGTGGGACTTGTTATTGTAGTAGTTATTCAAACTGTACTTATTATCAAAACAATAATACAAATCCAGTAAGTGATAATTATACTTATAATCCACATTCACCATATACCGGTGGTACAAAATATGTAACTCAAAAATTACCAGCCAAGGTTAATACTGTATACATTGACCAACAAGTTCCCGGTAATCCAATTAACCAAGTAGTTACATCAGGGGTTAATAATGGGTATTATGGTTACTATAATAATTACGACTATACAAATGATTTAATGTATAAATATGGTAGTGATTATAATTATGAAAATACAAATGTTCGCCGAGGCAATTTATTAACCGGTAGTGCTGGGTCAAATAACGGAATTACATTACTTAATTTATTAATCGTATTAATTGTAATTGCTGGTATAGTTTATTTTGTAAGATCAAACCAACAAAAAGAATTACACTAAAACAATAAAACTCCCATATGGGAGTTTTATTGTTTTATATACCGTCTGCTAGCGGGTGAGGACCCCAACACAAATGCCTATGTGAGTTCAGCCGCCAGCAGGCGACATATAAACTAAAAGCACACAGGTATATACCTACATATAGTATATGTAAGAATGGTTAAATAATCAAGTAAAAAAGACCCGCATTTAAGCGGGTCTTTTTGTATATGTGTATTTTATAAGCCGGATTCTGTACCAATAAATTGGTGACAACTATTAATCTTGTTTTTATATTACTATAAAAATCTTTGCGACACTCTCTGGCGTTACCGTCAGAGCACGGTCTTGCGTACAGGTAAGGATTTAGCCGTTTCACCCCCAATGTTACCATCGGGGCTCATCCTTGCGGATGCCTTTGTATTTCTACTAGGGCGTCTCTGCTCGCACCTCTATGCTTGCGCACGATGGGTATTACCCACTACCTTTGCTTTAAAAAGCTATACGTCCGGACTTTCCTCACTTCCTAATCCGCCGGTTGGTGGATTTAAGATTGCGCAGTTATCCAAATACACTATTTATTTATAATATACTTTTGTATTTTTGTCTAGTCCTGATATTTTTCTTTCACCACTATTCATTTCAATAACATATTTGGCTGGTTTTTCTGGATAAAAGGTTTCTGGATACGATGTTGGTTCTACACTATCAATATATGAAATAACTTTCATATCAGAATCTAGGAATACAATATCAATAGGGTAGAACATATCTTTCATCCAGAACCCGTAATAGTCAGGTTTCTCAAAAATAAATATCATGACTTCATCTTGTTTTAAATATTTTGTATTAGATAACCCTAAAGATAATTCATTTTCACTGCGCGCAGTTAGAGCGGTGTAAATTTTATTTGGTGTATAAATTTTTTTATCACGGTTAATTAAAAAAACAATAGTTGTTATTAATAATAAAAAAAATATAATGTAAAAAAGTCTTTTTTTCATAAAAATATTATATCACAAGCTATAATTAATATATACTTGTACTCATAAACTAGTATATAGATACGAGATAATTTTTTTTATAAAAAGTTATCCACAGGTTTAATAATAATTTACTTGCAGAGAATATTTTTTTGAGAGAAAATATATATAGTGATGCGGACGTAAATTATTTTTAAAAAAAATTAATGGTCGAGCCCGTAAAAAATCACGTTAGTAGAATTACTTTACGATACTATTATGCCAGCAAAAAAGAAACCAGCTGCAAAGAAACCAGCTGCAAAGAAAACAGTTAAAAAAGCAGTTAAAAAGACTGTAAAAAAGACTGTTAAAAAAGCAGTTAAAAAAGCAGCTCCAAAAAAGAAAACAGCTGCAAAGAAAAAGAAATAATATTTCTTTTATTTATAAAAATCCTCTCTCTATCGGAGGGTTTTTATTTTGTCTTAAATGTGCTAAAATAATATTATGTCATTTCTATCATCTATATTTGCTGACGAGTCAAAACAGTTCATAAATAAAGTAAAACCTATTGTTAATAGGATTAATTCACTTGAAGCTGAAATTGCAAAACTCACTAACCAAGAATTAGCCAATCAAACTTTTTTACTTAAAGAACGTCTAAACAAAGGCGAAACCCTTGATTCGTTATTACCTGTTGCTTATGCAACAGTTCGCGAGGCTTCCAAACGTGTTTTAGGTGAAAGACACTATGATGTTCAAATAATTGGGGGTATAGCGTTATATCAAGGTAACATTGCTGAAATGCGTACAGGTGAAGGTAAAACCTTGGTTGCAACATTACCAGCTTATTTACATGCTCTAACTGGTAAAGGCGTACATGTTGTTACAGCGAATGATTACCTCGCTCGTCGTGATGGAGCATGGATGGGTCCTATATTTAGTTTGCTTGGGATAAGTTTATCGGTTATTAATAGTCAAAATATTTCTTATATTTATGACCCCACAGTCAAAAAAACTGATGCCCAAGATGATGCATCGGCTTATAAGGTTGATTATGATAATTTACGAACAATTTCAAGAAAGGAAGCATATAATGCAGACATAACTTATGGAACCAATAATGAATATGGTTTTGATTATTTGAGAGATAATTTAGCAACTAATGTTGACAATGTGGTTCAGCGTGGGCATGTTTTTGCTTTGGTGGATGAAATTGATTCAATTTTAATTGATGAAGCTCGAACTCCACTTATTATTTCAAATGAATCCTCGGATTCAGATGAGCTTTATACAATTTGTGCAAATATAGCCAAAACTTTAACTATTGATGTTGATTATACTGTCGATGAAAAGCATAAATCAATTGCTTTGACTGATTCTGGAATTAACAAAACCGAACAGGCCTTAAAAATTGATAATATCTATACAGAAAAAGGGATGAAATTTGTACACCATATTGAAAATGCTGTTAGAGCAAAAGCGTTGTATCTTATTGATCGGGATTATGTTGTTAAAGACAAAGAAGTCATAATTGTTGATACTTTTACTGGACGAATGCAACCAGGTCGTCGTTGGTCTAATGGTCTTCACCAAGCAATTGAAGCCAAAGAAAGAGTTATGATTCAAAAAGAATCTAAAACCGTAGCTAGTATTACTTTTCAAAACTATTTCAGGTTTTATGATCGTGTAGCTGGAATGACCGGTACTGCAGAAACTTCAAGAGAAGAATTTCGAAAAGTTTATAATTTAGGAGTTATTGTTATTCCAACTCATCGAACAATTAATCGAAAAGATTTACCTGACCTAATTTATCAAACTGAATTAGCTAAATTTAGAGCAATTGCAAAAACAGTTAAAGAAATACATAAAACTGGTCAACCAGTTCTTATTGGGACTGTTTCAATTGAAAAGAACGAAATATTGTCTCAATATTTAAAAGCCGAAGGTGTCCCACATACAGCACTTAATGCTAAAAACCATGAAAGTGAAGGTGAGCTAATTGCTCTGGCTGGTAAAAGAGGGGCTGTAACAGTTGCTACTAACATGGCTGGACGTGGAGTTGATATTAAATTAGGTGGTGTACCCTTTAACCATGAAGCTCATAAAGAAATCACAAACCTTGGTGGATTATTTGTTATCGGTTCTGAACGGCATGAAGCTCGCAGAATAGACAATCAGCTTCGAGGACGTGCTGGTAGACAAGGGGATCCAGGTAAAACCCAATTTTTTGCATCACTTGAAGATGATCTAATGCGAGTTTTTGGTGGGGATAGACTAAAAGGCATAATGGCAAGGTTTAAATTCCCAGAAGATTTACCAATTGAAAACACAATGGTCTCAAGAACATTAGAAACCGCTCAATCTAGAATTGAAGGTTTTCATTTTGATTCTCGAAAACAAACTTTAGAATTTGATGATGTTTTAAATTTCCAAAGAAAAAGCGTATATTCCAGAAGAAAAGCTATTCTTTTTGGAACACATCAAGAAATTGAAAGAGAATTAGAAATGCTTGTAAATGGGGTAGAGACTGACATTTTGAATATAATTGAAGAAAAGAAGAACCTTGTTGGTGAACAAAACTTTTACGAAACAATGCGTCGAATAATGCTATATAGTATTGATATTCATTGGCAAGAGCATTTAGAATCAATGGATTATGCTAGATCATCAACATCTCTTCGGGCTTATGGCCAGAGAGAACCATTGGTTGAGTACAAAAAAGAAGGTTTAAGACTTTATAAAGATTTTGAATATGGAGTTACTAATTCTATTTTAGAACTAATAAGAACTATAAATATAGCTAAATAGGTGGTTAAAGTCCTTATATAGTAGTAAAATTAGCCAATTTTGTTTGTTTTTGTCAAAAATCTCTAAAATTTGATAAAACCCTTGTTTTACAGTCTATATTTCGCCTTATTTTTAAAGCTTTGTCAAACCATTATTCCATAAAACCCTTATTTTGTAAGGGTTTTATGGTTTGACGAATATAAAAAGTGTGGTCTAGCTATTGACTTAATTTGCGATTTATGATAGTATATAAGAGTAGAACCGCATGCATATATTGTAATACGGTTTTTTATTTACTAAAGAGATATCAATTTTTAGTAAATAGGTACATTACAGTAATGATCCGTTTGGTGGAGCGTAACTACCATTTATGTATAAAACAATAAAAAATGCACTATTTGGTGCAGTTATTATGCCAACAATACTTGCGAGTACTATTAGTATTAACCCCGCAAATATTGATATAAAACTGCCATCAGAAAATAACAACCCTATTCAACAATTAATAGGTGGTATAGAAGACAATAAAATAGATCAAGCCCAAATTGACCGTGAAGAAAAAGCAGCCAAGATTGACGCTTATTATTCTAAAAAGAATATGAAATTAGCTGGTCATGGTATGGGAATGGTAATAGCATCTGAAAAATATGGTTTAGACCCATATGTGATGGCGGCTATTGCTACTAAAGAAACTACAGGTGGTAACTTTGCTTGTCCTGTAACTGCTAAGCGTACCGGGGACATTCGTTATACTTATAACGTTTTCGGTTGGGGTTCATGTAAAATTAAATTTGAATCATATGAAGAAGGTTTTGAAACAATTGCTAAAAACCTTACTGGTAATAACAAAGCTACAGCGAAGTATTACCACGGTAAAGATACAATTAGTATTTTAGAATCATATAACCCTCGCCATGTTGTTGCTGACTATCCGGAACAAATTATGGCTATCATGAAAACAATTGAAAATACTCAAGTTACTGATACAAAAGAACTTGCTGTAAAATAAAACAAAAAGAGCGCGGGGCTATAGCCCCGCGCTCTTTTTGTTATTCAGTTAGTAGTTTAATATTTTCTAATGCAATTGATTTTTCATCATTTCTTATATTAATCTTTCCTTTTATTGCAATACAATTTTCTTTAACTAATAGATTAGATACATCTTTATATGTCCTAGGGAACACCGCCAGTTCAATTGTCCCTGTAAAATCAGACATTTTTATAATTGCCATATGATCACCGGCTTTGGTGTATACGTCTCTTATGTCTGTTATGATACCAGCACAAATTACTATATCATTTTGTTTACCATCTTCTTTTATTTTTATTATTGGTTTCCCAAGTTTTTCAATTTTTTCACGGTATTTATCCAGTGGGTGTCCTGTAATATAAAGACCTAATAAATCCTTTTCATTTTGGAGCATTTCATTTTTAGACATCGGGTCTGATTCTTTTAGATTAAGTCCATTATTTTGCTTCATAAATGAATCCCCAAATAAAGATGGACCAACAGGAGCTTCAATTTTGTGGAGTTTCTTATTGTAGTCTAAAACTATTTCAGTATTAGCTAATAATTTACCACGTTCCCCAAATGAGTCCATTGCTCCACATTTTACCAATGCTTCGTAAGACTTTTTATTAAAATTTTTATGATTTATTCTAGACAAGAAATCTTCCAAGTTTTTATAAAGATTATTGTTTTTTCGTTCAGCTATTATAGCGTCAGCAATATCAACCCCTAGATTTTTTATAGTATAAAGACCAAATCGAATTGTTCGATTTGTTTCGTGGTTACTACCATTAACAACTGTAAATCCACCAAAACTAGCATTAACATCCGGTGGCAGTACTGTAATACCCATTCTTTTAGATTCTTCAATAATTTCAGATATTTTATCTACATCTCCAGATTCAGCAGTTAAGATAGCGCACATATATTCAACAGGGTAGTTAGCTTTCATATATGCTGTTTGATAAGCTACACGGCCATAACTAGCCGCATGAGCCTTGTTGAACCCATATGCAGCAAAAGGCTCAATTAGTTTCCATAATTCATTTGCCTTTTTTTCGTTCAAACCATGTTCCTTAAACCCAGTTAAAAGTTTTTCTTTTTGTTCTTCCATTTCTTTTGGGATTTTTTTACCCATAGCTTTACGGAGTTTGTCAGCTTCAAGCCAACTATATCCAGCTAGCTCAATGGAAATCATCATCACATCATCTTGGTATGTAATAACCCCAAAAGATTGATCCAAAATATTTTTCATTCTTGGATCAAGATATTTTATTTTTGAGTTGTCGTGTTTTCGGGTAATATATTCGGGAATCATTTCTAGCGGTCCTGGACGGTATAGTGCTACCATTGCATTAATATCAAAAATAGTTGTTGGGCGAAGTTGTTTTAAATAAGATGTCATCCCAGATCCATTAAGCTGGAAAAGACCCATCGTTTCTCCTCGGGACAGCATTTCAAAAGTCTTTGGGTTATCAAGTGGGATTTTATCAATATCGATATCAATTTTGTGGATCGTTTTAACTAAACTAATTGCATCAGCTAATATTGATAAGTTTCGAATACCTAAAAAGTCGAATTTAGGAAGCCCAACTTCTTCAACATAATGCATATCATACTGGGTGATAATATCGCCTCCTTTTGGGTCTAGTTGAATTGGTACAAAATCTGTAAGTGGACTAGGGGCAATAACAACTCCCGCTGCATGGACTGACACATGGCGGACACAGCCTTCCATTTTTTTAGCAAGGTCAATTATTTTTTTTGTGTCAGCATCTTTATTGTATAGATCTTTTAATTCAGGGACAATCTCCATTGCATGGTCAATTGTCATAGGGAATCCTTGCGACCCCAGTGGTATAAGGCTTGAGATTTTATCACCTGTGGCATAAGGATAGCCCAGTGCCCGAGCAACATCACGGACGGATCCTTTGGCCATCATTGTTCCAAATGTTCCAATTTGAGCAACTCTATCTTCACCATATTTACGTTTGGCATAAGCGATAACTTCCAGTCGGCGATTATCGGCATAGTCCATATCAATATCTGGTAGTGATGGACGCTCAGGGTTTAAGAATCGCTCAAAAGGGAGTTTGTATACTAGTGGATCAACATTTGTAATTTTAAGTAGGTATGTTGTTAGTGAGCCCGCAACTGAACCTCGAATATTTGTTAAGATTCCATTTTCATGAGCAAATTTTAATAAGTCTCCCACAACTAAAAAATATCCAGCGTAGCCTTTTTGTTTAATAACACTTAATTCGTATTCTAATCTTTTTGTATAAATTTCATCTTGAGGTAATTCTCGAAAAGCAAAACCAAGATATGCTAATTCACGTAATTTTTCATCGGGAGTTTTACCATCTTCGATAATATATTCTGGGAAATGCGGGACATCAAGCTCGATTTCATAATCTTCAATTCGGTCGTTAACCAACATGGTGTTTTCAACTTCTTGGATTGAATCATAAAAGTATTCTTTAGCTTTCATTTCACCAATTAAAGAAAAATCATCATCACTAAATTCAAATTTAGTGGCATCTTTTGCATCAGCCCCAGTATTGATCATTAAAAGAGTTTTGTGAGCTTCATGGTCATCATGACAAGCGTAATGAGAATCTTGAGTCGCTACTGCTGGTATACCAAATTCTTTAGCAAGCTCTTTTAGTTTATCACGCAATAATTTATCATTTTCAATATGGGCGTGAGCTTGGATTTCTATAAAATAGTTCTCTTTCCCAAAAATTTCTTGATGTTCACGGACTAATTCTCGAGCTCGGTCCATATTGCCAGCAAGTACAGCTTTGGAAAGTTTACCACCCATACATGCGGAAAGAGCAACTAATCCATCGGCATGTTCACGAAGTAAATCACTATCAACTCGAGGTTTGTAATAATAACCCTCAAGATTAGCTTTGGTAACAATTTTTATTAAATTTTTGTAACCTTTTAGATTTCGAGCAAGCAATATCAGGTGGTATCTCTTATTATCAATTCCAGGTTCTTTGTCGAACCGGCTACGTTCGGCAACGTAGACTTCACAACCAATTATTGGTTTGATACCAGCTTTTTTACAGGCTTTATAAAACTCAATAGCTCCGTGCATGTTACCATGGTCAGTTAATGCAATTGCGGGCATATTGTTGTCTTTAGCAATGCGAACAATGTCTGGGATTTTGGATAATCCATCAAGTAGGGAATAATGACTATGAGTATGTAGATGGATAAATTTAGACATTTCCATATAGTGATATTAGCATATTTTAGGCTTATTCCTAAACCCTTTTTAGGGCTTTTTAGCTATTGACTAAATACTATTTTTATGATACAATACGTGTAATTAAAAAAATGAAAAAAGTATTATTAAGCCTAGCGCTATTCGCTAGTTGGGTTACCTTTGCCCAAACAGAAACTAAGGAGGTCGAGGCCTACACTACCTATCTTGTAGGTAAGGCAATAAAAATTGAAATTCCTACCACAAAAAAAATCATCTTGTTTGGAGTATCTGTAAATAATCCAGATAAAGGTGTTTGGTATTTGTTGGATAACAGAGAAGGTATGTTCGACTCTATCCAGAAATCTTTGACTAAAGGGGACACTATCATTTTACGAGGCGGTGATTTACCTCCATTCCAAACCTTTACCAAAAAGCAATGGAAAGCAATGAAGAAAAAAGACAAACAGGTATTTGTAAAGCTTCAAAATATGAAGTTAAAGAAAGTACCTTTTGTTACACTCGCATCTTTTGAAAGAAAGAAAAAAGGTGTACCTTTTTACACAAACACCACTAATCAGTCTTCGGGTTCGAAAACTGGGCCACCGAGGTAGCAATACCAAAGTGGAAAAATCTTTAAGGCAGTCAGCAGTGACTGTCTTTTTTTATTGCATAGCTAAATAGCACGCAATGATACCGGCGGTTTCCCCGCGCAGTGTCAGGTTCCCCAAATTTTTAATTTCAATTTTATTTCCTGCCTTGCCGGCCGGCAGGTCTTTAGCTAATTGGATTTCTTGATCAGTAAATCCACCTTCAGGCCCAATGTAAATACTCACTGACTTTTCATCATTTTGTTTTTCCCACAGGTCCGACCTGTGGTAAAAAGGTGTACCAGTGATATCAAAAAGTATTTTTGTTTCTGACGTATCATTTAAAATAGCATCACTAAAATTAGTTATATCTCCAATTTCTATAATTGTATTTCTACCTGATAATTCACTGGCTTCACGAGCGATTTTTTCTAATCTTTCAAAATTAAGTCCAGTTTTAACGGTCCTGTTTGTTATCATTGGTACAATTTTATGAATCCCAATTTCGCTAGCTTTTTGCAAAACTAATTCAAAATTTTCTTTCTTTAAAATTGCCATATATAGTGTGACAAATTTTTTAGAATCCACATTTTTATTTTCTTGTATAATTTTTTCTTTAATATCTAACTCAATATAATTTGGTTTGATATTTTTAATACTACACAGGATTTCTATTTGATCTATACCAATTATAGTGCAGTCCTCACCAACACGCATTTTCAAAACATCTTTAATTTGATGGATCAAACCAGATTCTGTAATTTTCAAAGTATTATTTGTTTTTTGATATTTGGTTATAAACCTATGGATTTTTTTCATATTATTTATAAAGACAAATATTTTTTTAATGCTATTTCATCTTGTTTTTGCCAAGCAATTGCTCCTTCAATTTTTTCATAAACTTGATTAAGGGTCATTTTAGTTCCAGGGGCAGGGTATTTTTTAAAGAATTCTTTCATATGTTTTAATGTGGGAGTATCAATAATTACGGATAGTCCATCAATAATTCTTGGTAATAAATGCCCACCTTTGCCATATTTATCAACAAATTCACCCCAGTGATGCTGGATAAAGTTGTAAACTATTTCTGGGTGATTTGTTTCATTTAATAATCTGGCAATTAATAGTGGTGTATCTTGCGAGCGGACCTTTTTACTATTGTAATATTCGAGAACCTCTAAAATATCTTTAGCTTTTAATACTGCTCCAAAGCTAGCCATGATTCGCATTCTTTCTTCTTGAAGTGTTTCTTTTTCTAATATTTTCCATAGATTTAAATTATCATCTTTTGTCCCATAGCGAACAACGACTCGGTATACACCTGCGCGTAGGTGAGGGGGGATTGTTGTTTTTTTGTCTCGGTATTTTTCTAGTGCTTGATTAATTAATTTTTCATAACCTAATTTGTATCCAGCATTTAAAATAATTGCCGAGCGCATTTTATGGTCATTGTTTTTTGTATCCCAAGAAAAATACTTCCAAAAGTTTTCAAATATATTTAAATAAAATTTTCTTAATTCATTTTTAATTACAATATCTGATCCAAAAATATTTTCAATTTGAACCATTGTTACCCATAGCTCGGTTAATACAATATGGTTGTCTTCATTTTTGTAGAATTTTATAAATTCTAATACTTCATTAGTACTGGCTTTACCACATTGTGCTAATGCTCGCATATTACGAATCAATCCCATTCTTTGGATTGAACTCAAATTTTTATTTTTAAAAGCTAGTTTTTGTTTTGCTATAAATTCTGGGCTGTAATCGATATGGATTAAATTACTTTCTTTATCATTTAATGTAACTGCATTTTTATCAAATGTAATTTTTGTAGAATTTTTAGCAGGCATTATATATGTGGATTTACCATCGTCCAGTGGTATTGGCCAAAGCTGAGGATTATCTTTAGTTTTTTTGTTCATTATTATTCGGTTTCGGTAATATCGGCATTGATGGCAGGTGGTTTTTCCACCAGCTGGCGAATTATCTTCTAAACTAACAACAGGGAACCCAGCTTGTTTGGTCCATGAGCCCATAACACGCTCGACTGGTTTATCTGATGATTTCTCTAGGAATTTCCATAAATCTTTTGTTGTAGCGTTAGTATAAGCATTGGCTTTTAAATATTTACTAATACCTGTGCGGAAATTTTTCTCTCCGACATATTCCGCAAGCATACGAATAACACTAGCGCCTTTTCGGTATGTAATGTCGTCAAATATTTCATCGATTTTATGGGCATCCTCGATAGGGACCTCAATAGGGTGTGATGATTTTAATGCATCAAGACTAAGTGCCGCGCCCATATCACCTTGAGTAAATTCTTCCCAAATATTCCAAGCAGGGAATATAGCATCGATGGCTTTATATTCAATATAATTAGCAAATCCTTCGTTTAGCCACAAATCATCCCACCAAGACATTGTAACCAAGTTCCCAAACCATTGATGAGCAATTTCATGAGCAATAACTAATGCAATCCATTGTGTATTATGAAATGCACTATTGTTTTTATCCATTAAAAGGCAAGTTTCGCGAAATGTTATTAACCCCCAGTTTTCCATTGCTGCTGATGCAAAATCTGGCAAGGCGACTAAATCCATTTTGTTTAATGGGTATTTGATACCAAAATAATCTTCAAAATAATCCAAAACTTTAGGTGCTACATTTAATGCAAAACGACCTAATTCTGCTTTGCCTATTGGGGTATAGACATTAACTAATGTTTTATTTTTTGATTTTGTGCTAATTTTTTCAAACTTACCAATACACCAAGCCAATAAATATGTAGACATTACTGGTGTTGGAGCAAAAACATATTCAGTTTTGTCATTTGTTTTATCTGAAACAATTGATCTTTTTAGATTATTTATTTTGATAACTTCGGTATTGCTAATTGCGCTATATTGTTTGTCGACTATTAATTTTAAATTAAAGATTGCTTTCATTTCTGGTTCATCAAAACATGGGAGTGCTCTGCGCGCATCGATAGCTTCAAATTGCGTTGCACCAATTAATTCTTCACCATTTTTATGGTCATATTTTGAAATATAAAATCCACGTAAATCATCGTGAATAAGGCCAGTGTAGCTAATCGAAACTTCCCAGAGTCCTGTAATTTTTTTAGGGACTTCCAGTACCATTACATTATCTTTTTCAAGGTAAGTTATTTTTGGGATAAAAGATTCTTTTTCAGATTTTTTTGATTTTGTAATTTCACGGATAAAAACTGCTCCAATAGTTAGTTCTTTGGAGTGTAAATAAATTTTATTTGTTGGTTCGGTAATCTTAATATCAATGACAACGCTCGCATTAAAAGTCTGGGCAGTTAAATCCGGCTCGATAGCTAAATCGTATTTAACTGGTTTGATATTTTTGGGTAATCTAAAAGGGGATTTTGTTTTCATTCTTCTATTATACCGATTAACCCCAAAAAATCCATTATATTGACCCCGTAGTGAATATTCGACTGACTAAATCTTATATTTAGTCTTTGTTTTTAAAAGGTCGAATATCTACTACCGGGTTGACATACCTTTTACAAAGGCGTATATTTTGAGTAAATATAAAGATATCTATCATGAAAATAACAGTATTTGACCCAAAAACAATGGGTCCAACCGAAATTGAAATCCCTGGGGACTTATCTTATTTTTGCCCTAAATGTGGGGCGAGTGTAGACCATAATCTAGAGCTAAACCAACAAAAAGAATTAGTAGTAAATTGTGGGAATTGTGGGGAATTTGATGTCCCTCCTGTAGAAAAAACACGGGAAGAAATTAAAGAAAAATTCATAGAGCAGAATGCTCAACAAGAAATCAATAACATGTTTTCTCCTGTTGACGATCCACCTTGGTAGAGAAATTCTAAAAAATAAAAAAGCCCCAAATGGGGCAATTTTTATTTCTGTGATTTAGAGTAGGTGATTTATTTCAACGCAACTTCTAGTCGCTCTAGTGCCAGTAGAAATGCTGCTCGGCGCATGTCGGTTTTTAATTCGATAGATTTTTGATAGACATTTTTTGATTGTAGTTTTTGGTTATCTTCTAGCTTTTTATTTACATCTTGTTCTGTCCAATGTTCACCTTTAAGATTTTGTTCCCATTCGTAGGTAGATACTGTTACTCCACCACCATTAGCTAAAATATCGGGGATAACAGTTACACCTTTATTTAATAAAATATCATCAGCTTCGGGTGTTGTTGGGCCATTGGCTAATTCCAATACACATTTTGTTTGAATTCTATCGGCATTATCTTGAGTAATTTGGTTTTCTAGTGCAGCTGGGATAAGTACATCAACAGGTAATTCAAGTAATGCTTCTTCACTAATTGTTACAGTTCCTGGCATACCGGACAGTGCTCCATTTTCAGCTTTCCAGTCAAGTGCTTCTTTAACACTGATTCCATTTTCATTATAAATAGCACTTTTAGAATCAGCAAGTGCTAAGATTTTGTGACCCATATTTTCAAATGTTTGAGCTGCAAAACTTCCAACATTACCAAACCCTTGAATAGCTACAGTACATGACACCGGTAATTTTAAATCCTCGCGAATTGCATCCCAAGCAAAAAATCCACCTAGTCCAGTTGCTGCAGTTCGGCCTTCAGAGCCACCATTGTCTAGTGGTTTACCAGTAAATGTGGCTTTGGTTTTGTCTCCAGTTATTTTTTCGTACTCATCACTCATCCAAGACATAATCTCGGGTGTTGTGTTTACATCTGGGGCTGGGACATCCTTTTTAGGTCCAATAGCATCAGCTAACCCCCGAACCCATCCACGAGATAGATTTTCAAGTTCAGTTTTTGATAAAGTTTTAGGGTCAACAGTAATTCCACCCTTACCACCACCCATAGGAATATTTGCAATTGCACATTTTAATGCCATCCAAAAAGCGAGGGCTTTAACTTCATCAATGTTTGTATCAATATGGTATCTAATACCACCTTTGTATGGTCCACGTAGGGAATTGTACTGTACACGGTATCCATGAAATATCTTTTCTTCGCCATTATCCATAATAACTGGGATAGCAATATCTATTTCTCTTTCTGGTTGAGCTAATCTATCTAATAGTCTTTTGCTAACTGGTTTTACGTTGTTAGCTCGAGCTAATTGAGATAGGGCATTTTGATATGGGTTTTGCATGTAATTATTTTGTTCCTGATAATAAGGTTAATTATAGCAGAAAAATATTTAATCTGCGATGATAGTATTATAGCACCATGTGATTTTAACACATAGAAATCAACCATTTTAAGCATATTACAGCTATTGACAAATAGGGGTATTATATGCTATAATAGGGGTATGAAAAATTATAAAATCATTACAGCTATTTTTGTTTTTGGAACTTTAATAATCCCAGGGTTAACTTTGGCAAATAGTCAATTCTATCCACAAGGTGGGTTTTACGAAGAACCACCAGTTCAATCTGTTGGAACAGTAATTAACGCAAATTCAAATACTAGTTCAAATACAATGATTGATCCAGCCGATAGTTTACCAACAGGGAATTTATTAGGAATAAAAATAAAAAGTAAAGCTGAACGTCAAGCCGAGCAAGATACAGAAGATGCAGCTAAAGCTCGAGCAGTAGAAGATGCTCGTGTTGCTAGAAATTCTGACGGAAGTTTAGCTTATGGTTATACAAATGGTGCTGGGGCACAATATACAAATGGTACTAGATATGTTGATGCACGAATAGCTACAAATAATCGATCATTTTCTGGTAATTCAAATCTTGCAGCTGCGGGTAGTTTGTTTAGTCAAAACTTTTTACCAGATACTGTAGGTGAATGGGTAATAGCTTTAATTCTAATTGCAATTTTATTTGCCATTATTCGAGCATTTACTGAAAAGATGAATGCGAGTCGAGTAAAAGCTCATGCTCATATGGCTCACTAAAATTAAAAATAATAAATAAAAAATCCTTTAGTTAATCTAAAGGATTTTTTATGTTATAATACACCGTATGGCAATACCATTAAAACAATGGCACCGTTTAGGTAGAAAAACTTTCTGGCTTTTTTTATTCCGTAGTGGTAATTTCTTTTTACTTTTACTTTTGTTAAGTGTTTGGTTTACTTATAATGTAGTTTTTACTACTAAAAAAGATTCTTTTAATCAATTTTTTGTAGAGCATCCTAATTGGTATGTTGATGGTTCTTTTATTCTTATGATGTTATGGCTTACAATGTTAGGTTATTTAATTGTTGTTCTTTTGCGGGGGTGGGTACTTTATCGGCAATATAAATTTATGCTGGATGAGCATGCTTTTTATGTGAGACGAGGGATATTTTTTATCAAAGAAGTTGTTATTCCTTATCGTCAAATCCAAAATGTTGAAATCAAAAGACCATATCTTTATCGCTTTATTGGTTTAGCTGAACTTGATACTACAACCATTGGTGGGGAAGAAGCATTACACGGATTAGGTAAAAAAAAGCGAAACCTTTTACCTATTGTTGATCATAGAATAGCTAAAGCTTTAGCCCATGAATTAGTTCATCGTGGTGGGTCGTCCGGGGGTATTGTTGTAACCGAAGAAGAGGAAAACCCTTTAAATCAATAATATATGAGCCTATTGTCGATATTTACATCATTTGGGGTTTTTGGTTTAGGTGCAGTTATTATAATTGAAACTGGTTTTTTGCCAGCATTTTTTTTACCAGGGGATACATTACTCTTTAGTGCGGGGTATTTTATTAATCGCGGAGAATTATCAATCCAAAATGCTATTTTGGTTTTAGGAGTTTCTGCTTTTTTGGGGAATGTCTTAGGGTATTTTATGGGTCAATTAGCTGAAAAGAAAATTGAAAATTATATAGAAAAACATAAAGAAAAACTAAACCCTGCTTTTGAAAAAACAAAAAGATTTTTTGCTAAGTATGGTTTATTAACATTAATTATTGCAAGATTCATTCCACTAGTTAGAACCGTAACCCCTTTTTTAGCAGGGGTAACAAATCTTAAAAAAGGACCATTTTTATTCGTCTCATTTATTTCGGGGTTTATTTGGGTTACTGTAGGTCTTGCTTTGGGTAACTTTTTTGGGACATCTGTTCCTAATATGGATTATTTTGTAACTCTTGTTGTTATTGTAGCTGTAGCGGTTGCAGTTTTTCCTATAGTTTTTCCACTCGTTAAAAAATTTTTAAAAAGTAATAAAAATTAATATTTAGAAGTAAAAGGATTTCTTTTTGATATTCCTTTTAACATTTTTTTAATACTACGAGCTCCTCGGTTAAACAATGTAGACGAGCGTCCTTTTTTGCTTTTTAATTCTGATATTATTTGGTCTTTTGCATCATTAATTGCCAGATATAAATCATGTTTTAGAGATTCTGCATAAAAATTATTTTCTCCAGATTTTATATTAAATTCTGCTTTAAAAATGTCCCCCTTGTTATGGTGGTTAGTAGTGCGTCCAACTTCAACTTGAACTATTGCTTTATCATTATTTAAAAATTTATTAATCGTAGTTAGCCGGTCGTTTATATGATCATTTATTGCAATTGTTAATTCCATATTTGTAGCTTTGATATTTTTTATCATAAATTTATTTTTTACTTAATTTAATAATAAAGACCTTGTGGGTATATTATAGCATATTAACTAGTAACCAAAATGTTACTCGTTTTGTATCTTTGTTGTATAATATAAGTATTATTATTTAACTTTATTTTTTATGCAAAAAATTATTTATGGTTTATTAAGATTTTCTATGGGGTTCATATTTTTATGGGCATTCTTTGATAAGACTTTTGGTTTAGGTTTTGCTACTAAATTTGAAAATGCTTGGATTCGTGGGGGATCACCAACAACTGGGTTTTTAAGCTTTGGAGTAAAAGGTCCACTTGCTGAAATTTTCCAATTGCTTGTGGGTATACCTGTTATTGATTGGTTGTTTATGGTAGGGTTACTATTTGTTGGTTTAACTTTGATATTTAATCGTTTTGTAAAATGGGGGGCAGTAGCAGGAAGCATAATGTTATTTTTAATGTATTTAGCATTACTTTGGCCAGAAAATAATCCGGTAATTGATGACCATTTAGTTTATATTTTAGTTTTGATTTTAATTGGTTTAAACACAAATAACCAAAAACAAATTAGTTCAAAATATTAATAAAAAATGGAAAGATTGCATAAAATATATAAATCTTGGAAATATAAAAATACTTTCTTTTTAATAGTTAGCTTGTTTGTGCTTTTTTATGTTACTGGTACTAATATTGGGCAACAAGCAATGAGTAGTATTGCTAAGCTTGGTTATATTGGATCTTTTGTTGCAGGTATCTTTTTTGTTTCTACTTTTACAGTTGCCCCCGCAAGTGTTGTTTTGTTTAAACTCACGCAAATATATAATCCCTTATTGATTGCTTTGAGTGCTGGGCTTGGTGCAGTTATTGGTGACTATGTAATATTTCGGTTTCTTAAGGATAATGTTTTTGAAGAAATTAAACCTATTTTTATGAAACTAGGTGGTTCAAATTTATCCCGACTTATGAGTACACCTTATTTTGCTTGGCTTGCTCCTGCTCTTGGGGCTTTGATTATTGCATCACCTTTTCCTGATGAAATAGGTGTAGGGCTTATGGGAATTTCAAAATTAAAAAATTGGCAGTTCCTTATAATTTCTTTTTTACTTAATAGTTTAGGTATATTAATTATTATTACAATAGCAAAATCTGTATAATTTTTCGAACCCCACAAGGTAATAAAAAATAACCTTACAATCCAACAACTGGCGGAAAGGCTATTTTTTGAGGCTCCTCTGGTAGGGATCTCGACTACCTCCCTAGGTGACTTTCCAAAAGCTGGCGGGGATCTCGTCTTACAGACGCTGTACACCTTTTCCATTTATTCAAAATTAAAAATTTCTCATAAATAAGGAAAAGCTTTTCGATCCCTAACGAAATGTCTTCCAGACATTTCTCCGAATGGGGATGGTATTCGAATAAGTACCTTAAAAGAAAGATGGTTTTGTTATAACATGGTTAGTTGGGATATGTTCTTTTTAAATAAGTTACGAAGTTGTCTATGCACTTTTTTTGAACTTCAGAAAATTCGCTTACATCCATTTCTTTATCGACTAAGTAAGAAAACATGAGATCTATTAAAACGTCAGCCGTTTCTGGATCTTCTAAAACAAGAAGCATACAAGTGGGTAGATAATAACGTCTAGCTTCATCTGTTAAAAAAGCACCATAGTTATAGACGAGTTTTTCATCTCTCTTTAATTCTTGCCATTTTTTGCCTTTGAAAACCGCAAGTACAGTATTACCTTCATAATCAGGATACTGTTCAGCGTAAGGAGAATAATGAACAATTAAGTTATCACCAGGATAAAACGTATCTTCAAAGACTGCTTTAATTTCTTTAACTAGTTCATCCTTATCAATTTTTTCCATAAAACAATTATACCAAAAAATTATACCAAAAACAGTCTTTATTTGTTCCTCCGGCAGGGATCTTTCCTTACAGGAACTGTACACCTTTCGTATCGGGCTCGCTGGCACTTCGCGCGATATACTCAAGGTCTTCGCTCCCTGCACGCAAGTATTTAATACTTGCTCTCCTCCGCAAAATAAAGAAAACACCTATTTAAAGGTGTTTTCTTTATTTTGCTCCTCCGGCAGGGATCGAACCTGCGACCAATCGCTTACACTTTATCCAACATCACTGTTAGTGTGGACTATATCACCACCATATCAATTTTAATTGACGTAGGTGCAAGGCGTTTCGAATTCAAACTTGAATCCTACTCCCATAAAGGGATAGTCTCTGAACCTTTCCTCGGAATATTAATTCTTTGGACTTGGCTGCTGATTATCTTATGAGTTAAGACTTCCAGCAATTAACCTTGTTTTCGACCTGGCTTTCGCACAGGAAGCTGCGTAATACCGTCGTGGATCTCCATATGACAATTCGCACATAAGAGAATACATTTATCAATCTCTTTCTTTGTCTTTTCCCAAGATCTTGTAAGACCTTTATCGGATAAACCAAATTCTTTCGTTTTTGGATCTATATGATGGAAAGACAGTGCACGATCACATTTGTTGTATCCACAAATCTCACACCGGCCACCTTTATAATCGCGTGCCATCTTTCGAAGTTTAATTCTTCGTTTTTTGACAGCTTCACGCATATAGCTGGCTCGGTCGGCATAGGTTCTTGTTTCTGGCATATACTATGTAGTATACCATAACAACCTTTCCACAGGCGACTGCTCTACCGCTGAGCTACAGAGGAATATGTTTATTCATCTTTAAAAGAGGAATATGTTATTTTGGCTCCCAAGGCATGGTCTGACCCCACCAAAGGATTAAAACAACTTTTATATAGTAGCAAAAATACAATAAAAATGCAAAAATACGTTTATGTATCCCGTTAGAAGTCGTTTAGTTAATTTATATTACGTATTATCCATTATGCTTAAATCTTTTTATAATTTATTTTTTAATAAAGGACGCCCAATAAAGTTGGGCTACTTCTAACGGGATGTATATTAAAGTCAAAGTCACAGCTGGAGCCAAAAAGGAAACTATTGAAAAGGTAAATGATGACCATTACAAGATATCTGTTAAACAGCGTGCGGAAAGAAATATGGCCAATGATAGAGTTATTGAAATGTTAGCTGATATATTTAATGTAAATATAAAACAGGTTCGTATCATAAATGGTCACCATAGTCCGTCTAAAATGTTTTCCATAGAAATATAGTTTAAATAATTAGCTAAATTGTTTTATCTATGGTACAGTGTATTTACAATATTTAGTTTAGAAGAAGTCGATTTTCGTATATCTTTATTTTGTATTTATTAATTAACTAACCAATTTATGAAAGGTATAATCAAAAAACTTACAGATAAAGGTTTCGGTTTCATCACAGGTGAAGGTTTGGATAAGGATCTATTTTTCCACTCAAATTCTCTTTCTGGTGTAACTTATGACGAACTTCGTGAAGGTGATGAAGTCACTTTTGAAACTGAGAATTCTGAAAAAGGATTAAACGCAATAAACGTAGAACGCGTATAATAATCTATGTACAAAAATACTCCATTTATGGAGTATTTTTGTTTGCTTTTAATTTAGATTAAATCTATAATACAGATATTAGTAGTAATATAATTTACAAATTTAAATGAAATCTATAAAACATAAGTTAGTTTATACGTTTATTGGAGTTTTTGTTTTAACTCTTGGTCTTTGGTCTTTTACTCAAGCTAGTAGTAATGAAATAACTGTATGTGTTGCCCAAAATGGAACCGTCCATATTGTTGGAGTCGGGGGCTTTACATCTAGTGATTGTACAAATAGCGATACTCTTTTAACTTGGAATATTCAAGGATTACAAGGCGCTACTGGACCACAAGGACCACAAGGTCCACAAGGTCCACAAGGACCAACCGGAGCAACTGGTCCAAAGGGTAACCCTGGGGCTCAAGGTCTAAAAGGTGACAAGGGTGATACAGGTCCAACTGGTCCGCAAGGTCCACAAGGACCAACCGGGGCAACTGGTCCAGCTGGAGCTGATGGAGCTACTGGTCCACAAGGTGCTACTGGTCCACAAGGTGAAAAAGGCGACAAGGGTGATAAAGGCGACAAAGGTGATACCGGAGCGCAAGGTACTGCTGGAACCAATGGAGTTAGTGGATACGAAAGAGTTAGCGCTACTAGTAACTCAACTACAAATAGTTCTGTAACTCAAACAGTATCTTGTCCAAATGGAAAAAAAGTTGTTGGTGGAGGATTTTCCATGAGTGATTTAACTAAAGACTATTCTATTGTTTCAAGTTATCCAACAAATAACACAACATGGTCTGCTACTGTTCGTCGACATAAAGATGACGATGATCATCATGATGATGATTATAATAAAAACAGTAAAAACAGTAAAAGTAGTAAAAATAATTCATGGACATTAACTACTACTGCTATTTGTGTAACGGCAAATTAAATTTAAACAAAAAATACACCTATTTTGTATAGGTGTATTTTTTTGTTTAAATGCTGTATTATTCATTTTATGAAGGTTTTAGTTTTTGGGGTATTTGATATGCTCCATCCTGGGCATATATATTTTATAGAACAATCCCAAAAAATAGGGGGTATTTTATATATATGTTTAGCCAATGATGAATACGTTAAAGATATTAAAAATAAAATACCTTATAATAATTTTGATCAAAGAAAAAAAATGATTTTAAATTCTTTTCCAAAGGTTATTGTTCTTCAGGGTGATAGTAAAATAGGGCAATGGTCAGTTTTTAAAAATTTAATTCCAGATTTTATAGTAGTTGGTTATGACCAATTTGCATTAAAAGATGCTTTGAATTATTTACCATTTCTAAAAAATACTAAAATAATTCAAATCAATCCATATTTTCCAGAAAAATATAATACAACTAAACTACAAAATTTAAATTAGTATGGCAGTCTATAAATTTTATAAAGAAATCGGAGAAACACCTCTTTTGTGTTTAAATAGATTAAGAAACAAAGAGAATATCGCAAAAGATATTCCTATAACTTATGCTGGGCGGTTGGACCCAGCAGCAACGGGAGAGATGATTTTTTTAACAGGCGATGATTGTAAAGATAAAAATAAATATACTGGGCTTGATAAAATTTATGATGTTTGTTTTGTTGTGGGGGTATCTACAGACACTAGTGATTTATTAGGAATTATTAAAGATACTAATTTTACTTTTGAACAAAAACAAATTAATACAGATAATTTATTGGGTATTCTTAAAAAATTATCAGGGCAAAGGTCACAAAAATTTCATAACTTTTCATCAAAAAATATTTTAGGTAAACCGCTTTGGCAACATTCAAGAGAAGGTAATAAAATCGATGCTAGTCATATAATTAATATCTATGATATTGAATTACTAAGTATTAAAGAAATTGAGTTAAATAAAATTTATGAAAGAGTAGAAACTATAACTAGTTTGGTCCAAGGTGATTTTAGGCAAAAAGAAATCATAAATTCATGGCAAAAAATTAAAAATCAAGATTTAAAATTACCATTGTTAAATATTAAAATATTTTGTAGTTCTGGAACCTATGTAAGAGTCCTGATCGATGAAATTAGTGAAATCTTAAATTTACCAATTTGCGTTTATTCAATTAATCGGGATAAAATTTTAAATGATTAAAATTTATGCTACCATATAGTAATGAAATCATTTTTTGACAAGTATTTAAGAGAATTTGTTTATGGTGCACTAGACGGTACAGTTACAACTTTTGCTATTATTGCCGGAGTTGCTGGAGCTAATCTTAGCCCAAGTATTGTTTTAATATTGGGGATATCCAATGTTTTAGCTGATGGTTTTTCTATGGCATCTGGAAACTATTTATCAGAAAAATCACATCGAGACCAAAATAACGATATTCCAGAAAGTAGGCCTCTTCATATGGCACTTGCAACATTTTGTTCTTTTGTTATTGTTGGGGTTATTCCACTTTTACCATATTTTATAAGCTATGTATTTAACATTTGGCAAGGTAAACAATTTTTAGTGTCTATAGGTTTTACATTTTTAGCTTTTGTTATAATTGGTCAAGTTCGAGGTAAAATAACAAATACAAATAGATTTAATTCAGCTATTGAGACTTTGTTTATTGGTGGGGTTGCTGCAACTGTTGCTTATTTTGTTGGATCTTTCTTAAAAGGTCTTTCTATTTAAAATCAATTTCTTTACTACCTTCGGGTGTTACTTTTTCTATTATAAATTTACCATCTATAAAATTAGCTTTTGTAATTTTAATTCTTTTATTATCTTTAAAAAAATAAAGTCCAGGCCAAGGGTAATATGCGCGCCATTTTGCCCATAATTCTAAATCAGGATTATTTATTTTTATTTCACCATCTTGTTTGGTGATTTTTTTTGTAAAAGTTGCTTGGGTATGATTTTGTTCAATTGGTCTTATCTCGTCATTTAACCATTTAGGGATTATTTCACATAACATATTTGCACCTAATATAAATAATTTTTCTCCAATATCTTTTGCAAATTCTTGACCAGTTAAATTATATTCTTCCTGAGCTAAAATTGGTCCATGATCAACATCTTGATCAATTAGCATTATTGTTACCCCAGTTACACTGTCTTGGTTAAGAATTGGTCCAATATCTGGTGCTGGCCCGCGGTAAAGTGGTAATAAAGAAGGATGAATATTTAAAATCCCTTTCGGGAATAAGTCGATTAAACTTTTAGGGAGGATTTTATTATAAGCTGCAACAACAGCATAACTAGGATTAAAAGACATTATATAATCAATGGCTTCTTTGTTTATTTTTTCTGGTTGAAAAACTTTTATATTATTTTCCTCGGCATATGTTTTAACAGGGCAAGGGGTAATTATTTGTTTTCGGCCAATTGGTTTGTCCGGGGAACACACAACAAGCTCTGGTTTATACCCATTCTCAATTAATACTTTTAATGATGCTAAAGCATATGTTGGTGTTCCAAAATAAATATATTTAGACATATTATTTTTTCATTTTCTTTTGTTTTTCCAAGCTTCTGGACTCACCATCTTTTATATTAATTGCATTATCGATAAATAAAATTCCATCTAAATGATCAATTTCATGTTGAAAAATCTCAGCTAAAAGTCCTGAACCTTTTATTTCAAAATATTCGCCATTTTCATTTTGAGCTCGAATATGAGCACGACTAGCTCGACGGATATCACCATAAAGCGGTCGTACTGATAGGCATCCTTCATGCATTAATTTTTTATCTTTTGAAATTTTTATAAATTCTGGGTTAATACAAACAACATCTGCATCTTCTATTTTTTCTTCATTTGTTTTATTAAAAACTCTATTTGAAATTATAAAAATCCTTTTATTAATAGCTATTTGTGGTGCAGCCAAAGCAACCCCATCATTTTCTTCCACTAGGGTGTCTTTCATGTCTTTAATAATCTTTTTTAATTCAGGGCTATTAAATTCATCAGCTGTAACTTTTTCAGAAATTTTACGCAATATTTCATTTGGATTTTGAATTATTGTTCTCTTCATAGGGTTATTTTATTTCTTTCAAGTATTCAACCAGTTTATCTATTTTAACTGTTTTTTGGGAATGTTTTTGCATGTCTTTAACTATCACACTATTTTCAAGTGCTTCTTTTTGTCCAAAGATTATTACGTATGGTACACCGCTCCTTTCAGCAGTAGCTAGTTGTGATGTTAGACTATCTTTAGTTAATGATTGTAGTACTGGAATATGAGCTTTACGCAGTATATCAATAACTGGTAATGCTTTTAGTTTAGCATCAAACCCTAATTGAATAAAATAACACTTTGGTTTTTTGTTTATTTTTGGAGACAAATTAGTGCTCCAAGGAGCTTCAATTACTCGGTCCATTCCAATACCAGCACCTATTGCTGGGATTTCTTTTTTGCTTCCTAGCATTGTTCCTAAATAATCATAACGTCCACCCCCAGCTAAAGCTAGCGGTCCGGTTTCATCATCACCTTCATCAATTATTTCAAAAACAGTATGAGTATAGTAAGAAATTCCACGGACTAAATTTTTATTTAATCTGTATGTTATACCCATCTCATCCAAGTATTCCAAAACTTCTTTTAAATGTTTTTTTGATTCAGGGTTAAGTGATGCTACTGATTCTGGAGCTTCAACATTAATAGCAATCATCTTAGGGTCTTTGGAATCCAATAACCGCAAAGGGTTAGTCTTAAGACGTTCTCTTGCCTCGGCAGGCATACTGCTTAGGTGTTTTTTGTAATATGATGTTAATTCTCTAAGATATGCAGTTCTGGATTCTTTGTCTCCAATACTATTAATATCAACTACTAGATTTTTTGCACCGGCTTCTTCAAGAATCACTACTGTGGTTTTTATTATTAGTGCATCGGCTATGCTTTTTTTAGTTCCAAGAACTTCTAGATTAAATTGGTGTAATTGACGGTAGCGTCCACGTTGTGGTTTATCATGACGAAAAACAGGTCCAGAAGAATAGAGCATCACTGGTTGAGTTTCACTTTGCATTCCATGTTCGATATATGCTCGCATAACACCTGCTGTAAATTCTGGGCGAAGTGCTAATTGGTCACCACCTTTGGTTTTTAATGTATACATTTCTTTATCAACAATATCAGTTCCGGCACCAATTGTTGTTTCAAAAAGTTCTTGTTGTTCAACTATTGGAACTGCAATTGGTTTAAAACCATAATATACTGCAACCTCTTGAGCTTTTTCAAATAAACCTTGATAAGCATAATATGCATCACCCATGATATCGTGCATACCTTTTGGACTTTGAAATGGTTCTTTGCGTGGTTTGTTTGTAGACATAATTATTTTTTATTTAGATTAATAATATTATTTAACATCAAAATTATAAGTTTCTTGGCCAGGTAGTACATCTATATTAGAAAAAGGGTATAGTCTTATTAATGCACGTCCTGTCGCTAATTTTCTTGGTAAGAATTTCCACATTCGTGAATCATAACTTTCAGCACGATTATCACCCATAACGAATAATTGGTCTTCCGGAACAACAATATCAACTAAACTTTCATATGAATGATTAACAACATATGGTTCATCTAATAATAATGTTTGGCCTTCTTTTGTTTTAATTGTAACTGTACCGTTAATTATACTGATTGTGTCACCAGGAAGACCAATTAATCTTTTTACAAAATGTTCTTTTTTATTTAGAGGGTATTTAAACACAATAACTTCACCTCGTCTTGGTTCTCTAAGATGGTAAGATAGTTCGTCAACTATTAAATAGTCATGGTTCTTTAGTGTTGGATCCATTGACCGGCCATTAACTAAAAATGGTTGAGCTATAAATAAACGAATAGGGATAACGATAATTAAAGCTAAAAATATAAATTTAATTATATCCCAAATTGATTCTTTCTTTTTATGTGTCATGGAGCACATTATATCACAAAAATAGTTTGACATAAAGTCAATTTTGTATTTTGGTGTTTTATTATAAACCCCTCCTTGCCTCCCCTTATCAAGGGAGGAATAGTCGCAATTGTTTTTTTTGTAACTATTTCTCGCCCTGATAAGGGAGAGATTAAGAGAGGGTTTGTTTTGTGCTATAATATACACATGATACCTATAATCGGACTTGGTAACCCAGGAGATAAATATAAAAATACTCGC
Source organism: uncultured Candidatus Saccharibacteria bacterium (assembly GCA_964401705.1). Classification (GTDB taxonomy): domain Bacteria; phylum Patescibacteriota; class Minisyncoccia; order Phycocordibacterales; family UBA9973; genus 2-01-FULL-33-17. Next base: position 30,257 of record CAYNZJ010000009.1, read on the forward strand.
CACAATGTTGGCTGGCAGGTTTTGGACATGTTAGCGGAGGGGGCTATTTGGGAATATGATAAATATTTATTATCTGAAAAATGTATTGTTCAATTACAAGGTGAACAGGTTTTGTTATTAAAGCCTCAGACTTTTATGAATGAGTCAGGTAAAGTAATAGACGGAATAAAAAGAATCAATCCTTTTATGCTAAATAAAATGATTGTTATTCATGATGAAATTGATTTACCAATAGGTACTATTAAAATTGCGTATGATCGGGGTGATGGTGGGCACAATGGTATAAAATCCATTAATCATTTTTATGGTGGTAAAGATTATACACGACTCCGAATTGGAATTAGTAAAACAGGGGATAAGGGTGAATTATATAAACCCAATGTTTTAGCTGATTTTGATACACAAGATAATGAAATATTAAAAAATATTTTACCAAAATCAGTAGACGCAATTTCTAAAATCATAAACCTTGGTTACTCTGTCGCTGCAAATGAAGTAAATAAGAAATAAAAACCTGTCAATAATCGACAGGTGTAACGTTTTTGTTTTCTTTGTGGAGTATTCCAAATATTGCAACTATTGCCGATATTATTTGGAATACGCATATGATTAAAGAATCATTTTTAATCATTGCATATGCTGAGAGTAAATGCGTAATAAAATAAAGAATCCAACCGATAACATTTTTCTTTAGTGATAATAATAAAGTTCCAGTGAGTCCAAATACTGTCGCATAAAATTGAATAATTCTTACTGGGTTAGATTCTTCTCGCGTTAATATCCATAAACAAGTAATAATTGTTAATGTAATAACTATAACTTTTAATTTCATTTCCCAGTATCGTAATATTTTTTCTTTTTTTAAATCTTGTGATTCTTCTACTTTAACTATTATATATCCATAAAAAAGTAATGTTATTAATGCATAGTTATAAACTATCATCACTTTAAAATCTTGATTTTTTGTAAAGAAATAAATAGTTGTAAGAATTACGGCAAGAATACCGCTCATCCACCCAAAAGATTTTGTTGTTAAATTTTTAGGTAGGTTTCTTTTTAAAAAAGGGGAATATTTTTCATAAATCCAATTATTAATTAGGATTTTGTTATAAAGTGCCAATATCCCAGACACTGTTTGAAGTAGTATGAACATATTTTAAATTTATAGAAATTATACATAATTTTAGTTAACATGTCAATAACTAAAAAACCACACATTTGTGTGGTTTTTTAGTGATACTAGCAACTAGAAACTAATTACCAGAACCTAGCCTATGCTTTCTTTTCTTCTTCCATTAAGACCAATGTCATTCTTTGATTTTTTGGTTCAAACAATGTTACTTGGAAATTATATGTTTTACCTAGAGAAAGTTTTTCTTTTAGTTTATCTTCACCGCCAACTGTAGAATGGTGACATAGTCCAGCAACACCTTGCTTGATTGAAACCAATGCACCATGTTTGTTGAATTTAATTACAACACCGCTAACAATGTCGCCCTTTTTGATTTTACCTTCAAATTCTGCCCAAGGGTTTTCCTTTAGCGCTTTGATAGAAAGAGAAATTTTACCTTCTTTAACTTCAATAACTTTTGCGCGAATTGGTTCACCTAGTTTGAATAATTGACGTGGATCTTCAACCAACCCCCAATCAAGCTCACTAATGTGAACTAGACCTTCTAAACCTTCTTCAATTTTCAAAAATACTCCAAAGTCAACAATTCCAGAAACTTCACAATTTAGTTCATCACCAACATTGTATTTTGATAATGTTTCTGCACGTTCTTCCGGGTTATTTTCTTTTTCAGAAAAGATAAGTTTTCCTTCTTTTGGAATTGCAGTTAAAATTGTAACAGTTAATTTTTTACCAATAAGCTTTTTAAGCTCTACCATTATTTTATCTTTATCAGAATCATTTACGCGTGGGTAGTTTTCCGCACGTAGTTGTGATGCTGGTAAGAAACCTTGGATACCTTGCCATTCCAAGATAAGTCCACCTTTGTTGGCTTCTTTAACTGGGATGTCTAGGATTGTTTTTGCTTTGATGTATTTTTCAGCTTCACTCCAGATTAATGCTTGTTTTGCTTCTTTCAAAGATAGCTCAACATAACCTTCATCGTTTTTAATTTCAACGACTTTAGCTTTGACAGTGTCGCCAATAGCAATTTTCTTTATAATATCGCGAGCTGCGATAAATTCACGTCCGTAAATTATACCAGTACCAAATGGTGCTAGGTCTATATAAACAGACGATTTTTTAATACCGATAACCGGTCCTTCTACAAGAGCTTCTAGTTGTGGTCCAACTGCTGAATTCTCGATGATGGACTTTAATGTTGTTTCATCATGCATGTCTTAAAAGCGTTTTTATTTCTATTGGTACCTGATAAAATTCTGGGCTCCAACAGGGTTAATTAAAAACACGGGGCTATTAATAAAGACTGAGATAACATTAACATAAATTTATACCTTTAGCAAGTAATTAGATGTTTACTATATTGGATATTTTAGCTATAATACAACCATGATTGTTACATACCACGGAGAGAGTTGTTTAAAGATCCA
>CAYNZJ010000010.1:0-16893 GCA_964401705.1 uncultured Candidatus Saccharibacteria bacterium
ACTTTACTGTTCCACAAACTCATAATGATTACATACACCGTATCGGCCGTACTGGCCGAGCTGGCAAAACCGGTAAAGCTTTTACTTTTGTTTAGGATCTAGAAATTTTCTACCTCACCCCTGACCCCTCTCCATCATAGATAGAGAGGGGAATTTGGTTTCTTATACTAAAAGTTTATATATAGATTATTATCTATTACTTTATATATTCTATATAATCACACTTCCTTCTCTAGTTTACTGGAGAAAGGTCGGGGATGAGGTTATTATATATAATATGCTATTATACCTATATGCAAATTTTATATTCATATTTAAAACAATACAAATGGACCATAGTTTTGGCGCTTTTTTTAGCAACAATTAACCAGGTCTTTTCACTTTTGGATCCTTGGATTTTTAGAAAGATAATCGATAATTACGCTACCAAACCCGGAATTTATACAACTACTGAATTTGTTAATGGAGTCGGGTTGCTTTTATTAGCAGCTGTTGGGGTTGCATTGGTATCTAGAATTGCAAAAAATTTCCAAGATTATTTTGTAAACCGTATAACCCAAAAAGTAGGTACTAAAATGTATACCGATGGGATTGCGCATACATTAACTATGCCATACGATTTGTTTGAAGATGAACAAAGTGGGTCTATGCTTTCCAAAATCCAAAAAGTACGCACTGATACAGAAAAATTAATTGCACTAGCGATTAATACTGTATTCATTACATTAGTTGGTTTTGTTTTTGTATTTATTTACGCTTACAACGTATATTGGCCAATTGTACCTATTTATATTGCAACGATTCCAATTATTGCTGGGGTTAGTTTTTTACTTGCGGGTAAAATTAAAAAAATTCAAAAAACAATTACTGATGAATCTAATGCCTTGGCAGGGAACACTACAGAAACTTTGCGCAATATTGAACTGGTAAAGGCTCTTGGGCTAGGAGCAAGAGAAGTCGAAAGACTTCGCGCAAATTCCGGAGAAATCTTAAAACTTGAATTACGTAAAATTAAATATTTGCGGTCTTTGTCTTTCATCCAAGGATCGATTGTTAACCTTGTAAGAACTCTACTATTAGGAGCAATGCTGTATTTTATTTTTACTGGCAAAATTACCTTTGGTGAATTTTTCTCTCTTTGGATTTATTCTTTCTTTTTGTTTATGCCACTGCAAGATATTGGAACAGTTATTACGACTTGGCGTGAAGCCCAAGTCTCACTTGATAATTTTAAAGAAATTCAAAACAAACCTAAAGAATTATTACCTCAAAATCCTGCACCAATAAAACAAATTAGTAATATAACAGCAGAAAATATTTCATTTAATCATAAAAATGCATCTACAGATGCGGTTAATAATGTAAGCTTTACTGCACACCGCGGGGAAACTATTGCTTTTGTTGGGCCATCAGGGTCCGGTAAATCAACATTAATCAAACTTTTAGTTGGGCTTTATGGTGTAAAATCTGGTGAGATAACATATAATGATTTTGATATTAATGAATATAATAAAGATGCTCTAAGGAACCGAATTGGGATTGTTACCCAAGATACGCAACTATTTTCAGGGACACTTTATGAAAATATTTCTTTTGCATGTTTGCCGGATAAATTAGCAACAAAAGACGAGGTCATAACAGCATTAAAAGAAGCCGCAGGGGATTCGATACTAGAACGCTCAGAATTTGGTATTGAAACTAAAATTGGTGAAAATGGAATAAAATTATCCGGTGGTGAAAAGCAACGCATTGCTATAGCTCGGGCTTTAATTCGGAACCCAGATGTTTTGATATTTGATGAAGCCACATCGGCGCTGGATTCTATAACCGAAGAAGCAATTACAACTACAATTAGGTCTTTGCAAAAGGATACCAGAATAACTTTCCTTGTAGCGCACAGACTATCTACCATTATGCATGCGGATAGAATTTATGTACTAAATCAAGGTAAAGTTGTAGAAACCGGCACCCATACCAAACTAATCGAATCAAACGGACTCTACTCGGCTCTTTGGAAAGAACAAAGCGGAGAATAAAATAATGTTATAATAATTAATATGGGTATAAAAATAAACAATGGGCTTATTTATGATAATGGGGTAGGTATAAGTGTATCTAAAGACGTAGAACTTGAAATAAATAACACTAAATTATTTGGGAATGATGTCGCCATAGAAGTTAGAGATGATTTAATGTTACTTTTTAATAGTTTAAAAACTGAAATATTAAATTCTAAATTTGATAAATCTTCAAAAGAAAGGTTAATAAAAGAGGTATTAGAAATTATTAATTCTAATCAAATTAATGAGAATAATAAAAATCAAATCAAGACAAAGATTTTAAAATTTATTGGCGAAAAAGCAGCAGATTTTTTTGTTCAAATACTAGCTATTATTTCAACGTCTTAATTTATCCATGAACGAACTAGATAAAAAAGCATTAGAATATCATAGGGAACACAAGGGTAAAATTGGGACCAGTTTATTGGCGCCCTTGGATGGTAAGCCGGATTTGTCATTGGCCTATAGCCCAGGGGTGGGGGCGGTAAGTTTAGCTATATCGGAAGATATTAATTTAGCGCGGGAGATGACTTTAAAAGGCCGGACGGTGGCAATAATTAGCGATGGGTCAGCAATACTAGGATTGGGGAATTTGGGCGCCGAACCTGCAATACCAGTAATGGAAGGCAAAGCCGCACTATTAAAACATTTTGCAGATGTGGATGCATTTCCAATATGTCTTAATACACAGGACCCTGATGAAATAATAAACATCGTGCAAAATATTGCACCAGTTTTTGGCGCAATAAATTTAGAAGACATTTCCGCACCACGCTGTTTTTATATTGAACAAACTTTACGTGAAAAATTAAATATCCCTGTAATGCATGATGACCAATGGGGCACAGCTACAGTTGTACTTGCGGGACTTATCAATTCTTTAAAATTAAAAAATTTAAATTTAGTTGATGCACGTATTGTTATATCTGGTCTTGGTTCCGCGGGTGTTGCCGTTGCACGATTATTATTTTCTGCTGGGGCGCAGTATATTAGTTTTATAGATAGTCAGGGAATTGTAAACAAAAACCGCATTGATTTAAATAAAGAAAAAATCGAACTAATTGAAAAATCAAAATTAAATCCAAATGATGGTAATTTAGCTGATGCAGTTATTGGTATGGATGTTTTTATTGGGCTTTCCAAACCGGGTGTGTTAACAGCAAATATGATAAGTTCTATGAACCCAAACCCAATAATTTTTGCACTGGCTAACCCAACACCGGAAATTATGCCTGACATTGCAAAACAATCTGGCGCATATATTGTGGCTACTGGGCGTAGTGATTTTCCAAATCAAGTTAATAATGCGCTTGTTTTCCCGGGGATATTCAAAGCCGCTTTATCTGTCCACGGGTGCCAATTTACCGACGAAGTCTTTATTAATTGTGCACATGCTTTAGCTAATATTGTTACTGATCCAACCGTTGATTATATAATCCCAAGCCCATTTGATGAAAATGTCGTCCCGGCTATTTACAACTCTGCCCGTGAAGTTTTCCTAAAACAAGTTAATAAATAAAAAAATACTCCGGTCATGAATATTGACTATATCTATAATTATGTTAATGTTGTGTAAATGATTCCTGAAAAATATAATCAATAACGGGTAAGTCGTCAGGAGACTTATTTATTCAAAAAATTCTTAAAATTTAAACAATGAACAAAAACTTAAAAAATTTATTCTTAGTAAGACATGGAGCTTATTCTGGAAGCGGTGATGCTCATTTATCAAGTCACGGTGAACAACAAGCCAAAGAACTTGCTCAAAAAATTAAAGGCAAGTTAAATGGTAACTCCGGGGAATTAATCATTTGGACATCTGCCGCCAACCGGGCTATTGAAACCGCTGTAATTCTTGATAGAGAGTTAGGGGTTAAAAAACGTATGCGAATTGAGACAAAACTTTGGAGCGACAATGATCATTCTGAAGATTTTGATTGGCTTGCTGAAGAGTTAAATAATTTTACCGGAGAGAATCTTCTCATTGTTTCTCATTTAGAGTATGTTCGAGATTTCCCAAGAGAATTGGGTTTTCCTAGAAATGATGCCGAATATGCTGAAGGGGTATTTATTTCTGAAGGGCGGTGTAACTTTTTAGGCTCTTAAAATCAAAAATTAAACAAGTATTTTTATGAACGGTTTGGATTAGCACCCAATCCGTTTTTTTTATTTTTATTCTATTTTTGTGTTACAATCCAAATACATGACGCAAGACCAAGCATTACAAATCTTAAAAACTGGGGCCAATGTTTTCCTAACTGGCGAGCCGGGTAGTGGTAAAACCCATGTTTTGCGTGAATATATAAATTACCTTAAATCCCACAATATCGAGCCATCGGTTACGGCCTCAACCGGTATTGCCGCAACTCATATTCATGGATCCACGATTCATTCCTGGAGCGGGATTGGCGCAAAGAATAATATTTCAATGTACGATATTGATTATATTAGTAATTTGGAATACATCTCTAAACGAATTGCAAAATCCAATGTACTGATTATTGATGAAATCTCAATGCTCTCGGGGAATATGCTAAATGCAGTTTCAGAAATTTGTACTAGCATCCGCGGGGGCAGTGAGCCATTTGGAGGCTTGCAAGTAGTTTTGGTGGGGGACTTTTTTCAATTACCGCCAATTAGTAAAAATAATTCTACAACAAATAATTTTGATCAAACTATAGATATCCCTCGGGATGATTTTGCATTTTATGCACGTGCATGGAAAGAATCTAAATTTATAACTTGCTATTTAACTGAACAACATCGTCAAGAAGATGAAATCTTATTAGATATTCTTTCTGCTATTAGGTCGGACAATGTTGGCGAGAATCATTTGGATCATCTACGCAAAAGATACAATAAAAAATTAGACGAAAATATAAAACAAACAAAACTTTTTACACATAATTTAAAAGTTGATGATTTAAATAATTTAGAACTGGAGAAAATTTCTGGTAAAAAATATGTTTTTAACATGACTCATAAAGGTAAGGCCAGCCATGTCGAAGGTCTTATTCGGGGGTGTTTGTCGCCCGAGACTTTAGAATTAAAACTAGGTGCACGGGTTATGTGTACAAAAAATAACTCTCAAAGGAATTTTGTAAACGGTACATTGGGCACAGTAATTGGTTTTGGTGAATTTAATAATTACCCAATAATCAAAACCGAAAATGGCGATGAAATATTAGTTGAGCCAATGAATTGGCAGTTGGAAGATGAAGGTAAAGTTAAAGCTGAAATTACTCAAGTGCCGCTGCGTCTTGCATGGGCTATTACAGTCCATAAAAGCCAAGGCATGAGCATTGATAGCGCAACTATTGATTTATCAAAAACATTTACTTATGGTCAGGGTTATGTGGCATTATCTCGTGTCCGCACACTTGCGGGGATTAATTTAATTGGAATGAATAAAAATGCATTAATGGTTCATCCGGACATACTGCGCAGGGATGTAGAATTTAAAAAACAATCTTACGATGCGGAAATTATGTTTGAAAAAATCCCGCAAGATGAAATGGATGCAATGCATAAGCAATTTATAATTTCTAACGGGGGAACAATTGAAAGTGATCCGCCAGCTGGCGGAAAACAAAAAACAAAAAAGCTTTCCACTCATGATGCAACACTCAAATTATTTAAACAAGGTCTAAAGTTAGAAGAAATAGCTCGTGAGCGCAATATAAAAGTCGCCAGCATTATTGACCATATTTATGTACTTTTGGAACGGGGGGATATAACTAACCATGAAGTTCTGCAGTTATTGGATGTTGATTTGTCTAAAGATTTAAATAAAATCTATACTGCATTTAATAAAATAGGTTATGAAAAGCTAACCCCAGTGTATGAGTATTTAAAGGGTAAATTTACTTACGAGGATTTAAAACTAGCAAGGATAGTATATAAAACGACTTTGTAGAAAAAAGAAAAGAGTTAAATGTGGTTTCCCCCCCTGGACACGGGGTGAGCGTAGCACAAGACTTTGAGTATATCGCACGGAACAAAGTGAGTACGATACGAAAAGTGTACAGCTTCTGTAAGAAGGGTTAGGGTGGGGTGCGTTTTAGTAGTAGCTTCGCCAAATATATTTTTGAAAAGTCCTCGGGTTGGCTCACCAGACATTTCCAAAAAAACATTTAGCTACGCTTTGCCTATATCTTTTATTTAGCGGATGTGTTATGATATTACTTGTAAAAGTTCCAGCTCCTAATCTTCGTGCTTTATAGTGTGAGTAGGGTGATGCAGCATTTACACATTATAAAGGAATAAATTATATTTCTATGGCAACAAAGCTTTTTATCGGCAGCCTAGCATGGGCTACTAACGATGATTCACTTATGAATCATTTTGCATCAGTCGGACCTGTAGTATCAGCTCGTGTCGTAATGGACAAGATGACTGGTCGCAGTAAAGGTTTCGGATTCGTTGAATACGAAAATGAAGCGGATGCTCAAACAGCTGTCACAAAGCTTAATGGTAGCGAGCTAGATGGCCGTACTATTACAGTACAAGAAGCTCGTCCTCGCGAAGATAATCGCTAGTACACTTCAACAAAAGAGCCCACACATTTTGTGTGGGCTCTTTTGTTTTAATTCGTTTCCAAGTATAATATATTTATGCCACCGGAAGAGCAAAATATTTTAATATCTTGGACAACACCCGAGCATGTTCATCGTGATCGGAGTATTGATTTTTATTGGATCGTTGGGCTTATTACTATTGTTGTTTCGGTTCTTGCTTTTATTTTTAAGGATGCATTATTTGGAGTTTTTATACTTATTGGTGGAGGACTTTATGCATATGTTAATCATAAAAAACCAAATGATGTTACTGTAACTATAAATCAAAAACAAATAATAATAGGGGATGATATTTATTTAATTTCTAAAATCCAATATTTTAGAATTGTTCAAATTAAAGATGAATATGAACTTGTCTTATCAATTAGGCAATCTTATTCACCGGTTGTTTCTGTTTGTATACCTGGTGATATTATTAACCAAACGAGAGAAATACTTTTAACCATGATCGAAGAATCTGAAAACTCTGTTCCACCAATCGGCCGTCGCTTCATGGCCCGCTATAAAATATAAAAAGTCCAGGCAAGGCCTGGACTTTTTACTATAGTGCTCCCGCTAGGAATCGAACCTAGATTTTGTGTTCCGCAAACGCATGTCCTATCCATTGAACGACGGGAGCGATTTCAAAACAATAACACAAAAAATCTTATATTTCAAGCCAAATATTTTTTCTCTAGCTTTTTATAATAAAATAGGTATACTTCGTTATATGGCACATCTAGCAATTGATTATGGTAAAAAATACATTGGGCTTGCAGTTAGCGACCCAGATGGGGTTTTGGCATTTCCAGCAGGTGTAATAGCTAACAATGATAAAACCATAGACGTAATAATGGATTTAATTAAAGAAAAATATATCGATGTTATTGTAATTGGGGATTCAATTGACGAGCATGGAGAGAAAAACCATATTGCAAAATATGCTACAGAATTTGGAAATGAAATTAAAGAAAAATCTGGTTTACCAGTTCATTATATAAATGAATCATTTACTTCATCTCACGCACGATTTACCTTTGATGATACAAAAATAAAAGGCCGAATTGATGCCAGTGCCGCAGCCTTAATTTTACAAAGATTTTTAGATAAACAAAAACAAAACACTATTGATAATTTTAATATTTAAAGTAATATAAATATATATGATATCTATCGACACATTTAAACAAACCGAAATCCGCATTGGTACAATAATAAATGCAGAAAAAATCGAAGGACTAGACAAAATCCTTAAATTAACTGTGGACCTGGGGGAAGAGGCTCATCGTCAAATTCTATCCGGTATTGGACTAACTTTTACTAACCCTGAAGAATTAATTGGTAAACAATGTCCATTTGTAGCTAACCTTGAAACTAGAACTATCAAAGGCATGGAGAGCCAAGGCATGATAATGGCTATGGGCGACCCTGAAAATGTAATACTGCTTAATCCAAACAAGCCAGTTGATCCGGGGACTTTGGTTGGTTAATTTGTTATAATTATAATTATTATTAAATAAACAATTATGGTTGATTTAAAAGAACTCCAAAAAGAAGTAATGCGCAACAAAATTGAGAAAGGTTTTAATACTACCGATGTTGCACTGGAATTTTGCCGAGCCCACGAAGAACTTTCCGAAGCATTTTCAAAGTTTAATAAAAACGAAGGTGGTGTAGCGGAAGAATTTGCAGATGTGGCAATATTTCTTCTTGGAATGTGTGAAATCTTGGGATATGATTTAGAAGATGAATTAGTTAAAAAAATAGAAACTAATAAAAATCGTAAATATATAAAAAGTAAATCACCAGATGGTAAAGATATTTTTATAAGAGTAAAATCAGATATTGATCCATAAATAAAAACCTCGACTAATCGAGGTTTTTATTTTACAAAGTAATTGTTAATCCTTCAATAGCTGGCATTGGATTATATTTTTCTTGTATTGGTTCTAAAATTTCTTTTATTAAATCCTCATCCAATTTCATTGCTCGGTTATAAGTATTTTCTGGCAATGTTATATGGATATTAGGATGGTCGTTTGTTCTTGAAATAATTTCATTTGCCCCATCATAATGATTATCATAAATATGAGCGTTTGAAATACTATGAGTATATATACCTGGTCTTACATTTAATTTTTGAGCTAAGATGCAAAGCAGTAATGAAAAACCAAAAGTATCAAAAGGGGTCCCTAATATCATATCGTTGGATCTTATAATATTGTGTAAATGCAGTCGCCCACCAATGATGTTTACTGTAAAAGTATAAGGGCAAGGAACATTTTTTTTAGGTATGCCACCATAGCCATCTTCTCTTGGGTCCCAAGTAACTACAACTCCATGGCGAGAGCTTGGGTCCTCTTCTAATAATTTTACTAGTTCACCTAATTGGTCTCGCCCAAATGCATGACGCCAACGGTAACCATATGCAGTTGTAAGTGTGCCATCTTCTTCCATAAAAGCATCCCACATTTTTGTAAATTTTCTTAAAAAAGTCGTGTCTTTTTCACCACTTATAAACCATACCATCTCAGATATTGCTGATTTAAATGGGTTCTTCCGAAGCGTTAGTATAGGGAATCCATCACGCTCGATATCAATTTGGAATTGAACTCCCGGCAATGCCTTTGTTTTTTTACCAGTTCGAACGTTTAGTTCTTCAATACCATTTTCCATGATATTTTTTAGTATATTTTTGTAGATTTCATCAAACTTTGTCATGTTGTGATTATAGCAAAGCTGTGTATAATGAGCAAAAATGTTATCATAATCTTATGAGTATAAAATATCCATATTTACCTAAAGGTAGAGAAATAAAATATGTTGATGAACATAATAAGTTCATAATACTAGCTAAAGAAACTGCCAGCCGTTCAAAAGATCAAAGCACTCCAACTGGAGCAGTGTCTGTTATTGGTATTACTGAAATTGCTATGGCTAGTAATAAGCCTCCTATATCTAATAAAAGCTTAGTAAGACTTCATAAAAAATATTGCATCCGAAGAATTTTTAAAATCCCTTCCGGTCAAAAATATTGGATGTGTCCCGGATGTGCTGGATCTGAAAATCATGCAGAATATCGTGTTGCACAAGAGATGATGCAAAAAGGAATTCGTGATTTTGATTTGTATCTTTGGGGGCACTGGTGGTGTTGCCAACCTTGCTGGGATAAGATGATCGAAGCAGGGGTTAAAGATGTATATTTACTTGAAAATAGTGAAATATTATTTAACCCAGAAAAAACTGGAAACATTATTGGTTGTCAATTCAGTAATTAAATAAATTTAAATAAAATAAAAACCTGTAGAATTTCTACAGGGTTTTTTTATAAACTACAAAATCAAAATCAAAATCATGCTCTGGATCTTTTTCATGACGTATGCGCGAAATTTCTTTAAAAATATTTTTGTCCCATTCTGGGAAAAAAGTATCTGCATAAGGAAATGATCCAGCAACTTCGGTTAAATAAATTGTATCAACATATGGTAATGATTGGCGGTATACATCACCACCACCAATTACAAAAATTTCTTCACTAAATTCTGGATTATTTTTTTGAAAGTCTTTTGCTTTTTCTAATGCATCTTCAAAACTTTTAGCTGTAATAACATCATCATGACTCCATTCATCTTGGCTAGTTATAACTATTGATTTTCGGCGGGGTAGCGGGCGACCAATGGATTCAAAAGTCTTTCGGCCCATAATCATAATTTTACCAATGGTGTTTTCTTTGAAAAAATTAAAGTCTTTCGGTAAATGCCAAAGAAGCGACCCGGATTTACCCAGTTCACGATTCTGACCAATAGCTGCAATTATAGATAACATGGGTATATTATAGCTCTAAAATCAATCATTTTCCAAGCCTTTCTTTTAGGTTTATAAGTGTTATAATTAGTCTATTATAATAACAAAAAATACTATGATTTAACTCTTCAGCTTTTATATTATTAATTTAACTAATTCATTTATATGGTAGACAAACAAATAGAAAATCTAATAAAAGCTGAAGATAAGCGCCAAAAGAGCGTTATTAATTTAATTGCTTCGGAAAACATTGTTAGTAATGATGTATTAACTGCACTAGGCTCAATACTACAAAACAAATATGCCGAGGGTTACCCCGGACGCCGTTATTACGGTGGAAACGAAGTAATCGACAAGGTTGAGAATCTTTGTATTGAAAGAGCTTTAAAACTTTTTGGATTAAATGCAAAAAATTGGCATGTAAATGTCCAAGCCCTCTCTGGGTCACCAGCAAATTTTGCAATATACAGTGCACTTGTTCCGCCTGTTTTTGGGAAAGATGGAAAACCAACTAAAAAAATAATGGGGATGAAATTAACTAGTGGTGGGCATCTTACCCATGGACATCCATTATCAATGACAGGAAAACTTTGGAAACCAATTCAATTTGAACTTGATTCCAAAACTGAAATGATTGATTACAAATATTTAGAAGAGTTAGCTAAAAAAGAAAAGCCCGACATTATTGTAGCTGGGTTTACAGCTTATCCACGGACTGTGGACTTTAAAAAATTCCGCAAAATCGCAAATGCATGTGGGGCATTACTACATGTTGATATGTCCCACTTTGCAGGATTAGTTGCGGGCGGTGCATACCCAAGTCCTTTTCCTTATGCGGATTCTGTAATGACTACAACTCATAAATCTCTTCGTGGTCCACGGCATGCATTAATGTTTGTTAAAAAAGATAAACGAGAATTTGATAAAAAGTTAGATAAAATGGTAATACCAGGATTATTTGGTGGTCCACATGAAAATACAATTGCCGCAGTAGCGGTGGCACTTAAAGAAGCAGATACAGCTAAATTTAAATCATACGCTAAACAAGTTGTTAAAAATGCGCAGGCATTAGCTGTGGAACTTCAAAAATTAGGTTGGCATATTATTTCTGGCGGGACAGATTCACACTTGATATTAATGGATACATACATGGGTGGAGTTGTAAATTCACTTGGTGCTGGAAATGTACCGGGATCAGTTGCAAGTAAAAAGTTAGAAAAGGCCGGAATCATTGTAAATATGAATACTATCCCCGGCGACCCACGATCTGTTATGGATCCATCCGGCATCCGCCTTGGAACTTGTGCGGAAACAACCCGCGGAAAGAAAGAAAAAGATATGATAGCAATTGCAAGAAGGATCGACAAAATTTTAAGAGGTAAATAAAATATAATTTATGCCATATATAAAAAAAGAACAAAGACCAAAAATTGACGAATTATTAAACCCAATTATTGATCATATAAAAAATCTTGATTTAGAAGATCAAGATGGCTCTATTAACTATGCTGTAACTAAAATAATTAAACATGTCTATCCAGAAAAATATTTCCATTACAATAGAGCCCTTGGGGTTTTAAGTGCAATACAATTGGAATTGTATCGTCATATAATTGGTCCTTATGAAGATAAAAAAATCCAAGAAAATGGAGATGTTGAATAAATAATTAAAAGACCAACTAATTAATCATGTCTAATCCAATTACAGGTGTTGCATCAAATGGTAAGCTATTACATTATTCGGTAGGTGCGGTGATTGAGCATAATGGAAAATATCTTTTAATTGATAGAAAAGAAATTCCTTTAGGTTTTGCTGGTTTGGCAGGACATATTGACGAGGGAGAAGAAGTCGATAATGCAATAGCTCGAGAAGTTGAAGAAGAATCTGGATTAAAAGTAATTAGCAAAGAACTTCTATTTGAAGAAGAAATTCTTTGGAACTATTGTGAAATTGCTCCAGCTCACAAATGGAGACTTTATTCTTGTATTGTTGAAGGTGAAGTTAGGCAAAATACATTAGAAACAAAATCTATAGGTTGGTATACCTCAGATGAAATGCAAAATATGAATCTTGAACCAGTTTGGCGATATTGGTTTGAAAAATTAGAAATTATAAGTCCTAAAATTTAATTATGGAAACGCCACAAATAAAAGTTGGAGTCGGGGTAATGATTTTTAAAGATGGTAAAGTCTTGATGACCAAACGCAAATCTTTGCATGGTCAAGGCGAATATTCTTTTCCTGGTGGGCATATTGAATATATGGAATCATTTGAAGATGCAGTACATAGAGAAGTTATGGAAGAAGCCGGAATTAAAATAAAAAATCTTAAATTCCTTCATGTTGCGAATGTATTGTTTTATAAACCAAAACATTATATTAACACTTGTTTTACTGCTGACTGGGAAAGTGGAGTTCCGCAAATTATGGAGTCAGAAAAAAGTGAAGATTGGAACTGGTACGATTTGAATGATTTACCTAGTCCAATTTTTCGCCAGTCATTACTTGCCATAGAATCGTACACCACAGGTAAAAATTATTATAATGAAATAAAATAACATGCCGCATATTCACGAAAAGATAGATTTTACAGTAGAAGTATTTGTTGTTCATAAAAACAAAGTTCTTCTTCGGATGCATGATAAATTTAAATATTGGCTTTCTGTTGGTGGACATATTGAATTAGACGAGGACCCAACAGAGGCCGCAATTCGTGAAGTTAAGGAAGAAGTCGGGCTTGATATTAAAATCGTTGGTTATAATGGTCCTAATTTTCAGACGGATGATTTTAAATCCTTAGTTGGTCCAAAATATTTATGTAGACATATTGTAAATGATATACATGAACATGTTTGTTTTGTTTATTTTGCAACAACAGACACTGATACAGTAGCTGACTCTATTTTAGATCATGAAAAAGGATCTGATACCAAATGGTTTAGTATAGAAGATTTAGAAAATTCAGAACTTGTCCCAAATGTTAAATTTTATGCAATTGAAGCATTAAAAGAATTAGCTAAATGAGGTATAATAGTTACATGGATCCTGTTAAAAGTCATTTAATTAATTTGAGTTACATACAATACATTATGATTATATCTTTTAATAAATTATTAATTAATAAAGGACGCCCTACAAAGTTGGGCTACTTCTAACGGGATGGAAGATAAATCTAAAGGTGAAATTTGGTTTAAAGCTAAAAGTTATGGGTATGGGTGGTACCCAGCAACTTGGCAAGGCTGGGGGATTTTGTTTTTTTATATTTTAGTTATGATCTTGATATTTTTGCGTGCACGAGATTTATCAAAATCAGGATTTGATTTAATTGTAAATTTTACAGTACCTTTTTTAGTTGGTACAGGACTTTTAATTTTTATATGTTATAAAAAAGGTGAAAAGCCCTACTGGCGTTGGGGTAACCGTAAATAAATACTTAATTTTAATTTTTGTGATATAATAGACTCATAGTAGTTAATAGATAATAATTAGTTTTATGTTAGGAATTTTCATTTTGCCTTTGGTAGCAGCAGTTGTTGCAACAATATTAGGTATGATTTGGTTTGGTCCACTTTTCGGTAATCATTATATGCGTGTTATGGGAATTAACCCAGAAATGGCATTAGCAAATAAAAAATCAATGATGCCAAAAATGTTACTAGATTTTGTACTTAGTTTCGTAATGTTTTTAGGATTGTTAATGATATTAAATATTGCTCAAGCTGGTAGTTATGGAGCTGCCCTTATTTTTACATTATTATTCTGGGGGTTTATTATGCTACCAACAAAAGCAAGTTCTGTTATTTGGAGTAACAAAACAACAAAAGATGCTTGGGTTTTGTTTGGCTTAACTGCAGGGTACTCATTAATTACATTTGTAGTTTCTGCTGTTTTGTTTATCGCACTTGTTCCACTATTTGTTTAAAAAATCTTTAGATTCTTATGAAAAGATATATTTCTGAATTCAAAGCTTTTGCTATTAAAGGAAGTGTTTTGGATTTAGCTGTTGGAGTTATTATTGGTGCAGCTTTTGGTAAAATTGTTGATTCATTGGTGACCGATGTAATAATGCCAATAATAGGAATATTAGTTGGAGGAGTAGATTTTTCTAAAATTACTTTTGGTGTTAATAATGCTCAAATAAGCATTGGTTTATTTATTCAAGCATTATTGAATTTTATTTTAGTAGCTATTGCTTTATTTATTTTTATAAAAGTTATTAATAAAATTAAAAAAGAGCATAAAGATGATACTGAAAAACCAATACCAGAAGACATAAAACTTTTAACTGAAATCCGTGATTCATTAAAAAAATAAATTAAAAAATAACCACAGTCTGTATACTGTGGTTATTTTTTGCTATAATAGTTTATATGAAAAATATATCTAAGAATCTCCCAGTTCATTTAGAGTCTGTTTTATTATTATTAATTTTAATTACTGTACTATTATTTAGTCCATTAATTTACAATAGTTTTGTTCCTCGTTTTGCATTATTAGACCAAAGCGTTTTGTTCAACACATTTATTTTAATCGGTCTTATTGGGCTTATAGTTTATGTTGTTTCTAATTCAAAAAGAGTCTTAGGGATATCATATCCTGTCTCTGCTTTTATTTTAGGTGTTAGTGGTTATGCTATTTGGCCAAGATTAATAAATATTCCAGAAAATACATATTTGATTTTAGGGGTACTTTGTTTATCTTTTGTTGTATTTCGTCGAGGGCTTAATATTGATATTAGTGGATCTAAAAAATCACTAATTAAATCTATAATAATTGGTATTGTTTTAGGTGTATTTTCTTTTATTTTTACAAATTTTTTACTAAAAAGTCTTTTCCCAAGTTTTGACCAAGTTTTGATTTATGGGCTTAGTAGTCTTTTGTTAATATTAGGTTCACATTTAAAAGGCATTGCTTTACACAAAATGGACGTACTCAAATTTTCTTTTGATATGAGTGTGTTAGTTATTTTGTATAATTTTATATTATTTAGTTCCAGAATAAATATTGGGAGTTTGTTACAAATAGGGAAACATAATGAATTTTTTACACTTGCATTTACTAGTTCTGTTTATGGAATCTTAGTTGGTCTTATTGGGGCGTATTTATTACACCGACATCATTTATCTTGGAAACAAGAAACTATTAAAAATGAACAAAATTTTTATTTCCTCGGTTTACTTTCTGGTATTTTAGCTTTATCGTTTCTTGTTGGGGCTAATCCTTTTATTTCAGCGGCAGTTATGGGGTTCTTGGTAACAATGCGTGATTCTCAAGATAACCCAGAAAATCACATTCTCTCTTATATTGAATCGTATTTAGGGATATTTGTTTTTCTTATTTTAGGGTCTGCGATTTCTTTTTCTATATTAGGAATGTTGTTTGCTTTCTCATCTGGAGTGGTTGTATTAATTAGCTTAGTTTTGGTTCTAGTTTTAAGTTTTGTTTTATTTATTTTTAGTAAACTTCATTTATTACCCGAAGCAAAATATATTACTTATTTAGCTGAAGTTTTAAACAGGCAAAGCGTTAGTGTGTTTATTGGGGCTTTAACTTTGTTTATTATTTCTTCAGGGTTCAATAATTTATTCATTACAACTTGTTTTGTTGTGATTCTTTGTGTTTTTTATATATATCCAATTTTTATAAAACATCTTAAGAACTAATCTTTGATTTATTAATTTTTATTGATAAAATACACCTATGCGTAAAACAAATAATACAAATGTATATATCGGGCTATTAGTTTTGGCTATATTGATAATTTTAGGGATTGTCGGCTTTAAAAATTTTGGTAAAACCGTAACCGTTCCACAAGTTGGAGAGGGGGTAATAACCGAGACTGATGTTGAAGCTATTAGTAGTACAGATAAATTATTAGATTCAAAAAATAAAAGTATGGATGCAATTCAAACAATTAAGAAAGAAAATGGTTTAGTTATTGAAATTTATAAAGAAGGAAGTGGTCCAGCTGTTAAATCAGGGGATGTTGTGTCTTTGGATTATCGAGGAATGTTTACTAACGGCAAAGTTTTTGATGAGAGTTATGCTCGCGAGGAGCAATTTAGTTTCCAAGTTGGAGCTGAAAGTGTAATTGCTGGTTGGGATGAAGGTCTACTAGGGATGAAAGTTGGTGAAAAAAGACGATTAACAATCCCATCAAGTTTGGGCTATGGGCCTAATGACTACGGTCCAATACCTGGGGGGTCAACTCTTGTTTTTGATATTGAGCTTCATAAAATAGGCAAGTAACGCTAATAAAAATTATTTTTTATTATCCATCAATTCTCGCCCTGATAAGGGAGAGATATCTGTTAAGACAGAGAGGGTTTTATATGCTTTGCCAGAAAAGTTTTTCCTCGGTCCTGCGCCAAAGGATCCTCGGACAGCTCGTCAAAACTTTTCTGGCTTTGCATTTTTTCGCTCTTGCTTTTTAGCTTGAGCTATGTTATTTTATACGTACATGTCCCGCCGTG
>CAYNZJ010000010.1:16993-31022 GCA_964401705.1 uncultured Candidatus Saccharibacteria bacterium
CGCTCTTGCTTTTTAGCTTGAGCTATGTTATTTTATACGTACATGTCCCGCCGTGCGGGATTTTAATAGTAATGTGGGTGGTCTCGTAATATCTGACGAAATTTACTCTCGAAATTAATGCCAACAGTAAATCAATTAGTTCGAAAGAACCGAAAAAAGGTAGTTCGTAAATCAAAATCCGTAGCACTAGCACGGGGTTTTAATGCGCTACATAATCGCCCAGTACTTTACCCTTCACCATTCAAGCGTGGGGTTTGTACTAAAGTTACAACAACAACACCTAAAAAACCTAACTCTGCGGTTCGTAAAATCGCTCGTGTGCGTCTTACTAACGGTATGGAAGTAACGGCTTATATTCCAGGTATGGGGCACAATTTACAAGAACACTCTGTAGTTATGATTCGTGGTGGTCGTGTTAAAGACCTTATTGGGGTTCGTTACCACATTGTTCGTGGAAGACTTGATGCCTCTGGTGTCGACAAACGTCGAAAAGAAAGAAGTAAATATGGTGCAAAGCGTCCAAAAGCTGGAGATGCTGCTCCTAAAAAGAAATAATTTATGCGAAGAAAAGTAACAAACCGAAACATCGTAGGTCCTGACATGAATTATAACTCGGAAAAACTTTCCAAGTTTATTAATGTTATAATGTGGGATGGTAAAAAAAATACAGCAATGAGAGTTGTTTACGGTGCCTTTGATATTGTCAAAGAAAAAACAGGAAACCCAAATCCACTCGAGGTTTTTGACCTTGCTATTAAAAATGCTAGTCCTCTTATTGAAGTTCGATCTCGTCGTATTGGTGGAGCAAACTATCAAGTTCCAAGAGAAGTTAGAAAAGAACGTCAACAAGCTTTAGCTATTCGTTGGATTATTTCTGCTGCTCGATCTCAAAAAGGACGTCCAATTGCAGATTGTCTTGCAGATGAATTAATCTTAGCTTCAAAAAACGAAGGTTCTGCTGTTAAAAAACGTACAGATACTCATAAAATGGCTGAATCTAACAAAGCTTTCGCACACTTTGCGTGGTAATAATTTATCAAATAAAATATTAAATAATAATTATATATGGAAAGAGATTATCCTCTAGAAAAAGTTCGTAATTTCGGTATTATTGCCCACATTGATGCGGGTAAGACTACAACAAGTGAGCGCGTGCTTTACTACACTGGTATGTCACACAAAATCGGTGAAGTTCACGATGGTGCAGCAACTACTGACTGGATGGAGCAAGAAAAAGAACGTGGTATTACAATTACCTCTGCGGCTGTTACATGTTTTTGGAATCCAACATATGCTGGTGCAGATAAAAATAAAAAGGTACGTTTCAATATTATCGATACTCCAGGGCACATCGACTTTACTGTTGAAGTAAAAAGATCTCTTCGAGTTCTCGATGGTGCTGTTGTTGTTTTCGACGGTGTTGCTGGGGTTGAACCACAATCCGAAACAAACTGGCGCTATGCTGATGAAGCTAGTGTTCCTCGTATTTGTTTTATTAACAAACTTGACCGTACAGGAGCTTCTTTTGAAAAATCTTTTGCATCTATTCTTGACCGTCTTTCAAAAAAAGCTGTTCGTGCTCAATTACCAATTGGTCTTGAGGAAAACCACGATGGGGTAGTAGATCTACTAACTCGTAAAGGTTACAAATTTGAAGGTGAAATGGGTAACAAAATTGTTGAATGTGAGATCCCAGATAATATGAAAGACGATGTTGAAAAATATCGTGCTGAACTTATTGAAAAAATTGCACTTAACGATGAAGTCATGATGAATGATTACCTAGAAGGTAAAGACATTCCAGTTGATAAATTAAAAACAGTACTTCGAAAAGCAGTTATTGATAATGAAATATTCCCAGTTTTTGCAGGTTCTGCTTTGAAAAACAAAGGTGTTCAATTAGTACTTGATGCGGTTGTTGACTATCTTCCTTCACCACTTGATATCCCACCAATAACTGGAGTTCATCCCACAACAGATGAAGCATTAGTTCGTCATGCAGATGATAAAGAACCTTTTGCAGCTTTGGCATTTAAATTAGCTAGTGACCCTTATGTTGGTCAACTTGTATTTTTCCGTGTTTATTCAGGTACATTAGAATCAGGTTCATATGTGTATAACCCACGAACAAGAAACAAAGAAAGAATCGGACGAATCTTGCGGATGCATGCTAATGAACGCGAAGAAGTTAAAAAAGTTTTTGCTGGTGAAATTGCTGCTGCTGTTGGTCTTAAAGAAACTATTACATCTGATACTATTTGTTCAGAATCAAGCCCAATCGAGCTTGACCGTATTGTTTTCCCAGAACCTGTTGTATCACTTCGTATTGAACCAAAAACAAAAGCTGATCAAGAAAAAATGGGTATGGCACTTTCTCGTCTTGCTCAAGAAGACCCAACATTTAAAGTTTCAACTGACCAAGAAACAAACGAAACAATCATTGCTGGTATGGGAGAACTTCATTTGGAAATTATTGTTGATCGTATGAAGCGTGAATTTACAGTTGAAGCTAACGTTGGTAAACCAATGGTTGCATATCGCGAAACTATTACTATGCCAGCTGAAGCTGAAGGTAAATATATTAAACAATCTGGTGGACGTGGGAACTATGGTCACACAAAAATCCGCATCAAGCCAATGGATCTAACTGTTGATGCAAATGATTTACCTAAAAATACAAAACGTGAAGAACATTTTGAATTTATAAATACATTAAAAGGAGGAGCTATTCCATCTGAATACATTCCTGCTTGTGAGAAAGGTTTTAAAGAAGGACTTGATCGTGGAGTTGTTGCTGGATTTAAAATGGTTAATGTTTCAGTTGAGCTTTATGATGGTACATACCATGATGTTGACTCTAACGAAATGGCTTTCAAAATTGCAGCTAGTATGGCTATCCAAGATGCATGTAAATTAGCTCGACCAGTTATTCTAGAACCTATGATGAAAGTTGAAGTCGTTACTCCAGAAAAATTCATGGGAGACATTACAGGAAATCTTTCATCAAAACGTGGACTAGTTGAAGGTATGGAGGACCGTGGTATGAACAAAGTCATCCGCGCAACTGTACCGCTTTCTGAAATGTTTGGTTACATTAACTCACTTCGATCTATGACCGAAGGCCGTGCATCATTTACTATGGAATTCTCTCGTTATGATATTGTTCCACCAAACGTAGAGAAAGACATCGTCGCTGCAAGAAAATAATTTAAAATTTATTTTTAATAAAATCCCCATAAAGGGGATTTTATTTTTAATTTAATCTTTTAGATAAACTGTGCTATATTAAACGTATGAAAGAAAAATTTAAAGCATTTTTAGCTAAAATAGCTATATATATAACAAATATTAAAACTTGGCCAAAGAAAAAGAAAATTTTTGGGGCTATAATTTTAATTATAGTTTTAATGATTTTATGGAATATCATAAAACCAAAAAGAATTGACCCGGATTTAATAACTGTTGTTCCTGTTGAAACAAAAGACTTAATTTCAACTGTTAAATCATCAGGGAGTGTTACTTCTATTACTGATCTTAATTTATCATTTAAAACTAGTGATTTAGTCCAGACTGTAAATGTAAAAGTTGGAGATAAAGTATATCAAGGTCAAGTTTTAGCTACTCTTAAAAATGGTAACGAACTTGGTTCTGTTACTCAGGCTCGGGCAGCGCTTAATTCTGCCAAAGCCTCACTTGCTAAAACTATCGAAGGTTCTACGACCGAAGAAGTTCGTGTTGCCGAAGTTACACTTCAAAATGCAAAAGATTCTTTAATTGCAACAGAAAAAACTCAAAATACTTTGGTAAAGAACGCACGACAAAATTTATATTCTAATTCTTTGTCTGCAACTTCTACTTTTTCTAATAGCGGAACAACTGCTCCAACTGTTACAGGAATATACAAAGGAGATGAACCAACTAAATATACAATTAGTTTGTATGGTACAAATTCCGGAGGGTATGCTTCTTTCTCTAGTACAAATGGGGACAATGGGTCTATAGCAATTTCATCTTCTGGTCCTGTTGCTTTAGGTAAAAATGGTTTGTTTATTCAGTTTCCAGCATCTGTTAGTTATTCAGAATCTTGGGAAATCAATATTCCTAATACTGCAAGTAGTTTATATTCTACAAATTTAAGTACTTACAATAGTGCTCTTGAAACAAGAGATTCTGCAATTCAATCTGCTAATGGGGCTGTTCAGTCTGCCGAGGCAAACCTGGCTCTTAAAAAGGCCGCCGCTCGACCTGTAGATATTGATTTAAAACAAGCTGAAGTTTTGCGGGCCGAAGGCCAATTGCAAAGTGCACTTGGAATTTATGAAAATACAATCATTCGCGCCCCTGCTAGTGGGACAGTTACAAAAATGGATTTAAAGGTTGGAGAATTAGCCAAAGCACTAGAGACAGTAGTAGTTGTTCAAGATGTTAGTAGACTATATGTTGAATCAAATATTAATGAATCAAATATTACCGAAGTTGCAGTTGGACAAAAGGTTGATTTAACTATTGATGCTTATGGGCCTAATGCGTATTTTACTGGAGTTGTTACTCAAGTTGAGCCAGGAGCTACAATTACCGATGGAATCGTTAACTACAAAATCAAAGTTTCTCTTGATGAAAATGAAAGCAATATAAAACCAGGTATGAATGCTAACCTTGTTATTACTACCGGTCAAAAAAATGGGGTCTTAGCTATACCTAATGCATCAGTTACAAAACGTGATGGTCAAAATTATGTATTAGTTATAACTAATGAAAAAAAGAAAAGTTATAAAGAAGTACCCGTCACAACTGGAATAATAGGTAGCGGTAATTTAGTTGAAATAGTTAGTGGTTTAAATATAGGGGACAAAGTTGCATTAGTAGAAAAAGAATAAAAAACAGGATGGATAAAGAAAAACTTAAAAAAGAAAATTCTTTTTCTCAAAATTTAAAAGTTGGGTTTTTCTTAGCGAAAAGAGATATTAAACGGGCAAATATTTGGACAACAGTGCTTATTGTGTCGGTGATGATTTTTACTTTCCTTAATCTTGTAGTTGTATCTGGAATACTTGTTGGGCTTATTGAAGGTTCAGAAAATTCAGCTCGTGAATATGGGTCAGGAGATGTTGTTATTTCAGCTTTTTTAAATAAACAAAATATTGAACATACTCCAGAGATTGTTGACATTATTAAAACTTATCCTGGGTACAAAAGTCATACCGTAAGATACGTTGCATCAGCTAGGGTTTCATCGGACTATCGATCAACTATTAAAGAAGGTGATATTAGAAATGGTGCCGGGGGAACACTTACTGGTATTGATGTTAATCAAGAAGAAGCCTTTTCTGGGTTTTCCAAATTCGTAATTCGTGGAGAAACATTAACTCCAACTGATTTTGATAGTGTGCTTATTGGTAAAAATTTACTTTATGAATTTACCCCAATTGAATCTCCAGGTTTCCAAACTCTTAAAGATATAAAAATTGGTGACCGTGTCAAAGTAACTGTTGGTAAAAATTCTAAAGAATATTATGTCAAAGGAATCCTCTCTTCCAAGGTTGATCAATTTGATAATGTTATTTTAACTGTTGATTCTGAGGTTCGTAAACTATCTGGTCAAGATAATTTAAATGCCGATGGAATTTCAATAAAATTAAAAGATGGATACACTGATTCTGGAATGAAACAATTTTTAGTTGATAGTGATGTTGGTCAATATGCTAGAATCCAAACTTTTGATGAAGCTATACCAAAATTCTTAAAAGACATCAAAGGTACATTTGCAATTTTAGGGAATGCTATTTCTGGAATTGGTTTAATTGTTGCGTGTATTACAATTTTTATTGTTATTTTTGTTAATGCAATTACCAGAAGAAGATTCATAGGTATTTTAAAAGGTATTGGTATTAATAAAAAAGCGATACTATATTCATATATGATGCAGGCGATGATTTATGCATTTTTAGGTATTGCTATTGGGATGGTTTTAACTTTTGGGTTAATCAAACCATTTTTTGCTGTAAATCCAATCGACTTTCCTTTTTCAGATGGGATATTAGTAGCCACACCAATTGGTACAATTAAAAGAGCCATAATATTGTTAATTGCGACTCTTATTGCCGGGTATATTCCAGCTAGAATAGTTGTAAGACAAAATACATTAAGCGCAATTTTAGGAAGATAAAATTATATGATTAAAGTAGAAAAAATTAGTAAAATATTCCAAAGCGGAGAGGTTGAAATTAGGGCCATTGATGATTTATCTTTTTCTATACCTGCTGGTCAATTTTTAACAATCTCTGGAAAATCAGGATCTGGTAAATCCACCCTTCTTTATCAATTAGGATTATTAGATGAACCAACACATGGCAGTATTAAAATTGATGATTTAGAAGTTGTTGGACTTAATGAAGAAGAACGTACAATGATACGGCTTAATGACTTGGGTTATATTTTTCAGGACTATGCAATTATTCCATCATTAACAGCTTTGGAAAATGTAGTTGTTCCACTTTTAATGCAGGGTTATTCTCAAAAAGAATCTGAAGATAAGGCAAAATTAGCAATGGAAAAAGTTGGGCTGGGGGATAGATTAAATAATCTGCCTTCACAGCTCTCTGGTGGTCAACAACAGCGCGTTGCAATAGCGCGAGCGATAGCTCATAATCCAAAAATTATTTTTGCCGACGAGCCAACAGCGAATTTGGATTCCGAAACATCTGACCGTATAATTCAAAACTTTTTGGATTTAAACAAAGAAGGCCAAACCATAGTTATGGTTACTCATGAACCTGAATATGCAAAACTTGCTGACCGAACTATATTTTTAGCTGATGGTAAAATCGTTAGTGATGTGATGAATAGGTAAGTTTCTGCTTTGTTGGAGCCATGCTATAATATACCTATAATAGTTAATATATACATATATGTTCGAAAATAAAAAACTTTTATCAGGTCTTATTATTGTTGCTGGAATTTGTCTATCAATATTTTTCTTAGCCAATGCTTATGAATCACTTAATTTAGATTCAAAAGATAAACAACAAGCAACTATTACAGTCTCAGGGGAAGGCGAGTATTTTGCAATTCCAGATACTGCTATGTTTACTCTTACTGTACAAAAAGAAGGAGCTACTCAAAAAATTGCTAAAGATGAAGGTAGTGAAATCATGAATAAAATTTTAGATACTCTTAAGAAGGATTATCAGATGACAGATAAAGAATTAAAAGTAATTGATCTTTCTGTAAATCCTAAATACGAATATGGTCCAGTATGTTACGGTGGATACTGTCCACAGACTAATCCTAAAATTATAGGGTATACATTTACAAATACTGTGACTGTAAAAATTAGCGACATTGATAAAGCTGGTGAAGTTTCATCTAAATTAGCAGAAATGGGGGCTACAAATGTAACTGGTCCAAACTTTTCATTAAAAAATGAAGATGATGCAAAAAACCAAGCTCGCACTGATGCGATAAATAAAGCAAAAGAAAAAGCAGAAGTTTTAGCAGATCAACTAGGTGTAAATCTTGGCAAGATTCAAAGTTTTTCTGAAAATAATGGCGGCGGGGCATACCCAATGTATGAGGGTGCTATGGTTAGTAGTTTTGCTACAAAATCAGTAATTCCACAACTTCCAGCAGGAGAAAACAAATATAGTTCAAATGTAACTATTACTTACGAAATAAAATAACACTTGAGTAAATACTTGATAGTCATACTACCAAGTAAAATAAAAATAAAGGGCAAAAGCATAGCTTTTGCCTTTTATTTGACTTTTAGGGCTAAAAGGTGTATATTATTTGTACAGGGCCCCGAAAGGGCTTTTAAAAATGCCCGTTAATTTATATTTTATATGGAAAAAATAACCACATATTTAAAGGAGACTAAATTAGAATTAAACAATGTTGTTTGGCCAAAATGGCCTTTAACAATAAACCATACAGCAATTGTTATTGTTGTTGCTTTGGTTATTGGTTATTTATCTGGAGTCTTTGATTCAATACTAAGTGCTGGTCTTGCCAAATTACTTGGCCTTTAATAGTTTAATTTAAATATCATATGGCTAAACAAGGTGAAGGTGAGCGTAGTTGGTACGCAGTACATACATATGCAGGTTATGAAAATGCAGTATTAAGAAATCTCCGTCAGCGTATCGATTCACTCGGAATGCAAGACAAAATTTTTAATGTTGTAGTTCCAACGGAGAAGAAAATAAAAATCAAAGGTAATAAGCGTGTAGAAGTTGAAGAAAAAACTTATCCTGGTTATGTACTTGTGGATATGATCGTAACTGATGATTCATGGTATGTAGTACGAAATACTCCACGAGTTACAGGGTTCGTAGGGGCAGGTGTTAACCCAGTTCCTTTGTCACAAGCTGAAGTTGATAGTTTATTTAAATCAATGAATAAACAAGATGAAGCTAAGTATACTGCACTTTATGCAGTGGATGAGCCAATTAAAATCACAGATGGCCCATTTAAAGATTTAGAAGGGATTGTTTCTGAAGTTGATACAGTTCACGGTAAAGTAAAAGTTTTAGTTTCTCTTTTTGGTCGAGAAACACCAGTTGAGCTTGATTTCTTGCAAGTAAAGAAGCTTTAATTAGCTAATTTGCAAATTTCTTATATTCTGGTATAGTATAACCACTGTTACGCTTCAATTTATTTATAACTAATTCTAGAACCTAAATACTAGAAACTAGAACCTAATTTATATATGGCAAAGAAAATAATTAAAAATGCTAAATTCTTAGCTCCAGCTGGAAAAGCAACTCCAGCTCCACCGCTAGGTCCTGTATTGGGTCAAGCCGGTGTTAACATTGCGGAATTTTGTACAAAATTTAACGCTGCATCACAAGAATATATGGGTGAAACAGTTGGTGTAAAACTAACAGTTTACGAAGACCGAACTTACGATTTTGTAATCAAAACCCCACCTGTAACTGGAATGATTTTAAAAGCAGCTGGTCTTGAAAAAGGCGCTGGGAAACCAGGTACAAGTAAAGCAGGTAAAATCACTCGTGCACAAGCTGAGGAAATTGCAAAACGCAAAATGAAGGACTTAAACGCTAAAGACCTTGATGGCGCGGTCAAAATTGTTGCAGGATCAGCTCGTTCTATGGGTATCCAAATGGTTGACTAATATTAAACAGGGCGCACCGCTACGCGGTGCGCCCTGTTTTCCCACTTATTTTATTATGATATAATATTATTTATGAATAACACACAAAAATTATCACCCAAAGAGATATTCTCGTTCGGTTTCAAAAACGCAAAAAAATATTTTTGGCAGTTTTTTGGTTTTTTTATAGTTTACATGATTTTTAGTTTATTAAGCCCTAGCGTGGAAGAAGGTGAAATGATGACCGCTCTTCAAGGATTAGGTCTACTTGTTAGTTTTATTGGAACAATATATCTTAATCTTTGTTTATATAATGCAACTATTAAAATTGCCCGTGAAAAAAGCGTAACTATGAAAGATTTTTTTACTTGGCCTAAGAATGGGTTCAAAGCAATTTGGACTGGGATCATTCAAATGTTTGCTTTAGCCCCAGCGATGCTTTTTTTGATATTAGGTATTATGTTGATTGCATTTAGTGCAAAATCTAGCGTAATTTTATTTGCTTTAGGTGTGATTTTAGTTGTTGCATCATTTATAGCTTATGTTTATTTAGCTATTCGATTATATTTTTCAAGTTTTTATTCTTTAGAAACAGGTGAATGGGCTTTCCCAAGTATTAAAAAATCTTGGCATTCGACAAAAGGTAGAGTATGGTTTTTGATTTGGCTTTCCATAATTACACTTGGAGTAATTTTATTAGGAATCCTTGCTATATTTATTGGTCTTCTTTGGGCAATACCAACTGGAATCATTGCTTTTACATTTACTTATGCAAAGTTATTTCCTTTACAGCATAAAGAATCTGAAATCATCGTTCAGCCAGTAGAAATTCCAGATAATACTGAAATGAATACTGAAGTAGTCGAAAATAATACAAATAATCAATAAAATAATATGTTTTTTACTAAAGTTTTAACTACAATTCAATCAATCGGTTATGTTTATTTTGCTTTGATCATCATTGCTGACATAATTTTGTGGAAAATCCATCCAGTTCTTGGAGTTTTGGGTGTACTTTTTACTTTTGCTTTTCTTTTAGGGTGGTTCTAGTACATTTTATAAAATATTTTATTTCACTTTTTCTCCCTCTACCTGATAAGGGGAGGGTCGGGGTGGGGTGTAGTTATTTTCCTCTTTTTGTTTTTTAAAATTTTTAAAATTTTTTGTGAAAAAACGCTTTTAAAAAAGAGCGTTTTTTCTTTTTACTTGACGAAGTTTGATATAAATCTTCAAAGTACCAAAATAGGGTAAAAAATAAGTTATCCACAGTTTTTTTAAGTCAAAATTTTGGTATTATAAGAGTCCAAGAGTACAAAATTTTTATTAATTAATAATTAATTTATTATTATCCATGTCCATCTATATCACACACAGAGACGGTACAAAAGAACCTTTTAATGCAGACCACATTAATCGTTCTATTGAAAGAGCGTGTTTCGGGTTAACTGATGTTACTGCTAAAGTAATGCAAATCGCAACCGAAACAGAACTAACTCTGTATGATGGTATAACGACAGACGAGCTGGATATTGCAACTATTAATGCTGCTCTTCAAAATGTCCAAGAAGACATTGAATTCGACAAAATCGCTACTCGTTTACTCTTAAAGGTTATTTATAAACATGTACTTGGGCCTTATGATGAAGCTGATTTTGAAAAGGTTCATAATGCTGGGTTTAAAACTTGTATACAAAATGGTGTAGCTAATAAAGTATTCCACCCTAATCTAATAAATAAATTTGATCTTGATCGTCTAGGTAATTTTTTAAATACTGCAAATGATGAACTTTATTTTTATTCAGGGCTTTCATCAATGCAAAATCGTTACCTAACTAAAGGTATTGATGGCAATCCTGTTGAGACTCCACAATATTTTTGGATGCGTATTGCTATGGCAATGGCTGTAAATGAGTCTGACCCTAATATGTGGGCAGAAAAGTTTTATCAAAAAATGTCACGTCTTGAATACTTATCTGCTGGGTCAACTAATATTGGCGCGGGGACACTACGTTCAAGTCTTTCAAACTGTTATTTGATGGAAGTCCATGATGACATGGAACACATTGGTAAAACAGTTTCTGATGTTCTGCTTCTTTCCAAAGCAACCGGAGGTATTGGTCTTTCTGTTACTAAACTTCGTGCCGAAGGTTCTATCCTTTCATCTAACAATACTCAATCAAGCGGTCCAATTCCATTTTTGCATATTATTGACTCGGCCGTTCGCGCGGTTCAGCGTGGTGGTAAGAAAAAAGGCGCATTGTGTTTCTACATGGAAAACTGGCATCTTAATTTCCAAGACTTTATTGATTTAAAACAAAATGCTGGGGATGATTACCGTCGTGCTCGTACTGCTAATACTGCTGTATTTATATCTGACGAATTCATGCGCCGTGTCAAAGCTGGGGAAGATTGGTATTTATTTGACCCAAATGAAGTTAAAGATTTAAATGAGCTTTACGGGGATGCTTTTGCAAAACGTTACAATGAATACTGCATAATGGCAGAAAATGGTCAAATCAGAAATTGGAACAAAATCCCAGCTACCCAACAATACAAAAATATTCTTGTGTCACTTGAGACAACATCTCACCCATGGTTAACTTGGAAAGATACAATTAATTCTCGTGCACTTAATAATAATACTGGAACAATTCACTGCTCTAATTTGTGTACAGAAATTACACTTCCAACTGACCGCAACAATATTGCTGTTTGTAATTTGATTTCTATTAACCTTTCTCGTCATATTAAAGATAAACAAATCGATTGGGCTCTTCTTGAAGAATCAGTTCGTCTTGCAACTCGCCAGTTGGATAATCTTATTGATGTTAATGAGCCACCAATAGTTGAAGCTCAACGTGCCGATGATGAAAACCGTGCTGTTGGTCTTGGTCTTATGGGATTTACAGATACAATCGAGCAATTAGGATTTTCTTATGAAGACCAAGGAGCTTATGATATTGCAGATAAAGTTTTTGAATTTATTTCATACTGCGCAATTGATGAATCAACAAATTTAGCTAAAGAGCGTGGTAGTTATAAAAATTTTGCAGGATCAGGATGGAGTCGGGGTATGGTACCAGTTGATACACTTGCAACTTTGGAATACGAACGTGGATTTGAATTAACTGTTCCAAAAGTCGCAAATATGATTAATCCAATAGTGGACTGGGATGCTTTGCGTGCAAAAGTTAAAAATGGAATCCGAAATGCAACATTAATGGCTATTGCACCAAATGCTAATATCGGGCTTGTAGCAGGAACATCTCCTGGTATTGACCCACGATTTGCGCAAATGTTTTCTCGTAATAAAATTTCTGGTAAATATTTGGAGATCAATCCAAATCTTGTTAGTGCTCTTAAAGAACTTAATATTTGGGATAAGGTTCGTGATCAAATTTTAACTAACCAAGGTGATCTAGAAGCCATTGAATTAATTCCAGATCATATCAAACATATTTATAAAACATCTTTTTCTGTTTCGCCTTATGCATTTATCGAGGTTGCAGCAAGAGCTCAAAAATGGGTAGACCAAGCTATATCTCGAAATATGTATCTTGAAACTCGTGATATTGATGAAGTTATGAAAATCTACAGCTCTGCTTGGGAAAAGGGTCTTAAGACCACATATTACCTTCATATGAAGCCTCGTCACACAGCTGAACAAAGTACTGTATCCGTTAACAAAGCACAATCTATGGGCAAACTAGGATTTGGAGCACTCAAAGCAAAAGCCACGACGAGTGAAGTTGTTGAAAGTGTTTCAAATATAGAGACACCAACAGAAACCGAAGTTAAAGTTCCAACAAACGATGGACGACCAGCATTAAAGGTCCATGTTTCTGAAGACCCTCAAGATGCATTAATTTGTGAAAGTTGCCAATAATTATAAGTTTAATAATATAAATATATGTTGTTAGGAAAACCAGAACCCAAAGATACATCTCTTCACCCTATGAAATACAAATGGGCATATGATTTGTATCAACAAGCAGTACGTAATACTTGGTTCCCACATGAAATCCCACTCGGGGAAGACATTAAAGACTGGAACGATATGACCGATGACGAGCGTCATGCAGTTAAATTCTTGATGGCATTCTTTAACCCAGCCGAGCTTATTGTTAACCGAGCATTAGCATTGGGGGTATATCCATATCTTAAATCTCCAGAATGTCATTTGTACATTGCTAAACAAATGTGGGAAGAAGCCAACCACTGTGTTGCTTTTGAATACGTACTGGAAACTTTCCCTATGGACCGTGAAGAAGTCTACAAAGTCCACACAATGACACCTTCTATGGTGGCTAAAGAAGACTATATTAACAAATACCTTAAAAAAATGACCGAGGTAACTCTTGATATCGAAACTACCGAAGGCCGTAAAGAATTTATCCGTAACCTTGTAGCTTATAACATTGTGATGGAAGGTATCTGGTTTTATTCTGGGTTTATGGTTATTTTCTCTTTCCGTCAGAGAAATAAATTAAGAAACTTTGGTTCAATGCTTAACTGGGTACTGCGTGATGAATCACTGCATCTAAAATTTGGAATTAATCTTGTATTAAATATTCTTGAAGAGAATCCAGATTTGTTAACTGAAGATTTTGCTGATGAAGTTCGCAGTATCATAATCGAAGGTGTTAATTTAGAACTAGCTTATAACAAAGATTTATTCCCAAATGGAATTTTGGGTCTTAACTCGGAATATGTTAATCAATATGTAAAATATGTTGCTGACCGCCGATTAGAAGAACTAGGTATGGCAACAGAATACAATGTAACTAATCCTGCAAAATGGATGGCAACATCTACTGATGTGTTTGAACTTGTTAATTTCTTTGAACAGCAAAATACATCTTATGAAGTTGACGCCGGGGGACACAGTAAATCAGGGGACGAAGAAAAGAAAGACTA
>CAYNZJ010000011.1:0-26128 GCA_964401705.1 uncultured Candidatus Saccharibacteria bacterium
ATGAAGTTGACGCCGGGGGACACAGTAAATCAGGGGACGAAGAAAAGAAAGACTAGAATTTTAATTTAGATCTCGCTCGAACAGAAAAGTTTTTTCGAGGTCCTCGCCTGCCTGCCGGTAGGCAGGGGTTGGCTCACCAGACATTTCCAAAAAGACATTTGGCTTCGTTTAAACCAGCTATTTTAGCTGGTTTTTACTATATATTGTGGTATAGTTTGAATATATGGAGACTAAACAATGTACCAAATGCAGTAGTGTATTTAATATAGATGCAGACGAAATTTCTTTTTATGGGAAAATGAAGGTTCCAAATCCGAATGTTTGCCCAGATTGCCGATTTAAAATGCGCGCAATGTTTCGAAATGAAACAACACTTTATTCAGGTCAAAAATGTGATTTATGTGATAAAAATATTATCACAATGTATAACCCAAAATCACCTTATAAAATATACTGCTACAACTGTTTTTATTCTGAGAAATGGAATCCCAAAGATTATGCAACCGACTACGATGAATCAAAACCATTTTTATCACAAATGAAAGATTTTTTGATAAAGGTTCCTAAAATCGCAACCTATATTTCTAAAGGTGACGGTGAAAATATAAATAGTGAATATGTAAATATGGCTAGTGGTTGTAAAAATTGTTATTTAGTTTTTAATACTAGCCCTGCTGAAGAATTAATGTATTCACGTGGTATTAAAAACGGTAGAGAATCCTCTGATCTTTATTTTGGGGTAGATATGGAAAAATGTTATGAATGTGTTAATGTACAACAATCAGCTGGTGTTATTTATGGTCAAAATATAATTGGGTGCGTTGATTCATTTTTTATATTAAATGGTAGTGGGCTAACTAATTGTTTTGGTTGTATAAATTTACGTAATAAAAGTAACTGTTGGTTTAATGAACAATTATCACGAGAAGAGTATAAAAATAGATTAGATTCGGTGATAGGAAGTTATGGAAAAATGGAGGAAATGCGTAAAAAGTTTTATGAATTTTCCTTACAATTCCCAAGACGTGAAAATAATAACATTAAAACTGTTGATTCGGTTGGGGATTATTTGTTCGAATGTAAAAATATAAAACATGGTTTTGAAATTTCAAAATCTGAAGATTCTAGATATATTTTTGCCTCTAAAGAAGTTAAAGATTGTTTAGGTACAACTGGCTATGGTACAAAATCAGAAAGATTACTAGAAGTAGTCGCCACTGGTTTTTCTAGTAATATAATTGGGACTTATGGTGCAGAAAATTCTAGGGATATTTTATATAGTTTTTATGTTTCAAATTGTCAGGATTGTATAGGATGTGATGCTTTAAAAAATGGTAAATATTCAATTTTTAATAAAGAATACGAAAAAGAAGAATATGAAAAATTAAAAGAAATCATAATCAAAGAACTAACTGAACAGAGTTTATATGGGCTTATGATGCCCCAAGAATTGGCTCCTTTTGCGTATAATGAAACAATAGCCCAAGACAATATGCCAATGACTAGAGAAGAAGCCATTGCACAAGGTTTCCGCTGGGAAGATGATATTCAAATGACAAAAGGTAGAGAAACAATACAGCCCAATGATATTCCTGACCATATAAATAATGTGGATGATTCTATAACCAATGAAATTTTAAAATGTATAGATTGTGAGAGAAATTATAAAATCACTAATCAAGAATTATTTTTCTATAAACGAATGGTATTACCAGTACCTAGAAAATGTTTTTATTGTAGACATCATGACCGTATTTTAAAACGCGGACCAATTAAATTTTGGGGTAGAAATTGTGCCCATTGTAATAAACAAATTACTACAAACTATGCCCCTGAACGCCCAGAAATAGTTTATTGTGAATCCTGTTATCAGCAAGAAGTAATATAGTATGGAAAATATCGAACAAAGAATACAGAATATTGAAGATCGGAATAGAAGAGTCGAGCTTGATAAAGCATGGGAAGGTAGCCTTGCTCGGATTTTTAGTATTAGCTTGA
The DNA here is from genome assembly GCA_964401705.1 of uncultured Candidatus Saccharibacteria bacterium. Taxonomy (GTDB): domain Bacteria; phylum Patescibacteriota; class Minisyncoccia; order Phycocordibacterales; family UBA9973; genus 2-01-FULL-33-17. The sequence continues at coordinate 1,999 of CAYNZJ010000011.1, forward strand.
TAACTTATTTTGTTGCAGTTTTTGTTTTGTATATAATCAAAGCACCAAATATTTGGCTTAATGCTTTTGTTCCAGTTGTGGGGTTTATACTTTCAACTCAATCATTACCTTTTATTAAAAAAGTCTGGATAAAAAATAAATAAAAACTTCCTTGTATTACTACAAGGAAGTTAAATATTTTTTGCCGATTATCGGCTTTTTGTATTTATAATCTCAATTATGCCACCTTTTTTGGCATAGGAATGAACTATTTCTTCTCTGTGGAACAATCCCACAGCTAAAGAATTACCCTTACTCCAATTGGGCTTAAAGATGCAAATTCTGTCCACCTCTGGGCAGTCTTTAGCAAACTGGGTGGCAATTTTAATTTCTTCGGTGTCCCAATAATTTGGGGTTTCCAAAGCTTTTTTAGCCAGTTTTAATATTTGGCTTACGGCTTTTGTGCTCGATGGCACGATTTTTTTATCTTTATCCATAATTTCAATTTGTTGTATTTAACCAAAAATAGGGGATTTTGTCAAAGTTATGAAAAGTGGATATTTTAGTGTATTATTTAAATATGTTTAAACTTTCCGACCTAATAATTTACGAAGATGATGATATTTTGGTAATTAATAAACCCGCCGGGTTAACTGTTCACCCTGATGGTAAGAATAATTTTAATACTTTATCTGAAATGATTCTCCAAGAAAGACCCGATATGAAATTTGTCGGTGAGCCTTTAACTGTTGACTCTGGAGAAATTATTATGCGACCAGGGATAGTCCACCGGCTTGATCGCGATACTAGCGGGGTAATGGTTTTGGCTAAAAATCAAGATGCATATTCAAGTCTTAAAACTCAATTCCATGACCATAAAGTTAAAAAACATTACATTGCTCTTGTTTTTGGAAGTTTTCGGCATACTCGAGGTAAAGTAGAAGAACCAATTGGTCGGTCTAATCAAGACATTCGTAAATGGGCCGCTGGGGTTCATGCTCGTGGTGAAAAGAGAGAATCTTTAACTTTATATACTGTTAGCGGTGATGCAAAGGTTGTTGGTCCTGATGGGCAAAATTATAGTGTTTCTTTGGTTGATGTTTATCCGCAAACTGGGCGTACTCATCAAATCCGTGTACATATGCAATATATCCAACACCCAATAATTGGGGACTCTTTATACGCACCGTATATTCCAGAAATGCTCGGTCTTAAACGCCAAGCACTGCATTCATATGAAATAACATTTAATCATCCTAAGACTGGTAAAAGTTTTAACTTTAAAGCTGAAATAGCTAATGATATCCAACTAGCAATTAATGAATTAGGTTTATAATTTTTTATGAAAAAAACAAAAGGAAAATTAATTGTAATTGACGGGACTGATGGGTCCGGTAAATCAACCCAAATCGAGCTTTTAGCTAAACGGCTTAAAAAAGAAGGCTATAAAACAAAAGTTGTTGATTTTCCAGAATATTACAATAATTTCTTTGGTAAATTTATTGGGCATTGTTTATCTGAGCAATATTATAACTTTTTAAAAGTTCATCCTAAAATTGCTTCAGTTCTTTATGCAGCGGATAGATTTGAATCATCAAGTGATATTCGTAAACATTTAGAATCTGGCTACATTGTGCTGGCTAATCGTTATGTTAGTGCAAACCAAATCCATCAAGGCGGTAAAATATCTAATACTAAAAAAAGAGAAGATTATTTAGAATGGCTCGATGAGATGGAATATAAAGTTTTTAAAATTCCGCGTCCAGATATTGTTCTATATCTTAGTTTGCCAATTAAAAATATTTTAGAATTAATCGACGAGCGTAACCGCAAAACAAAACGGTCTTATTTAAAAAACAAAAAAGATGTTCATGAATCTGACAAAGATTTTTTAATAAATTCTCGCAAAAGCGCAATGTGGTTAGCTATCAAATTAAAAAACTTTATCAAAATTGATTGTGCTGACAAAAATACTATCCGCAGTCGTGAAGATATTCACGAAGAGGTTTACAATAATATTAAAAAAATTATTAAGAAATAATATTTATGCAAATAAAGATTAAAAAATTAAAAGATGATGTAAAATTACCCAATTATGCCAAGCCGGGGGATGTGGGTATGGATTTATATTCTATGGAAACAGTTACCATTAATCCAGGTGAGCAATATCGATTTTGGCATGGGTTTGCAATGGAATTTGATACTGGTTATGCCGCAATTGTAAAAGACAAAAGCAGTATTTCAAATTCTGGACTCCATACCATGGGTGGGGTTTTTGATGCAGGGTATCGGGGTGAATATAATACACTTTTAATTAATCTATCTGACGTTCCTTATACAGTAGAAGCTGGGGATAAAGTTAGTCAGCTTATAATTTACCCAATAGCCATTGCAGAGCTTGAAATTGTGGATAATCTGAGTGATTCTGATAGGGGTACTGGCGCATTTGGCAGTACTGGACGTCAGTAAATATGCTATAATATTTTTATTACAAGTTAATTGTATTTAAATTAAAATTATGAAAAAGGTACTAACTATAACGTTGATTGCAGTGTTTGCTTATGTTCCAGTTTTTGCAGAGACTACAAATAATGATTCTACATCTAAAAATGAGATGTATAAACAAGAAGTGATGCTTCGTCAAAAACGTGAAGCTGAAGCAAAACTAAAACAAGCTGGAAAAGAAATTAAAAAAGAATTAAAAGAGGTAAAGAAAGAAGAAGCTAAAGCTTTAGATACTGCTTGTGCTCAAACTGCAGTAGGAGCCCGTGAAGCATCTTTAATTACAGCTCTTGATACATTTTCAGCTTCTGCAAAATCAGCACTTGAAGCTCGTAAAACTGGTTTAGTTTCAGCATGGGGAATAACTGTTGCTAAAGATCGTCAAACAGCTCGTAAAACAGCAGAAACAACATACCGCTCAAGCATGAAGTCAGCTCACGATACACTTCGTACTGCTCGCAAAACTGCTTGGTCTACATTTAACACTGAAATTAAAAAATGTTCTGGTGCAGAGAAATATTCCGAACAAGCTCCAACATCAACTGAACCAACAAGTCTTTAAAATATAAATAAAATACCTCGGTAAAACGAGGTATTTTTGTTTGTTTACATCTCTTTATAAATAGGGTAATATAAGGGTACAAGCAATAGGATCTATCAAATCCTATCTACCAGCTGGTAGATAAAGCTTTGGGAAGAAAGTCCGCCTTTGTTAAAACTACGGCGTGATAAATAGAACCCAGTAAATGAGAAGTAATTAAGGTGGTACCACGCGTTGACTCGACTAAGCTTTATGCATAGTCGGTAGAAGCTCGTCCTTATATAACAATTTTTTGTTGTATGTGGACGAGTTTTTTTATTAATAAAGAATTAATTTTTTAATTAAAATAATTACTTTTCAAAAATCCACAGCCAAAGGATCCTCGGATATTTTTCAAAGTTATTATTTTAATTTATGTAATATGGAAGAAGAAAAAAATACATCAAACAAATCAGCATCAGCTCTTCGTGAAGAGTCGGTTTTACAGTTTTGGAAAGATAATCAAATTTTTGAAAAAACTTTAGAGAAAAATAAAGATGGTAAAAAGTTTGTTTTCTTTGAAGGTCCTCCAACTGCGAATGCTAAACCAGCATTGCATCATTTAGAAGCTCGAGCTTTTAAAGATGTTATTCCACGTTATAAAACAATGCAAGGTTTTAATGTACCGCGTCGCGCTGGGTGGGATACTCATGGCTTGCCGGTAGAATTACAAATTGAAAAAAAGTTATGTCTAACTTCGAAAAAAGAAATCGAGCAATATGGTGTTGCTCAGTTTAACAAAGAATGTAAAGACAGTGTTTTTGAATACATCGGCGAATGGGAAAAATTTACCGACCGTATTGGTTATTGGGTTGATAAAGAAAAGGCGTACTATACTTTTGATACAAATTATATTGAATCATTATGGAGTATTGTTGGGCATGTTAATGAACAAAATTTACTTTATAAAGATTACAAAGTCGTACCATGGTGCCCACGATGTGGCACCGGGCTTTCGTCGCATGAATTAGCTCAAGGATACCAAGATGTAAAAGATTTATCAGTATATGCCAAGTTTAAAATAGTAGGCCAAGAAAACACATACTTACTTGCATGGACTACAACACCATGGACACTACCAGGTAATGTTGGGCTTGCTGTTGGTGATAAAATTACATATGAAAAAATAAATTTCGGATCTGATCTAGATGAAAATTTAACTGAACATGGTTGGGTTGCAAAAGATATAATCGATCAAGCTTTTGGTGATGATGATTTTGGTTCATTGTTTGGGAAAATGGTTGTAAGAACACGCGAAGTAGTAAAAGGCTCAGATCTTGTTGGTCTTGAATACGAACCACTTTACCCATATTTAAAAAATATAATCACAGGGTCTGAATCCGAGAAGATACAAAAAGCTTACAAGGTTTATGTAGCTGATTTTGTAACCACAACTGACGGTACTGGAATAGTTCATACAGCTGTTATGTATGGGCAAGATGATTTTGCATTAGGGACAGATGTTGGTCTACCTAAATTTCATACAGTTGATGAGACTGGGCATTTTGTTAACGGTACTGATTTTCTGCAAGGACGATTTGTTAAAGATGAAGAAGTTGCAATTGATATAATTAAAGATTTAGCACATCGCGGGCTTTTATTTAAAAAAGAAAAATACGAACACAGCTACCCACATTGTTGGCGATGTAAAATTCCTCTTATATATTACGCACGGGATTCTTGGTATATTGCTATGTCACAACTTCGCGATAAAATGGTTCACGAAAATGAAACTATAAACTGGGAGCCAGAACATATCCGTGCGGGCCGATTCGGGGAATGGTTAGTTGGTATTAAAGACTGGGCAATTTCACGTGAGCGTTATTGGGGTACACCACTACCTATTTGGCTATCTAGTGATGGTAATAAAATTGTAGTTGATTCTTTTGATACTCTTAAAAAATATACCAAAAAATCAGGGAATAAATATTTCTTAATGCGTCATGGTGAAGCTGAAAATAATATAAAAAGTATTTGGGATTCTGTTATAACAAGTACAGTTAAACTAACTGATAAAGGTATCGATCAAGTTAAAGATTCTGCAATTGGTTTAAAAGATAAAAATATTGATCTTATAATTTGCTCACCGCTTCTTCGAACCAAGATGACCGCCGAATTAGTAGCGGAAACTATTGGTTATGATAAATCGCAAATTATATTTGATGAAAGATTGCGCGAAATAAATCCAGGAGATATTTATCAAGGTAAACATTTGGATGAATTTTTGGGGCTTTTCCCAGTTTATAAAAACCGTTATACCATTAAAAATGAACATGGTGAGAACTATCAAGATGTTAAAAATCGCATGATGGGATTTTTGTATGAAATCGAGCAAAAATATCAAGGTAAAAATATTTTGATTCTTTCTCATGGTAGTCCAATTCTAAATATGAAAATTGGCGCAATGGGTATACCAGTAAACGAGACTCCAAATGATGTCGAGGAACTTTATTATCCTAAAAATGCCGAATGGAAAGAATTAGAATTTACGCCACTGCCACATAACCCAAATTATGAACTGGACCCACACCGGCCATTTATCGACGATGTTGTCTTAGAAAAAGATGGTATTGAATATCATCGTACAAAAGAAGTTATGGATGTTTGGTTTGATTCCGGAGCCATGCCTTTTGCTCAGGACCACTTTATGTTTAAAGATAAAAACATACTTGAAAAAGTATTTACTAAAGATGACTTGGATTATCCTGCTGATTTTATTTCAGAAGCAATCGATCAAACTCGTGGGTGGTTCTACACTCTGCATGCTGTTGGTGCACTAACCGGCAAAGGTAAAGCTTATAAAAATGTTATTTGTTTGGGTCACTTATTAGACGCAAATGGTAAAAAAATGTCTAAATCAATTGGTAATATTGTCGAGCCATGGAGCATGATGGATAAATATGGTGCAGATACACTTCGTTTGTGGATGTATTCAGTTAATCAACCAGGGGACAGTAAAAATTTTGATGAAAAGACTGTAAAAGAAACTGAAGGTAAAATTTTAACATTACTTTACAATGTACTATCTTTTTATGATTTGTATCGTGATAAAGGTTTAGAAAATAATAATATCCCAAACGGAGATAATGTTTTAGATCAATGGATATTAGCTAAATTAAATGAGCTTGTTTTAAGCATGACTAATAATTTAGATGGTTATAAATTGCTTGAACCAGTGCGCGAAATGCGTGAATTCATCGGTGACTTGTCGACTTGGTATTTGCGTCGTTCACGTGACCGATTAAAAGACGGCGACGTTGATGCTAAAAAGACATTGTATTATGTATTAAAAACTACAGCTAAATTATTGGCTCCATTTGCGCCATTTTCCGCAGATGACATTTGGCAAAAGTTAAAAACAAATGATGATGTATTGTCTGTACACTTAGCTGAATGGCCAAAAGCGCAAGTTCTAGTTTCTAGCGAACAGGTGTTAGTTGAAATGCAAAAAGTCCGCGATGTTTGTACTGAAGGTAATGCACTGCGTAAAAAATTAAATATTGCCGTTAAACAACCACTGGCTTCATTTACAATAGTGGGAGAGCTTTCAAGTAATTATTTTGAAATCATTAAAGATGAATTAAACGTTAAAAATATTTTAATTGGTACTGAATTTGCCTATGATACCATTATCACTCCTGAATTAAAACGCGAGGGGAATTATCGTGAACTGGTGCGTGCGCTTCAAGATTTGCGTAAAGAAACCGGCTTAACACCAGATGATATGATTAATTTAAAGATTTCAGAAAATAGTAAAGATTTACTGGATGGGTTTACTGATGATTTGAAAAAGACCGTGCAAATTGAAGATATTGAATTTATAGGTGGCGAAAATGAAATAAATATTGACGGACAAGTTTATAAAATTAATATAGAAAAGTGTTAATAAATAAAAATATTTTTTGATATAATTAAACTATGGCATATGATGTATATACAGTATCGGGGATAGTGCTTGATGTTTGGAACCATAAAGAATGGGATAAAAAGTTTACTTTTTTTTCTAAAGAATATGGAATTATAAATATTACTGCAATAGGAACCCAAAGACCAGGGTCAAAAATGCGTGGATTTATAAATCGGTTTTGTAATATTTCCATTGATATTGTCCACGGTAAAACAGGATACAGGCTTATTCGCGCTCGGAGCAATACTTCTGGGTTTTTAATTCACAAAAAAGAATCGTATTTTATTCTTTCAAGGATTTCTAAATTATTTATGGGGTTACTACCGGATAATGTGCCTCATTATGAATCTTTTTTACTATTTGTTCATCTTGGTAAATATTTGGAAAATAATCTAATATTAAAAGATAATAGTAATAAAATATTTTACGAAACAGCATTAAGATTATTAGCTATCTTAGGGTATCACAGATTAGATGATTCTGTTTTTGATTTAGCTAAATTTAATGAATTTAATTTAAAAATAAATGAAGCATCTTTAGTTAAAGAATATGAAAATATATTAACTGAAAATGGTTTAGCAAATATGATATAATAGATCTATGAAAATTAGTGATGAAAATGAATCTGATTTTATAGAGCAAGAAGAAAACAAACTGTACAGTACTTCTTCTGTTGGCCCTAAATTAAAACAACATCCTTTAGAAGGTACGTCATTTAAATTACGCAAGCCTTTTTCTTTGGAAAATAATATAAATAAAGATAAAATCAATCATCGCTCATCATTAGCAAAAAGATTTTTTTTAGCTTCTCTTTTAGTTTTAGGATTAGCCATTGTTTATACAGGGTATCGTTTATTTTTTTCAGAATCACGCGAGGATTTTATTTCGAAGCATATTGATATTTCTATGGAGACAGCTCCTTTTACCAGAGGGGGAGAATCATTGCCTATTTCCATCAGTGTTGTAAATCGTAATAATACAGCATTAAAAAATGTTCATGTTGAAGTTGAATATCCACGGGGTAGTATTGAAGAATCAAGAGATGATTTTGATCGTGTCCGGATTGATTTACCAGACATTCCAGCCGGTGCAAAGGTTAATAAAAATATTTCCGTTATTCTTTATGGGGAACAAGGTAGTACTAAAAAAATAAAATCAACCATGGAATATAGTTTACCTGATTCATCTTTAAGTTACACAAAAATTGCAAATACAGAACTAACAATTTCTAGTTCACCAATAATTCTTGAAGTTGATGCCCCTAAAGAAATTTCTCCAAGTCAGTTATATACATTGCGATTACGAATAACTCAAAATACTAAGACTTTACCAGTAGGAGCTTTGGTTTCAATAGTTTTCCCAAGAGATTTTTCAGTAGAGTCGGTCTCACGTCAACCAACATTTAATGTTGGAACTTGGGCACTAAAAACCCAAAAAGAAGGGGACTATGAAGATATTACTGTAACCGGGAGATTTAGTTCCCAAGAAGGTGATGAAAGATCTTTTAGATTTTTTGCCGGAGTACCTAGTGAATCATCAGGTACAGACATCAAAACTAGTTATGTTTCAAGAACACATGTCGTGTCGCTAAATAGACCAATACTAGATGCATACCTTTTACTTGGTAACGAGAAGGCTAAAATCATTGCTGTTCCTCCGGATAGTTATGTTCAAGGAGAATTAGTTTATCGTAACCGAGGGAATGTATCAGTTTTTGATCCTGTTTTTAGAATTAATGTTTCTGGTTCTGCATTAGACGAAGGATCTATTTTGCCTTATGAAGGGTTTTATAATTCTGCAAAAAATGAATTAATTTGGGATAAAAATATTAATCCAGAACTAGCAGTAATTCCTGCCGGTAAAGAGGGTCGTTTGGCTTTTACTTTTCGAGTTTTACCTAAAAATATCGATGCCCCATCAGTAGTCAAAGAGCCAGTTGTGAATCTATCATTATCTTTTTCTGGAATAAGAGATGATGGCAGTAATGTTGTTCAAAATTTAGAAAATATTGAAACTGGTGCTGTTAGAATAACAACCGAACCATCAATCAAAGTTGAAAATATTTTTGCCTCGGGGGAACTTCCACCAAAAGTTGAATCCGAAACAGTTTATCAAATTAGTTTATCAGTAAACAATACTCATAATGATATAACAGGTGGTAAATTAACTGCTAAATTACCATTTTATGTTAAATGGGTTGGCAAGGTTACTAAAAATGAAAAAGTCACATATAACCCAGACACAAGAGAAATCGTTTGGACTTTAGGTAATATTGCTAGTGGTGCCGGTAATAATTCAGCCGAAAGAAATGCCGCTATTCAAGTATCTATTTCTCCATCTCTTTCCCAAATTGATTCATCCCCAGAATTGTTACAAAATATTCGTTTTACTGGGACTGATTTATTCTCAAATAAAGACGTAAAAGCAGTGTTTAATAATATAACAACTCGATTAACCAACGGATCTTCTAAAGATGCTGTTGTTGTTCAGTAATATTATATTTTGTGCTAAAATACCAAAATGGAAGAAAATACAGATTTATTTGAAAAGATAATTAACCTTACTAAAAGGCGTGGTTTTGTGTATCCGTCTAGTGAAATTTATGGAGGTTTTGGTGGGGTATACGACTATGGCCCAATGGGGGTGCTACTGGCTAATAATATAAAAAACCATTGGTGGAAAATCATGGTTCAAAAAAGGCAAGACATTGTTGGACTGGATAGCTCCATTTTTATGTCACCTAAAATCTGGATGGCGTCAGGGCATGTTGGTGGGTTTTCTGACCCATTAATGGAAAATAAAAAAACTCATGAAAGAGTCCGAGCTGATCATATACTAGAAGACATTGGTGTTATTGCTGATGAAAAAATGAGCATTGATGAAATCAATAATTTACTTGTTTCTAATAAAGATGCTTTAAAAGAAAAAGGAATTAACATCGATGATTATACTCCTGCTAAAAAATTTAATTTGTTAGTTGAATCAAATCTGGGGAACTTTACCGATAATAACGATGAACCAGTGTACCTTCGTGGTGAGACTTGCCAAGGTATTTATGTAAACTATAAAAATGTTTTTGATACTACAAATGTAAAAATGCCTTTTGGAATAGCACAAATTGGTAAAGCTTTTCGTAATGAAATTGCAGCCAGACAATTTATTTTCCGAACTCGTGAATTTGAACAAATGGAAATGCAATATTTTGTAAAACCAGATATTGAAATGTCTGAATATGAAAAACTCAAACAATACCGCTGGGATGCTTTAATTTCACTTGGTTTAAAGCCCGAGAATTTAAAATGGCACAAACATGATAATTTGGTTTTTTATGCTAAAGAAGCTTATGACATTGAATTCAAATATCCTTTTGGTTTTAAAGAATTAGAAGGTATTCATGCCCGGGGGAATTATGATTTAACTCAGCATCAAAATCATAGTGGTCAAAAATTAGAATATTTTGATGAAGAAACAAAAGAGCATTTTATCCCACATATTATAGAATCCAGTATTGGTGTTGGGCGATTATTTTTAGCTGTACTTTGCCAAAGCTATACCGAAGAAGCCGTAGGTGACGAGACTAGAATTGTTTTAAAAATCCCTAAAAATATTGCACCTATCCAAGTTGCAATTCTTCCACTTTCTAAAAAAGAAGAATTATCTACACCAGCTAATAAACTATTTCAAGACTTGTCGGATTATTTTATGTGTCAATATGATGAGACGCAAAGCATTGGTAAAAGATATCGTCGTCAAGATGAAATTGGTACACCATATTGTATTACTTATGATTTTGATAGTATCAACGATAATGCCGTAACCGTAAGAGACCGCGATACAATGGAGCAGGAAAGAATCCCAGTTAGTGAATTAGTTAATTATTTACAAGCTAAATTTAAATAGTATGAAATTTGAAGATAGTTATTTGGATAATCTAGATGAAGAAGAATTAGAAAAAGGGGACCAAGATACTGACACTGCTTCATCAGATGATGACGAAGAAGATACAGATAGTGGGTATTAAGAATTTTTGTTTTTAAAATACTCCATGATTTTTAAATTATCATGATGCCATTTTTTATTTAAACTGGCTTGGTCTTTTATTTTTTCTTGCTCGGGTGACATTTTAGTATAAACTATAGCATTCCAAATAATATCAAATTTACCAATTTGCTGTAATGATTTTGATAAATAATAATCTTCTGCCCAAAAATATAAATTTAAATCTTGCTTTAGCTTTATTATTGGTTCCAATCCACCAACTTTTTCATAATCAATCTTTCGGCATGCAAAATTTGCCCCAGATGCAAATTGAGACTCTTCATCTTTTATAAATTTTCTTCTAAAAAATTGCGAAAACATTAAAAATCTCCAAAATAAATTATTATTCATTATTAAACGTCCACCAACAATTGTATTTTCAGGATTTAGTATTAATGGTTTAATAATATTTTTAATCCAATTTTTATCAGCCCAAGCGTCGCCATCGGTACAACAGATTATGTCACCAGTTACATTTTCAAAGCCTTTTATTCGAGCATAAGGCATACCAACTGGTCCATTATATTCGATTAGTTTAATTTCAGGATAATTTTGTGCAATTTTAATAGTCCCATCAGTACAATTGTGAGCAATTAAAACTATCTCATCGGGTTTTTGAGTTTGATTTAAGATGCTTTCTATACACCTTTTTATCCACTCTTCTTCATTATGGGCAATAATTAATACCGAAATTTTCATAAACTGATTATATCATTTGTGCTATAATTTTTGTATGACATGGATATTACTGGCACTTATTCCAACATTGCTTTGGTCAATGGTTAATTTTATTGATAAAGCTGTAATTTCTAAATTCTTTAAAGGCTTTGGAGAATCTGCCGTAATTACTACAGGTTTTGCTGGGTTTGTAATGGCTTTATTTATTGTAATTATACATCCATCACAAATTACTCAGATTAGTAATTTTTATAAATTCATTGCTATTATAAATGGGTTTATCTTTGTAACTGCATTTATGCCATATTGTAAAGCTCTTGAAATAGATGATGCGTCAAGAGTCTCTATGGTTTATCAAACTATACCAATTTTTGGTTTTATACTTGGTTCACTTTTTTTAAATGAAAAATTTGGAGCCCATGCAATTTTTGGGGCAGTGCTTATATTAATCGGATCTTTTATTGTAATGCTTGAGTCTATCAATGGTAAATGGAAAATAAAAAGAAAAACATTATTGTTGATGTTGCTTTCATCATTTATGACGGCTTTCCATGTTTTTTTATTTAAATTTGTATCATTAGAACAATCTTTTTGGTCAACAGGTTTTTGGGTTTATGTTGGGATGGCATTGTGTGGGATTGTTTTATATGTAATTCCTTATTATCGAAAAAGTTTTAATAATGCAGTAAAAGGTAGTGCCGGTCTGGTATTGTTTTTAGGAACTTTTACCGAAATAATGTCGATTGTGGGGCTAACCATTATTTCTTTTGTTTCTTTAAAAGTTCCAATTGCTTTGGTTCAAACTATAAATGGTTTTCAACCAGTAGTTGTAATTATTCTTGGTTTTATTTTAACCAAAACTTTGCCAAATTATTTTAATGAATCATTTAGTAAAAAGAATTTATTAGTTAAAATTACAGCTTTTGTTATTATGATTTTTGGTGTATCTATTATTAGTAATTTTTAATTGTATGAATCTTATCAAACTTATTGGCTGGGCGGGGACTGGGCTATTAATGGCTACATATATGCTTAATGTTTTTGGTGTAGTTACTGCGGATTCTTTATATTATCTTATTCCCAATTTATTAGCTGGAGTATTTTTAGGTGTGCGGGTATATGCGGATAAAAACTATTCAAATGTATTTTTGGAATTATTTTGGATAACCGTTACCCTTATCGCGATAGTAAGATATTTTATGTAATAAAAATCCCCAAATCTTAGATTGGGGTTTATTCACAAGAATCTGTAAAATCTTTAGTAGTTAGAAACATCTCAGGGATGATTCCATAATTTAATTTTTTGATAAAACATATGGAACTTTGTATTTTTTTAATATCTCAATAAACATATCACCGGTTAATTTACCCCAAAATAAAGAATAACCAATTAATGCTATACTAAAATCTTCTTTTTTACATAATTCTTCTAATTCAAGAATAGCTGTTTCTTTTTTCTGGGATTTTGGCTTAAATTTATAAATTTCAAATTTTTGATCTTTTAATCTTTCAATTTGCTGTTTTATTAATTCATATTGGTCATTTTTTACTATAACTAAGACTTTCATATTTTCTTTTTAAAATACATTTTTTATGAAATTATGTCAAATAATTAAAATAAGTTGCTATTTTTTGTAGCGAACCCCTCTACCTTTGCAAGGAGAGGGGTCGGGGAGAGGTTTAGTTATTTATGCTATAATCCCCATATGCAAAAGGAATTTCAATTACATAGCTTAAAAAATGGAATGCGGGTTTTGACCGTGCCATTGCCACAGTCCGAAACAGTAACCGTCCTGACTTTGGTCAATACTGGGTCAGATTACGAACTGCCTTTTGAGGCCGGAATATCTCACTTTTTAGAACATATGTGTTTCAAAGGCACCACCAAGCGCCCTAGCGCCCACAATATACTGATGGAGCTGGATAATTTGGGGGCGGAAACCAATGCCTTTACCGATCATGAAATCACAGGTTATTATGCCAAAGGAGATGCAAAACATTGGAAAAAATTTGTGGACATTATTGCCGATGTTTATTTAAATTCCACTTTTCCAAAAGATGAAATAGAAAAAGAAAAAGGTGTAATTATCGAGGAAATAAATATGTATGAAGACATGCCTCAAAATGTTATTGCTGAGAGGTTTGAAAAATTTATGTACGGCAATAATCCTGTTGGGCTTCCTATAATTGGTAATAAAGAATCTGTAATGTCTTTTACTCGGGATAATTTTGTGGAATATCATAATAGGCAATATAATCCAGGTAATACTGTAATAATTATTGCTGGTCCAGTAAAAAATACCGATGTAAATAAAGAAGTTGAAAAATACTTTAAAGATTTTACTGGTGGAAATCCGACAGCTGGAGGAAAAAAAATAAAAAAAGTTAAATTTGAAAAAACTAAAAATAAAATTTTAAATATTAATAAAGACACCGATCAAGTCCATGCAATTATTGGCTTTGCTGGGTATCCCAAAGGGGATACTAAAAATAAAAAAGCTCGATTACTTGCTGGAGTCTTGGGTCAAGGTATGAGCTCAAGGTTATTTCAATTATTACGTGAAGAGCTGGGGGTTTGTTATTATGTTTCCGCTGGGCAAAGTCTGCGCACTCATTCTGGACGATTTTTAATTTCTAGTGGTATAACAAAAGACAAAGTTGATATGGTAATTGGGAAAATCCTTGGAGAATGTAGAAAAATTAAAATAGAAAAAATAAGTAAAATAGAATTACAAAAAGTTAAAAATTATTTAATTGGAATGAGTAAATTGGGCTTAGAATCTAGTGATGCTCGGGCATATTTTTATGGCTCACAATTATTGCTAGACAAAGATGTCAAAACTATAGACCAAAAAATAAAAGAAATAGAATCAATCAAAGAAACAGATATCGCAAATATTGCTAAGGATATCTTTAACGTTGATAACCTGTATATAGGGCTTATTGGGCCTAGTGACAGCATTAAATTATCTTCCAAAATCTACAAGTCTCTGGTTTAGATTTTTTTGGTTTATTGTGGTATAATAAATTACATGATAAACGATTCTAAATCAATCAATGTTACTGTAACAACTAACACTATTTTACGAGTTATACTTTTTATTGTGCTCGGTTTTTTGCTTTTTAAGATTAAAGATATTTTATTCCTACTATTGGTTTCGATTGTGATTGCAACTTTTATTGATGCTGTTGCGGATAAACTTAAAAAATATAAAATCCCTAGAACATTAACAGTTATAACTGTTTTTATATTTTTAATTATTGGTTTAGCGGCACTTGTTTATGCGGTTGTTCCGACTTTGTTTAATGAATTAACCCATGCATTAAATAGTCTTAGTAAATATATCCCTCAAGATAAATTGCAAACAATAATTGATCCCAACTTAATTAAAAATATAGATTCATTTGTTAAAACTATTGGTGGGGAAGTTCCTGTTTCGCAAGTTGCTAGTAGTACCAAAGCCTTAATCACAAGTGTATCAGGAGCATTTTATGGAATAGTCCAAACATTGTTCGGTAGTTTAGCAAACCTTGTTTTGATATTTGTTTTATCTTTTTATCTTTCAATTCAAGAAGGTGGTATCGAAGGTTTCTTAAAGTTGGTAACCCCAATAAAATATGAAAATTATGTTGTTGGTTTATGGCATCGTTCTTCTCGTAAAATTGCTTTATGGATGCGAGGCCAAATGCTTTTAGCTTTGCTAATAGCAGTTATTACTTTTGCGGTTTTATCTTTATTAAATGTTCCTTATGCTTTAATTTTGTCACTGCTTACCTTGGTTTGTGAACTTATTCCATTTGGTATGATTTTTGCAACAGTGCCGGCATCTTTGGCTGGATTTAGTTCTGGTGGAGTTGAGTTAGGTCTTATTGTTATCTTATTTTACTTTTTACTTCAGCAATTAGAAGGTTATGTTTTGGTTCCTTTGATCAACAAAAAAATGACAGGGATTTCTCCGCTTATGGTAATCTTAGCTTTACTTATTGGAGCAAAATTAGCTGGATTTTGGGGGCTTATCTTAGCTATGCCGGTAGCACTATTTTTACTTGAAATTATGAATGATGTTGAAAACAAAAAAGACTCAATTCGTAAACTAACAGAGGATAACAACTAATCCAAAAACAAAATGAATAAGTCTTTCTACATTACAACTACTTTGCCGTATGTTAATGCTCCCCTTCATATGGGACATGCTTTGGAATTTATTCGAGCAGATACAATTGCAAGATACAAAAAAATCAAAGATTTTGATGTGTATTTCAATACTGGTACTGATGAACATGGAGCTAAAATATATGAAAAATCTGTTGAAAAAGGCGTGACCGCTCAAGAATTTGTAGATGCTGGTTTTACTGTTTTCCAAGAGCAGTTAAAAATTTTTGGGATATCTGATGATGTTCATTTTATTCGTACAACTGACAAAGTCCATGAAAAGTTAGCTCAAGTTTTTTGGCAACGGGTACAAGAAAATGGCTATATTTACAAAAAAAATTATGAAGCTAAATATTGTGTTGGATGTGAGAGTGAAAAAACCGAATCAGATTTAGTTGACGGATTTTGTCCAGATCATCCAGGTATACCACTACAAATAATAAATGAAGAAAATTACTTTTTTAAATATTCAGAATTTGGTGAAAAATTAATTCATTTTTACAATGAAAATCCAGATTTTGTAACTCCAGAATTTAGACTTAATGAAATCCGTAGTTTTATAGAATCAGGGTTGCAGGATTTTTCAATTTCTCGTTTAAAATCAAAAATGTCTTGGGGGGTTCCAGTACCGGGGGATGATGAGCATGTAATGTATGTTTGGTTTGATGCATTAACAAACTACATTTCAACATTTTTAAAATCATCTGGGTTAAATCCGGATAATATAAATACACTAGATGATTTGTTAAATAATGAACAGTTTATAAAATACTGGGTAAATGGTACACCAACGCAATATTGTGGTAAAGACAATACTCGATTTCAATCAGCAATGTGGCAAGCAATGCTGTTAGCTGCTGGAGTGCCTAACTCGCACCAAATTGTAGTTAATGGGTTTATTACCGCTGATGGTGGGGTTAAAATGTCAAAAACATTAGGCAATACTGCAGATCCAAGAGACATAGTTAATGAGTACGGGACTGATGCACTCCGATGTTTCTTGCTTAAAGAAATTAGTAATTTCGAAGATAGTCCATTTACAATGGAACGGTTTAAGAATTCGTATAATGCGGATTTAGCAAATGGGCTGGGGAATTTAGCTTCACGTATTTTAACACTTTCGGAAAAATACTTGGATGCCTGTCCAGAAATTCCAGAGCATTCTATACCTGAAGTTTTCTTTAATTATTTAGACCAATTTGAAATAAGCAAAGCCATGGAATACATTTGGTCTGAGATTAGTTTGCTGGATAAAAGCATCCAAGAAACCGAGCCTTTTAAGGTTATTAAAACAAATCCTGAACTTGGAAAAGTGTTAATTAGTGACCTTGTTTTAAAATTATACACTATTGCTAGAATGTTAAATCCTGTAATGCCGGAAACCAATACAAAATTAAAAGCCCTAATTCGTGCCAACAAAAAACCTGAATCACCTTTATTTTTAAGAAAGGAATAATTACAGTACCCTCACCCGACCTCCCCCTAAAATAGGGTGAGGTCAGGTGGGGGTACATAAAAAGATAATATGAACCTAAATTACTTTGATATCCATTCACATTTAAATCTTTCGCCACTTTTAGAGAATAAAGATGAAATTATAAATGCAATGCGTCAGCATAGTATAAGCACAATTACTGTGGGAGTAGATTATGATACATCTAAATTAGCAGTTGATTTTGCAAATGAGAATCCTGATATACTTTGGGCTACAGTTGGTCAGCACCCAAATGACAATAGAGATGAAGTTTTTGACTATGCAAAATATTTAGAATTAGCTAAAAATGATAAAGTCGTAGCTATAGGGGAATGTGGCTTGGACTATTTTAGATTAAAACCTGCCCGCAATGCTTCAGGTACAGCTGATGCAGGCGGGGGAAGTGAAGATGAAAAACAAATTGAAATAAAAAGACAAAAAGAAATTCTCATAAAACATCTACAACTAGCACTTGAGGTAAACAAACCCCTAATGATTCACGCTCGCCCTGCAAAAGACAGTATGAATGCTTATGAAGACGTTCTAGATATTTTGGAAGAATTACTTGGAAGTCGGACTTCCAAGTTAGGCGTAAACTTTCATTTCTTTGTAGGGGATATTGAAATTGCAAAACGTATTGTAAAAAATGGTTGGACTATGTCATTTGACGGGCCAATAACTTTTACCAGTGATTACGATGATGTAATTAAATTTATCCCACTAGAAAATATCATGGCCGAGACAGATGCTCCTTTTGCTAGCCCTGTTCCATATCGTGGGCAGACTAATTACCCACAGTATGTCGAACATGTTTATAAAAAAATTGCTGAAATTAAAGGACTAGACCCTGAAATAGTTAGAAAATCTATACTAAATAACATAAAAAGAGTCTTTAGAATATAGAAGTCCAACTTCCCGAACATAAGAAGTTGGACTTCTTGGATACTTGTAATTTAATAAAACTTGTGCTATATTATGCGCATGCAAAATAATAAAGAAGACATGCTAGTCAAGGTCTACGAGCTTGGCTACCATCTCATCCCAACCCTAGCGGAGGAAGAGGTACCACAGTATGTTAATAAAATAAAAGATGCTCTCGACTCGTACGGGGCAATTGTTATTAGTGAAGAGATGCCAAAACGTATAGCCCTTGCTTATACAATGCATCCAAGTGTTAAAAACAAAAAACAAAAATATGATAAAGCATATTTTGGTTGGATAAAATTTGAAACTGATACACAATCAGTTGAAGAATTTAAAAAATTCATCGACAGCCTTGATGAAGTTTTTCGATCACTTATAATTATAACTGTCCGTGAAAATACAATGGCACCTAAAAAGCTTTTTGTTTCTACAAAAAAACGAACAAGTAAATCTGGTGAAGAAGAAAAGTTAGATGTAGCAATGGTAGATAAAGAAATCGATGCTCTTATCGATGAACCTAAAGATGAAATTCTTGATGTTGATATATTAAATGATGATATAATAGAGAGTGTCCCATTAGAAGAAGAAAATAATTAATTTTATATAAAATATATGTACTATAATCAAGCACTTATTATTGGTAACTTAACTCGTGATCCTGAATTAAAATCATTACCAAGTGGTATCAAAGTTGCGACATTTACTATTGCAACAAATCGTACTTGGAAAAACCCACAAGGGGCAAAAGAAACAGCAACCGATTATCACAATGTTGTAGCTTTTGGTAACCAAGGTGAAACTATTGCCAAGTTTATGAAAAAAGGCAACATCATGATGATTAATGGCCGAATGCAAACACGTAGTTGGGATGGTCCAGATGGTACAAAAAGATACCGCACAGAAATAGTTACTGATGGATTCCAATTTGGGCCACGTACAAGTAATGGTAGTGAAATGGGAGTATCTGGTCCAAGTGCGTTTAATCAATCAAATGGGGACGATATGCCACAAGATGGTATGGATGATTTTGGCCCAATTGACTATCCAGCCGAAGATAATAATTTAGAAGATATTCCTTTTTAATATATGAAACAAGATTTTTTTACATCTAACAATTTAAAGCATGTTGACTATAAAGACATAGAGCTTTTAAAAAAGTTCTTAGCTCCAAATGCTCGATTGCTTTCACGTCGTAAGACAAACCTTACAGCTAAAAACCAACGCAAAATGGAAGAAGCAGTAAAACGCGCTCGATTTATGGGGTTATTGCCATTTATCGCGAAGTAAAGTTACAAATTATATATTAATTTGTATCCGCCAAACCTCTCCTGGACAGGAGAGGAAGTGAAGGAGAGGTAGAATAAAAGAAGTCCGACCTGCAATAGGTCGGACTTCTTTGTATTTAATAGGGAATAAGTTTTCCACAATAATCCCTTGCATAATAGCGTACTAGTGTGCTAGTATAAAAGTAATGGAAAATATATACAAATTGTTCATTAGAAAGGAGGTGGTTCTATTATGAGATGGGATCCTCCAAGTAACTAAAATTAACCTTACATTAGGTTATTAAGACCTGCATTTTTAATGTAGGTCTTTTTTTATGCTATATTATGTTTATGAATAAATCTGATGGTATCGAAATAATGAAAAAATGTGCGAATGTGGGGGATAAGATTTTTAGTAAAGTCTGCATCCAGCTTAAAAAGCCATTAGCAAATCGGAGTATTAAAACCGAGCTTGATTTAGCAAATTTTATTAAAAATGAAATCCATAAATCAGGCGGAGTAGAATCATTCCCAGTTATTGTTACCAGTGGCCCACGGGCAGGGAATGATATTCACCCAACTCCAACAGATGTTAAATTATCTGGTTTTGTAATTATTGATTTTGGTATCAAGATGCAGGGTTATTGTAGCGATATGACCCGGACGGTTTTTATAGGTAAACCCAATAAGACCGAGATTGAGCTATATAACACTGTTTTAAACGCTCAAAATGACTCTATCAGGTACTTTAAAGCTGGTTTTCCAGCATCAGCACCTGATGCGTACGTGCGAGGATTTTTAGCTAATTCTACCTACTTGGAGGTCCGACCTCCAAGTAGACCTCAAAATAAAAGTGTCCAAACCGGGTTTGGACATTTGGCTCAATATTTTATACATACACTGGGGCATGGGATATCTAAAAAGGTTCATGAAAAACCAATGATTTTTTTTAAATCAAAAGATATTTTTAAGGTTGGCCAAATGGTAACTAGTGAGCCAGGGATATATATACCCAATACATTGGGTATCCGAATTGAAGATATGTATTTAATAACTGACGATAAACCAATCCAAATTACCAAAAGTAAAAAAGATTTATTGATTTTTTAAATAAAAAATCCCCGTATAAATACAGGGAAAAGTTAAATTTTGGACTTACTATGGTCCATAGTTTGGATTAGGTTTGTATCCGTCTGGGATAATTCGCTTTTTAATAGCGTGGAAATTATGATTAGGAAAATGTTTTTCCAGTTCTATGCAAACTTTTTCTATTTCTTTATCATCCTCTACTTGTACTTTTAAGTTTAATGTAAATTTTTTCATTGTTTTGTAAAAAATAAATCACAAAATTTATTCATTGTTTTGTTTGAAATAAGCCCTTCTACATTAAAATGTAGTTGATAAAGTTGGTCTCGTGTCATGTTCTGTTCTTTAATTTTAAAAGCAAGAATTTCAAACGCGATTTCACCTTCTTTTTCATTATTTAAAGGACATGGATGAGTGTAATACTTTAGCAAATCATCATACTGTAAACCTGTTTTTTTTGCATATTCTAATGCAGTAGACTCAGGATGGGTACGATTAGGTTGGGATAGAAATAAATCTTTTTGTAGATTCATAATTAGCCTTGCAATAATTAATTGGATTTCTTTTTCGAGTGGTTTTTTAATTCTTTTCATATTTATATTATTTAATTTGTTTAATATTTTTTTGATTTATTTAATCTTATTTTAAGTTTTTAAATTGTATAAAGAACAAAGCGCCCCTGGGAGGCCGCTTTTGAAAGTTCATATTATTTAGAGAGAAGTATTATATACACAAACACTCAAAACCAGCCTTTAGGGAAAGGTCTGTTCGACGACGATTTTGTGTAAATAGGGAAGTCATATATCTATATAATCATAATGATTAATTTATTGCAAGTTTATTTCATCTATCTTTGCTGCCAATATAAAATCATTACCAGATAGTCCATCAATTGCATGGGTGGATAAACTTATTTTAACTTTACCCCAGCCAAGACTTATATCCGGATGATGGCCTTCATTTTCTGCAATTGCGCCGACTTTGTTAGTAAATTCCAATGCTGTTTTAAAGTCGGGAAAAGTAAATTCTTTAGATATTACTTTTGCATCATCTAATAGTGTCCATCCAGAAATATTTTTTATCAAAACCTCTGCGCTTATTTTATCTATCGGCAAAGTTCCACCTTCGCAAGGCACACAATGTCCAGCACTTAAATTATTTGGATCATAATTTTGTTCCATAGGTAAATTATAGCATATAAAAATGCCGTATTTAAACGACATAAAATGTAGTTTTCTTAAAAACTCTAAAGATATTCTTTTTTGAAATCTTTAAAAGTTTTGTTTGTCTCCGGGGTCACACCAAATTTTGAAAATATTTTGGTGTTATGGTCAAATGCACTAAAACGTCTTAAAATTTCAGCCTCAATACACGGTACATATTGCTGAAGTTTAGTTTCGATAATACATATTTTTAGTATTTCAAGAAGGGAAGACCCTTCATATTGGTCAATATTTTTAATTTTCATAATTGTTCTTATTTAAACATAGACTTATAAAACTAGCAAATATGTTTGACAAGAGTTTATTTAAGTAGTATTTTAAATAGGAAATTTAACTTAAACAATTTAATTATTAAAAACATGGTAAACAAAAAATTAAACAAAAAAAAATTTTTGGAATTTTCAAAAAATTTTCAAGTGAACTATCCAATGCCAGGCGCGTATGCTGTCGGTCAACCATTCTATGAAGATGGTAAACTTATTGCCGTTCGTTGGCAAACTGTTAACATTGATCGGGAAAAACAAACAGCAAAAAATCTTGGATTTTGTAGTGCGGTTATGGATTTTCATAAAATCTATTTAGGTATTAAAGAAATTTCAAGTTTAATTATTGACCCTATTATTGCTGAGTCTTTACTTGGAACTTATTTTTCTGGATTTCTTAATGAGCCAGGTCATTTGAACCTTGAAATTATCCAGGGTGCAATAAAAAGAAACGAAAATGTTTTTCTTTTATTTTATCCAACTCAATATCTTTTACAACAGCCACCCGTTGATTTTGTTGATGCATCGTGCCGTCTGGCAATGATTTCCCATTTGGCTTTCAAACCAAATGAAATCAATCTCGATGGAGTCTTTGGGCTTTTGCCGATACTTTGTTATATGTCTAACGGTGGGGTTATGACTCCGGAAGAGTGGAATAAAAAACTCCTTTCTGGGGATTTATCCAGTCATCCTATGTGTATTGATAAATTTCCACCAATGTGGTGGGGAACTCCAATTATTGACGGTGTTCGGATTGCAGATACCAGCCGGGTTCGTATGGGTGCCTATTTACCATCTGGTTGTACTGTAATGCATGAAGGTTTTGTTAATTTCAATGCTGGAAGTAAAGGACCTGCCATGATTGAAGGCAGAATTTCTGCTGGTGTATTCACTGGAGCCGATTCTGATATTGGGGGCGGAGCTTCAATAATGGGAACTTTATCTGGTGGGGGGAAAGAAAAAATCACGATAGGTGATAATTGCCTACTTGGAGCAAATTCTGGAATTGGAATTTCTTTGGGTGATCGTTGTACAGTTGAAGCCGGGCTTTATGTAACCGCTGGTATGTATGTAAAAGTAAAAGATGCCCGTTTCGGTTTTGTATGGAATTCTGTAATAAAAGCTATAAATCTTTCAGGTAAAGATGATATGCTTTTTATTCAGAATTCGAAAAATGGAGCAGTCGAGGTTTTGTATAATAAAAAGCCAAACAAATTAAACCTAGTACTTCATTCATAATTTAAAGAATGAAGTAAAATAAAAACAAAAACCACCTATTGTTTATATAGGTGGTCTTTTTTTATTTCAAAAATGTGATTTTCTATAACCTAGTCACTAGAAACTAGAACCTAATCTAAGAAACTCTCTCTACATATTCGCCAGTATCGGTATTGATTCGGACTTTTTCACCTTCTTCAATAAATAGTGGGACTTCAACTTGAGTTCCATTTTCCAGTGTTACGCGTTTATTACCACTGTTAGCACTGTTACCTTTGATAGCTGGTGGAGCTTCTTTGATTGTAAATTCCATTTTAATTGGTAGTTTGACTCCAATTGTTCGCTCTTCATCATCAAAATCAAATATCATTGCTTCAACCTCGGTATTATCTTTTAGCCATTTTTTAGTTTCACTAACTAAAGATTCATCCAGTTTGAATCGGTCTCCGGGGTTCTTGATATCACAAAACCAAAATTCGTTACCTTTAGAATAAAGGAATTTAATTGGACGCTTGATAATATCCGCCTCCTCAACAGTGTCCGATGCATGGAAAACAGTATTAACTCCACGCCCACTTATAAGTGAGCGCATTTTAACCTGGTTTTGAGGCTTACGTTGCTGAGTCCGCGCAACGTGGTTATCTAGTATTACATAAGGTTCATCTTCGTAAATTATGACCTTACCTTTTTTGATTTCATTATAATCTAACATACTCTTATCCTAACAGATTATAGGGTTTTTTCAAGGTTATTTAATTAATCGCCATAATGTTCGAAAGACTTCCCGGTTATTTTGGGCAATGGTCGAATTTTCAATTTCTATAGCATAGAATGGTTTTT
>CAYNZJ010000012.1:0-17165 GCA_964401705.1 uncultured Candidatus Saccharibacteria bacterium
TTCATAAAAAAAATCAGTTATACCTCATTTTTTATCATTCATTGATGGTGGTTGAACCCAATATGATATTGCTCCAGTAATTAATGAAGTCCAAAAGGGTAACATAGGTGAATTCACTGGACTCATTATAGTCATAGTTATACCAACAGAAAATGCTGTTAAACTTATAGCTGAGGCTATTATAAATCTGGCGCAAGGCAATTTATTGTTATTTGGAAAGCATCCAGTACCTTTTTCAATATCTTCATCCATTTTTTAAGATACATAAAAATGAGCACACATATTGTTATTAATTCGGTTAATAGAAGAGATTTTAATAATACATCATCATCAAATTGTGAAATTGTCCTTAATAAATCAGTTTTTGCAAAATGCGCCGAACTAAGCTATTTTCAAGCGCCAAACACGTTTTACAACGTAACATCTAAAAATAACACATTTTTACTGAATTCGGCCACAATTTCAATAACCAGTGGTTGTTATAGCTTAAATGACCTTTTTACTGAGATTTTATCAGTTTTGCCAGTGGGTACAACACTTTTATATAATGAAGTAACAAATCAGTGTGAATTAACATTTTTAGCACCAGTAACATTAGATTTAACAGTTGGTAGATTTCATTTATTATTAGGGTTCAAAAAAAAAATATATGGCCCTGCAACTAATTTTATATCAGAGCATCCTCCTAAAATATATCAGAGTTATATTTTCATTCAATCAAGCTTATCAAGCAATATTGTTAATGATTTGGGCTATCATTCTACATTTTGTATACCAATTCAGAGCAATCGTGGCGAAATGATAACATTTTATAATAGAACACAATTTAGTAGTCGTCCTAAAGTCCATGATACTAATATTCACTCAATTAAATTCGTTTTAAAAGACGAATATGATGAAGTTCTTGAAGGTGCAGGTGATTTTAGTTTGATTCTTCAAGTAGTTGAAAATATTTAAGATATCTTGCATTATTTTTCATTTGAAGCAAAACATCATTAAAATCATCAGCGTGGTCAAAATTATCATTTTTTTTTGGTTCAATCTCATTTATTTTTGAATTAACGCAAATACATTGAAAATAGCCTATTTTAACGAGTTCGCCAGTGTAAAGCAAAGAATTTCTGAATTTTTGATAAATCTTGTATTTCTTGTTGAAATCAGTTTTACCTGCAATTATATAGAAACCTTGCTTAATAATTTCTGGTTTTTTCCAAATTGGCTTAGTTAAGTATTTATTGCCTTCACGCTCAAGAACAAATGATTCTGCGGATATTTTACATAATTCGTTTCCATCTAATTGATAATTACTTTCGCATATGATTTTTTGCGTTTTTGATTTTAAATCTGTATATATAATCTTGTACATTTTTAGTATTTGAAAAAATCTTGCATAATTTATTTGGATAACATTGCGACACCATTATCAACAATAAGTGTATTGTAATCATAAGAATAAATATTAACTTGATAAGTACCGTTAACGTGGCCAGTAGATGTATAGATTCTTAATTGTTCTTTAGTTGACATTGCGTAAAAACCAGATTGTATTCCTCTATTTGCTAAATCAGTGAAGCAAAATGGCACAATATAAATATTTTGATTAAGAGTTGCTAAATATCCTGGCATATTTTGTGAAATTAATTGGCGATGTTGTTCATGTGTGGTTTTAAGACCAACAATTACGTTATTTTCGTCAAGAAGTTCAAAAGCATCAATTCTGCTAAAATTATCAACTGAATTTGAAATTAAGCGGATATGAAAAATTAAATATGCTGATAATGAATTTAATGATGTTAACCTGATGTTATATTGTTGACCTGCATTCATTGTTATAGTTTCATTGGCAGCCCTGATTGGATTTAAAAATCTATGTTTAAGTAATCTATTTGCTTTACGTTCATTTTCAAGTGCACTATGTTGTGGTGCTAATTCTTGTGTATAAGACAAAATATCACATAATGATACATTAACATTTGTTGTAAGCCCTGCTGTTACACCAGCTGCTGAAAAATATACTTTAAACAATAATCCACCTTTAATTGCATTGATTTTTGGTTGGCAATTTGATACAAAGCAAGGAATTTCAATATATCTTCTATAAAATCCAATTGGTAGTGATTGTGCAACTAAATTGTTTGATTTGTTGTTATTTTCAGCTTCTCTTATTGTTTGTTCATAAGATTTAAAGAGCCATGTTTGATGATAAAGATTTTCATTTCTTATAACTGATATTGGATTACCACCATTACCTGATTCAATATTTATACGATCAATACACCATTCAAAATTAAGAGTAACTGGAGCATTAACAACATTAAATTCAAGTTCCATAAACACTTTTTCAGTATAACCAGAATTAACGTAAAAGCTAATTTCGTTACCATCTTGAAATAAATTTGATTGAATGGCACTTTGTGGCTTGGTTCTAACAACCGCAAATCTATTTACTGGAGGTAAGCGTAATTCTTGAGATTTTGGAAATCCATCCGATGAAAATTTATGGATTTCAGCGTTTAAATCAGATGGTAGATGATGTTTGTTTTGTACATGAGGATTGTTAATAATATTTGAATAGAAACTCATTTTTTATATAACCCCAAAAAAAATGAGGCTTATTAAATTAAATACCAATTACTGCCGGATTTTTCAATGCTTGTTCACCAAGTCTACCTCCCACTTCAACAGATTTACTAAAATTAGGGCTTAATAGAAAAAAAGCTAAGCCTCCTGCCACCAAAATGAGAGGTATACTAATTATATTTTCAAAACCACTAATAGTTGATTGAACACCGCCTATTGCTTTGTTTCCAAGGCCTTCTGCGCCTGAAACGAGATGGTCAGCTAAACCAAATGTTTTATCAGTAACATTTGATATTTGATGCTCTGCTGATGAGCCAATATTAGAAATATCTTTAAAACCTTCTTTAAACCCATCGCCAATAAAATTAGCTGCGGATTTGATATCACTTCCTAATTCTTTGAAAAAATTAACCATTTTATGTTATGATAATAAATATGGCCTAAAAAATTAAATAGAACATCTCTATATACCTTAGAAATTTGAAAGTATCCTCTTCATTTGCTTCTAAACCTTTGAATTTAAAAAAAGCAGTTATTCTCTCCATATTATCCTGTTTTTTTTTTTCATCATCCATTGGTATATATAATAATTTGCCAATTTGCAAAAGTGCATTTATAAATGGCTCAAAACCATTTTCAACATCAATAAATTTCGCATATTCTTGTAACAATATGTTTTTTTCGCCAAATGTTTTTTTTACATGTAAAATGAAGTTTTTAAGCTTTTCTTTAACAAATGTTTTCTTGTCTATATCCATTGTGATTATTTGCAAGCTGATTTATGATTTTATAACTGCGAAAAAAATATCTGTAGATTATAAATCTGACCAATTTAAAGATTTATAAATCTTGCCTAATTTTTTTGGTTTCATAAAATGACCACACCTATTATAAAATATTTAAAAGCAAGAACAGACGTTAAATCAGTTTTTGGAACATATACTATTGCAGATGATTCTTCAGAAGTTAGTTTGGCAGCTGATGATAATTCTGTTTATGATTATATTTTACGTGATCCAACTTTTAAGAGTTTAGAAAATGAAATTCAACAAGCACAATTTAAAGGATTAGTAAATTTAGCACCAAAAGAATATATAACAGCAATGAAAAATGATTTATTTGAAATCAGAAAGAAATTGTCTGCTATGTTTCAAATTGCATATCAAGAATTATTATCTAATTCTTACACTCAAAGTGAAGCAAAAAAATTAGCTAATCAAAAAGTTGAGAAAGATAAAGAGTTTTTAATGGCTTTACACAAGAAAAAATTTCCTTATTCTTTGAAAGATTTCAAGGGCTTATAAAATGGATCTATTTTTTAAATTTAGAAGAGATAACTTCATTAAGGACTTAGATTTGAAAGATAAAAGAGTCGGAGGAAAATATGAGACAAAAGATATAACAGAAATTGATCTAAAAAAATATTCAGAATCTCTTGATTCACCAAGTATTTCAGAAGTTGATAAACGTATAAAGATATTAGGAAATTATGAATCAGGTGATTTAGGAAGTGTTATTGATGCTAAAAAAACAGAAACTGAAAAGATTTTTGCTGAAGCAAAAAAGATTTTTGTAAGTGAATATACATTTGCTTTAAAAAGAGGATTTTCACAAAATGAATCAAAAAAAATGGCATCAAAGATAACGGACCAATATTTAACAGACGAATTAAAAAACTTAGAGACTTTTTACCCAACTTTATAAAATGCTTTTAAAAACTGTTTTTGGAACATATTATAAAGATAATAATGGTAAATTTAGAAATGTTGAAGAAGGAGATTATTATAAATCAGAAGAAGAATATAAAACTAAATTGGCCTCTAATCAAGTAATGTCAGAAGATGATATTGCTCGTGAAGCAGGTATTGGAAAAACTATTTTTAGAACAAATAGAGCAATAAAAGCTGTTGATAATCCTTTGGAATATTTAAATGAAAAAGCAGCTGATTTAGAGAAGATAAAGAAAAAATTAGTCGAGAAATATAATGAAATTATACCTGGCTATTTAAATAGATATGATGATGAAACTGCTAAAAAGAAAGCAATGGCAGAAATTCAATATTTGAAAAGCAAATTGATGGATGATCATCGTTATTTGTATCCTACATCAATTAAAGATGATGGCTTAAATATTGCTAATATTCCTAAAAAAGAAACCGTTGAAATTAAATAATTACTCTGCCTTTTTTTTGATAATAATAAATGACTACCTATTTAAAAAAAAGAAAAGACGTTAAATCAGTTTTTGGAACATATACTATTGAAGAAAACAAAGTCGAACCAACTTTAACACAAGATGATAATTACATTGCTGATTATTTACTTCGTAATGGTGGAAGAGACAGTTTGCAAAAAAAACTTGTAAATGCTGATAAATTCTCAGAAGCATTGTCTGATCCTTCTGCATTCATATTAAGAAAAGCACAAGATTTAAGTAGTATGGTTGCAACACTAAAAACACTTCATAATGAATCATTTAAAAGATATTCTGTAAGAAATATACCTTTAAAGGAAGTAAGAGCAAAAGTAAAAAAAGATTTAGATGAAAAGTTCAAATCATTATTATCTGATCATGAAGAGGACTTTCCAAAAGATTTAGTATCAAGAGCAATCACTAAAGCTATAGGCAATTAATTTGTCAGAATATTTTTCTTTGATAATTAAATAACATGTCTTTAGAAAGAACTCTTGAATTATTTGAAGGTAAATTAGAAATCAGTGCAACAGGTGGCTTAACTGGGTTTACCGAAGATTCACAATATCTTGAAGATTTTATACTCAGAGTAGAAGGTTTACAAAAAGCAATTTATAACCATATACTTGTAAGCAAAATTATAGGACCAGAAGACAAAAAGCAAGAATATATTGCAGCAAAACGTAAAGATTTAACAGGGTTAACTGAAAATCTAAAAACATTATTCGTTATGGAATATAAAAGATGGCTTGAAGCTGGAGCATCACAAGACAGCGCAAAAAAAAAAGCATTATCAACTGTTAATGAATATAAGCAAAAATGCTTAAAACAACATCAAAAACAGTTTCCTGATAATATTTCACATAATGAGTTAATGAGATTGTTAACAATTGAAAAAGTTAAAAGCAAGTAGATTACTTGTTCTTTTTAAAGAATGATTTAACAAAATCAGTATATTTTCCTCGTTTACTTGAATTATTCCAAGCGGATGCACATTTCTTCATTGTTGCAGCTCCGCTATTAATTTTTTTTTTCTTAGTAGTAGACTTTTTTGTTTTACCTGGCATTATTTTTAAGAGATATAAAAATAGGGCTAAAAAATATATTTATGCACAACTATATCAAAAAATTACCTGCTATTTTACTTGCGGTTGGCCATTGCGGCTCTGGCAAATCAGTGGCCGTCAGATACACAATTGAAAGCTTAAATATTTTTGAATTTGTTGTTGTAGTCTCAAATACAGCTGCTTTCAATAATGATTATGATTTTCTAAAGACTCTTAATATCAATCACAGAATATATAATGCAATGAATTGTGATCGTATTATTGAAACTGTTATGAATATACAAGAACGCTCAATTAAAGAAAATCAAGCACCTAAAAAATGTTTATTAGTATTTGATGATATACTTGGCAGTTTAAGTAATAGTAAAACATTCACGAAATTAATAACTACTTATAGGCATTTTAATATCAGCATATTTTTAACTGCGCAATTTGTTAAATCATCTTTTACAACTATTCGTGAATTAAGTTCATATATTTTAGTTTTCACGCAAAACTCTCAAGATGCACTAAAAGGTGTTTATGAATCATATTTTAGTGATATTGGTACTTTTAGCAAGTTTAAAGAATATTTTGCTGGCTTGAAAGAATATCAATTTTTTTTCGTAGACAGGCCAGGTAAAAAACGTTTTAAAATGCGTATTAATTTAGAGCACAAACAAGAACCAGAAGAGAATCCGTTAGACAAAAAAAAAAGAGAATTTTTAGAGAAGTTTAATTAGAAATATAAGCTAAATGTTTCTTAGTTTTGTTATGACGTGTAATTACAGTTTTTTCATTAGTAATTTCAGATCCACATGGGCATTTATATTTTCTAACACCCTTTTGGCGTATTGGTCCATTTATATGGATCTCTCTTTTGATGTGAGCGCTCCAATTTTTTTTTGAAACATATTTTTCGCATCTATCACACCATTTTTTGTCGGTATCATTACAATTTTCTTGTAATACCATATATTTTATTCCTTCATATTTTTCTCTGGATTGTTTATAATCTAATTGACCTAAATATACTAATTTTGCATTAAGAAAGTATTCTTTTTCTTCATTAGGAATATCTTTGAAAAATTCATGATTTTTATGAATATTTTTCTCAAAAATATATCCAATAATTTTTTCACTAATATATTCATTTTCATCTCCACTTTCAAAAATATTCTTCAATTTTTGCAGTTTTGCAATATTATCATTAACTTTCTGTTTTATTTCTTCAATCACTTTTAAATCAGAATTTTCATTAAGTTCTTTGGCTTCTTTCAAAATAGATTTATGTAAACCCAAAATATTGCTTGATCCAAATAGTCCAGTATGCTTAGTTATTATTTTATTGTAAATTGGCCTTAACACTATTGATAATCCTGTTGTTTCTGGTATTTCACTTGAAATCGGTAAAAAAATAGACTTTCTCGATTTTTCGTTGGAAATATGAAAAATATGGAAATGTTCAAGATTTTTGCCTTTTGGAAGATATTTTTCCCAGCCATCCAAATTTACGGTCGAAAATTGAGTAATCGAGGTATTTTGCATTTTTTATTCGAAAATTACAATTTGAGATCAAAATTCAAAAAAATATATTTCGTGATTTACATGGATTTTACAGCATATTTACCTATGATTGAACCTCCAGCTGTTGCCAAAACTGCATTTTTGAAATCAGTATACTCACTTACACCAAATCTCATAACTGTGTAAGTTGAAAGACCTGAAATAAGAGGAGTTATGGTCATATCTTCAATTCCTTTTAAGAATCCAGGTTGAGGAATCTTATCTTTGACCAAATCACTTATAATTTCACCACCAAGATTACCTAGCATAGTAGATATTCCGATGGCAGCGTAAGCAGGCATGTCAATTCCTAAAAGTGGAACTTCAATATCTAAATTATCACCAATACCATATTTATAAATTAAAAGACTCGCTAAGGATGCAATAACAGATGGTACTAATACTTCTTTGAGTTTTTGTTGCATTTTTATAAAATACAAAAAAATAAGCCCAATAATATTATAAATCGCTGTATTTTTCAGCTATTTTGATATCAACTTTCTCCTCAACCACTTTATTTATTGCAGATATCTTTTTGTTTTGAGAATTGATGCCAAGGGCTGTATAAAGTGTTATAAAACATAACCTTATTTCGGGAGGTGCATATGTTTTTGAAGAATATTTAATACTAATCTCATCTAATATTTCTTGAATCTCATTATTATTGTTCATAACAGCGCTAAGACCGTTTAAGTTCATGCCGACAATAGGTGCAACTTTTTCTACACTTTCAAGTACTCCAGAATAAGTAAATTTATACATATTAGTTGAATTTCTACATTGCACAGCCAATTCGACTTGTTTATATAATGTTTCTAATTCTTCTAAGCTCATTGATTTTAATTTCATAATATCAATTTCATATGCTAACAAATACTTTTCAAATTTGATTTTGTACATTAAAATCATATTAACAAGTTCTGATTTAACTAATTTAAGATCAAGACTATCTTCTTCTTCTTGAGGTAAATCTTGTTCTTTTGTAGGTATTTCTTCTACCTTTTTTTTTTTAGTTTCAAGCTCTAATATTTCAGGCAAATCGTTTAGATCGTTCATTTTATAACCTCAGAAAAATACATATGCATATTATTTATATGTATTCTTTAATATATCAATGTAATCATTATAATCTCTACCAACTATACTTTGCTCACCACCTGAAGGCACATCTTTATATAAAGCTTCAAGAAATCCTTTAACATTATTGACCTCTGTAAAACCTTTTAAAACCTGAACTTTTTCTTTCAAAGTGCCTTTAGACTTTCCTTTTTTCTCAAGAAATAATGCCATAGCTTGAGTTATATTGTCTGAATATGATGATTTTGGTAGAATTTGAGGTTCTTCATTTAATTCAACAGTATAACTGTAATCTTTTCTTATATTTATTTTCATTACATCAGTTACTACTGGTCTTTTTAAGTCGGTTAGCAAATTATCCATAAACTCAAGGATTTTTTCACCTATTTTGGTATTATCTAAAAATACTTGATACTTCGCAAGAACTAATTTCATGTTTTCTATTTTCAAAGATATTTCCATTTCTTTTGCAAATATATTGTTAAATTCCGATTGTAATTCTGCAAAATTGGTAAACTCAGCGAATTCATATTTACCTTTAGCTAACACAACTATATTGTTTTTACCTAATTTATCAAGCAACTCATCAACAACATTTTTTTGTTCAGTTGAAGCCTTATCACGTTCTTGTGTTAATAATGTTTCTTGATTATAATATGATTCATTACCACCCTCCTCAACAATTTTTTTCAAGAGCTTTAATTTGTAAGATTCTGGATTAAACTCATTTATTTCTGGTTCATAATCAATTTCAGGATCTTTTAAGTTTTCATAGAATATAATTTTGGTTATACGCTGATCACTTCTTTTATTTTTCAATTCGTTTAATATTGACTTTAATATAATTGAAAGTGCCCTTCCTCTTTTTGTATGTGTAAAGAAATCACTGTATATCTTATCATTTATTAAAACATCCTCTATATTAATTACTTGTTCTTCGTTCTTATGAAGAACTTTTATCATATTGTCAAATTTATTTTGCAAATCTGTTACTGTTAAATATTGGCTAAATTCGTATTTTTTGAAAGTATCATTGACTAAAATACACATATTTTGACCCTCTAATTTCTTTTTCACAATTTCAAGAATTTCTGATTTTGGATCATATTCGTCAAGACTTATTACTTTCTTTTGAAACTCAATTAATTTGTTTATTTTTGCTAAATGTCTTTCAGGATCATTTATATTAACCAAAATCTCATATAGTTGTTGTTCATAGTTCTTCTTATCAGTTTTCAATCTTGATTTAGAACTAATATCAAACGTACGTTCTTTTATTAAATTAGTTGTTGTTGAATTGAGATTTTTACCAGAAATACCACTAATTATTTTAGTTGGATTATTATCTAAAAAGCGTGTCATTCTTTGGCGCATTTTGTTATAGACTTTCATATCAGCTTCATTTTTAATTAAATTAGCTGTATACTTGACTAATATATCATTTTGTTCTACATTGTTGTCAATACCTTTAATTTGTGTAAATAACTCTTTTAAAACCTCTTCTTGAGTAACAGTAGTTTTTCCAAAGCCTATTTTTTCTCTTGGTTTTGGTTTTTTATAAGGCAAATCAGAAATAGTTTCTACTTTGAACAAACTGTTAATAACACTGTTATAATCCTTTTCTGACTCTGCTAATTTGATTTTTTCTAAAATATCAAAGCTACTATCAGTATCATTAAAAGTAAATTCCATATTATCAATATATTTATCATTATCAGCTTCTTTAAAGTAAAATAGTCTACAATAATCACCTTTTACAGTTTCAATTTTCAATTCAAAAACGTCACATTTATCATTAAGAGGATGTTTAATTTTAATTCCTTTGAATTGCCTAATTATGAATTTTTCAAAAGCCTCGGAGTTACTTCCTAATTTGCCTTTTTCATCATTCTTATACAAAAATGTTTCATTATTTATATCTTCTTGAAATTTCTTTGACTCTCCTTCAGTTGGCCTCTTATTTTTAGCTGACTTATAATAATTTTTGAAACTAAAATGATATTCGCCTGTTTGTTCTTTCCAATATGGATAATTGTCAAAACTACTAAAAAAAGTTCCTTTAAGCTCATAAATCAACGCTTTTATATTGTTAAAAGCTTTATAATATGTTCTTCCTAATTTTTTACTTTCATTAAGTACTTTGAAAATAACTCCAGTAAATGGTACTTTTTCTACGTCAAATGAGTGTATTGATTTTTTATGAATTTCACCAAAAACACTTAATATGTCCTTTTTTTTTTCTTCAACAGTTCTACGTAATCTGCTTTCACCTATGCGTTTCATATATAAAGCCTGATATACATTCGGTATTAAGTTAATCATTTTAATAGCAAAAAAAAAAAGGATAGGGCTTTATTTTTTTATAATACTTATGAAAAGATAACAAACAGCAACACAAGCAATACAATGCATTTTCAGAGTGTGAAAAAAAGATGGAAAATTAATTATAAGTCAATTTAGGACAAATCCAATTATTTGCATAACTAACAATTTCTGCAAGCTGATTTGGAGCCAAAGTAGTATCTGCAACGCCATTGATCGTTTGTCCGCTTTTTGCTGAAATAATCAAATCATAATTAGTGTTACTATCTGATCTTATTATTTGAATTGTTTGACCATCCCATGTTTGCTGTGGAAGTTCAATTTCGACATCATTGTTGTTGCAATTTGCAATTATGTAATTATAACCAAAAAATTGCGTATCATCTAAATCGATTGAGGTACTAATTGAAACAGTTGAATATGACATTTTTATATGACCTAAAAAAAGTTACTCAAATATATTCAACAGTTATTATTGCTGAACTATTAGGCGGACCACCTGCTGAAGTATGAAAAATAGCCCATGTATCAATATTTGATAGTGGAACTGACATTGTCAAAGATAAAACAGCTCCTGAAACATTTGTAAAAGTCAAAGTATTTGCAGTTGCTATACCATTTCTAAAAATAGTAAATGTTCTGCTTCCTGTATTATTAACAGCTATTGACAAAAGAATATTGATTTTTGTTAGTGTTATCACTCTACTTGTACCATAGCAAGCAAACGCATAAGTACCGCTTTGAAAAGAATCTATTATATACTGATTTTTGTTTAAATTGCCTGCGGTGCTAATAAACTTCTGTTCTGATGGCAAATTTGTGTTTATCCACTGTGTTCCGTTATAAGTCAAATACTGGCCATTTACAGGACCTGAAATACTTATATTCGTTGAATTTGCTAAAACACTTGCATTTGTTATTTGTGAAATGTTATAATCACCATTACTTGGCAAAATCGTTCCTGTTCTTGAATTAAAACTATTAACTGCATTTTGATTTGACCACGTACCTGAATTAAAAACTAATGATTGCCCATTAGACGGAGCTAATAAAGTAACATTACGTAAATCTTGTAAAAAAGTCTCTGTTAAGTATTTATTTATAATTGAACCATACCATCTCCCTTGCAAAATAACTACATTAAAGCCACCGCTATAATTATTTACTAATTGAAGAACACCATAACCTGTTATTGTAAGCTGCATATTAGCATAAGCTTGATCATTATAAAAAAATGATAGGCCTTGTGCATTTACTTCATTTGAAGTACTACCGTTTGAAATAATTAAAATAGATTCGCCTTCATCTTGAAAAACAGTGGCCAAAGAAACATTTAAAATAGCATTATTAAGAGTATATACTTTTCTTAATGATGCTGTTGCTGTTTGTACGGACAAAATTATTGATTCATCATAACTTCCAATTAACTTTTTATTTACCCACTTGGTTCCATTATATTTCAAAATATCATTAGTTACAGGCGTATTAAGTTGAACATCGTTTAATGTTGATAAATTATTTGTTGGTAGTTGTTGATTAGTCCAATAGTCTCCATCGAAAATAAGAGATTGTCCTATACTTGGAGTTGAAACAACAACATCACCCAAATCATTCAAAATAAGTTCTTTATTTACCCATGAAGTGCCATTATAAACCAAACTCTCACCATTTGCAGGCGTATTTAGTTGCACATCTTGATTACTATCTAAAATCTGTGGTTTATTGCGCCATTTTGCATTATCAAAAACTAATTGATCATTTTGTTGTGCACCGATAATTTGAACATCTAAAAGATTACTAATATTTGTTAAAGCAGTCGTTGGCTGGCTCTTAACGAGAGGATAATTGTAAATAGATTTCATTTAAAATAGCAAAAAAAAAAGGTTGTATGTTATTTAATTAATTTCCTTGAAAAGTTCATAAAATCCTAAATTAGAGTTATATGAATCAATAATATTGACTAATCTTTCCAAATCAACTTTATTACTAATTTTAGAAACACTAATTTTGAAAAGTAGCTTAACTTCTAAAAGAATTTTTTCAATTTCAATCATATATGATATATATTTTTGAAAATCAGTATCTTTTTCTAATAAGTCACTTTCTGCTGTACCAAAACAAGTCATACTAATGCATTATATGCTAATAACGCTTCGTCACTAAAATGAATTTTTTTCTCGATTTGGATTTCCTCATATTTATTA
Source organism: uncultured Candidatus Saccharibacteria bacterium (assembly GCA_964401705.1). GTDB lineage: Bacteria > Patescibacteriota > Minisyncoccia > Phycocordibacterales > UBA9973 > 2-01-FULL-33-17. The sequence goes on from CAYNZJ010000012.1 coordinate 12,990, forward strand.
GCTATGAGTTTAAATTGTTCATAAATGTATTTTTCAATGAAGTTCATTATTTTTATTCGAAAATTATAAATTGGGTTTAAAATAGAAAATGAATATTTACAATAATTCTCAAGCTCAAAGTGAATCAAATTACCCTCCACAGATAACGTCGGTGGCTGTTGATACGCAAGACATTATTGTTAGAAATGGTTTGCAAATTATTGGCGCAACTAAAGGTGATTTGCTAATTTGCGAAGATACTTCTAATAATATTGGTGGTTTACAGCTTGGTCCTAATAACTATGTGTTACAGGCCGATTCTGTGTCAGGATTGCCAATTTGGCGTAATTTCATAAACGTTAATGAAGTACAAACAGTTTCACTAAAAATACCGGGTATTGTTCAAGGTGATCTGCTTGTTGGGCAAAATACAGAATTTCTTGGCAGATTACCATGTGGCGCTAATGATACTGTACTTTTTTCAGATGGCGGTCAATTAGGATGGCTTCCAAGATCAGCTGGTAATTCATATGTTGGCGTTCCTGGCCCAACTGCCATTCCGTTAAATACTGCTTCAAATATAATATCAATTTTTGGTTTACACCTATCAGCTGGTAAAAGATTCAAATTAACCGTTTCCGGCAATGTTGATTCATCCGCTAATACCAATTTTGTTTTGTCATTAAATGGCTCGCAAATTGCTGGTTTTAGTTATGTTTTTAATGCTGATATGCATAGAACCATAATTTACATAGCGCCAGTATCGGGAGCTGTATCCGTTGTTGTTAGTGCCTTTAGTAATACTATTAACAGCAATTTAAATAATTTCTTAATCGTCGCTGAGCAATTTTAATGTAACATGACGATAACGGCCTTTATGATATATATTTTTAGGATATTTTGAAATAGCATCCGCTATTGTTCTTTCTGACCATAATAATTGATGTTTAACCCATTTTTTAGTGAATAAATCAGGCTTATTATATTGTGTATTTATAAACATCATATCTTCATCACCAACAAAGTAATCTATGCTTCCAAAACTATAAATATACTCTTTATCGTCAACTTTCAATTTTACGTTATACATTTTTTTTTCCATTTTTTGAGGCAGTTGTAAAAATGCAAAATAAAAGTGCAATCTCTAAATATGCAAAAAAAATTGCTTTATATGCCTCAAAATCTGCTAATTTATATTTGGCTGATGAATCATTGTTTTACAAAAATGAATTGCTTCCAATACATTTAAAATATAGAATAATGGCTATTTTGAACAAAGCTTCAGGACAATTTGATATTATTGAAGATATTTACGAAGCTGAATTTAATCAAATTATGAAAATAACTTGTGAACCATATGAGCCATTTCCTCACCCGCGAGAATCACTAAAAAGAATAATATATGAAGAAGATTCAATTGATTTATTTGAAATCAACGTTGAAATATCAAAAATATTTGAAAAATTAACAACATGCTCAAAATCACGTAAATTATTCGCCGCTGTTGAATATGAGCTAAAAAATTCATATTCTTATAAAGAGTATTATAAATTCTTCAAACTCTTGTTGATAATCAAAATTATTGCTAAAAATGAGCTTAAATACTTTGACTACTTTATTTATAGATTAGTAGGCACAGAAACAATGGCGCAAGATGAACCACTAAACAAACTGGTTTATATTGGGTTTAGTAAAGGTGATTATAAAAAAAGATTTATGGTACATCTTGCAACTAAAACAACAAAGAGCAAATTGATTTTTGATGCATGTGATAGTTCAACTATATTTTACACGATAATTAAAGATCTTAGCTGTTATGCACCTAATAATTTCAATATGAAAGCAGTCGCCACATTAGAAGAAGCGCAATTTATTAAATTTGAAGACCCTTATGAGCTTGTTAATAATAACGGAGTAAGATCTGATAATATTAATTGTGAAATTTGTGGAAAAGCACTTAAAGTAGGCAGTTTAAAAGCGCATATGGACAAAATACATATAAATCCTAAAAATGAAAAGAAATCCAGAAATAAAATATCAAAATAAAATGGTAAGAATATCTGGCTCAAAATACTATTTTACAAAAGAAGAATTCTATATTTTGAAAAATCAGTTTGAAAATGACATGATGCTTGTTTTAGATAATCAAAAGCAAATTGACGAAAATATAAAGCAAATGATATTGGCATATAGCACTAAAATGGAGATTTATCAAAAATTACATATGTCCTCATTTAAATTTGATCAATATTTGATTGAAAACTTTGGAACAAGAGATTTGCAAAAAGTTAAAGAATTAATTTGAAATCCATTATGTATTTTTTTTTTGTAATTTTGACGTGCATCAAAAATGAATATCAACGTTGAAAAATCTGAAATTGTAATAGATCCTTCTGAAAAAATCAAACCAGAAAAAAAGGAACGTAAAAAACCAAATACATGTCCTCTAAAGTCAAGTACATTCTTTTTAACTATAAACACCAATTTTTGTACAGTAACATGTAGCGAACAAGAGTATAAAGAGTTCAAAACTAAATTTGAGTTTTTAATGAATGATTTTTTGAAAAGACTTGATCAATTTATAATTTTCAAAACAAGCAAAATGGGATTAGGTTATGGATATTCATTAGATGATCCAAAAGAAGTTCTTATAAAGCCAGATAGAATAGTAGAAAACCAAGTTGAATATGTTTTAGAAAATAGTCCAAATCGTAATCTATTACATAGTCATAGTATAATATTTCTTAAAAAAAGAGGAGTTGATACAAAATTAGACTTAGCAGCTATTAGAGAGCACTTTAAACAGCAAATTGGGCACCCAGTTTACTGTAATTATCAACTTGAGAGCAAAAAAGGAAATTTGAAGGATTATCTTAAAAAATCGCCTCTTGATTAAATTCACAAGCATTTTTTTTTGCTTTTAAAATGAACATAAATCCAATAAGAATATATTCAAGTGATGAAGTGGGAATTGAAACGCAAACCCAACCGCAGATTCAGCCGCAAAATAATGAAGAAATAGAACTACCACCAATTGATAATAAATTACCTGATTTTGAGTCTGATTTGCAAGATTTAGGCGTGGAAGAAAAAGAGGAAGAGCAAGAGTGTGAAATGGCGGATCCGGATTGTAAAGTAGTTGAAAAGCGTTATACAAAATTATTTGGTGATCTAACTCAAAAAAAATCAAATAACACGAACAAATCTAATTATTTACTATGGATAGCAATGGGTATAAGTTTGGTTAAGTTTTTTTAACAAATTAAATGACTTATATCTTAGAAAAGCTATATAATGACAAGTATAAATTCAAAATAACTTTACCTTCTAAAAAGTCTTTAAGGTGATTCTAAGTATGAAGACTATACTTAGATATTTAGCCCGACGAGGACTGGTCAAAGAAAAATATTGAAGCTTGCTATTAATTATATTCAGAAAAAGTTCAACATAACTATAAAACAGATTAAGAAATGATATTAATAGCCTTAATATTTTGGGTTTTATTTTGGATTCCAATCATTCCGCCAGGAATATGAGTTTTAGGCCGAAAATTAGGCCAAATACCGCATATTTTTCGATTTTATGATTTGGCGGCCTGAAACTGATAAAGTAACGCACATTAGGCCAGTTACATGGCTTCAAAACAGGGTGTACAGGCCATAGTAGCGCACTCAATTTTTTTTTTTGGGCTTAGCTATTACCACACAGCGGGGGTTTTGAGGGTCTAATCACTCATATTAGGCCACTGACATGCCTTCAAAACATGGTGTAATGGTCATAATATGCTTCAAAATATAGTGTACTTTTAGTTTTGAAAAAATCACTAATATTATTGATTGAATTTGATTTTGAGGACATGTAACTCCTAATACTCCAAGAATCTGATAAACAGCCTTATATAAGGGGAATTCTTAAATTCTTGGACTAAAACAAGGTTTTTTGAGGGTAACTTTTTGAACAAAATCCTTTTTTCGTAGATTTTTAATTTTACCGTCGAAAATCGAGGAATCGAATATACTTCATGAAACTTATAAAATCTATGAAATTCTATGAAATTTCATGAAAAACTAAAGTAAAATAGTTAGCCAAGATTTTTGAAAATATTTTGAAAGTTCTAAAGGTTTTATAATCAAAAATACTTCAAATTCTATGAAATTTCATGAAAAACTAAAGTAAAATAGTTAGCCAAGATTTTTG
>CAYNZJ010000012.1:17265-17719 GCA_964401705.1 uncultured Candidatus Saccharibacteria bacterium
AAAATATTTCATAGAATTTCGGACTAAAACTCATAAATTATTGAAATTATTGAATTTTCATAGAATTTCATGAAAAATCCTGCAAAAATACAAAATTATTGAATTTTCACAAAACTATTGATTTTTTTGCAAAAATAAGACTATTTTCGTAGATTTTTAATTTTACCGTAGAAAATCAAAGAATCGAAGAATCTTCATAAAACTAAAGATTTTAGCTCTTATAACCAAAAAAAAATGATCTTTAAAAGCTATGGTTAGTTTTATGAAGATTCTTCGATTCTTTGATTTTCGACGGTAAAATTAAAAATCTACGAAAATAGACTTTTCTTCATAAAGTTGTGGATATTTTTCATGAAAATAATCCATTTTTTAGAGTACTATTTTTACCATAGTTTTTCATGAAATTTCATGAAATTTGAAGTATTTATGAAGATTCTTCGATTCTTTGATTTTC
>CAYNZJ010000013.1:0-16933 GCA_964401705.1 uncultured Candidatus Saccharibacteria bacterium
TTTTATATACTGTCTTTATTTTCTACAAATTTTATTACAATGTGACGATCTTTACCAAGGCCTTCGGAGTCAGTAACTATGTTTTTATCTTTTTCTAAAAATGTGTGAATTATTCGTCTTTCATAACCATTCATTGGTTCCAAAGGAACACTGGATTTAAAAAACTTTGCACGCTCTGCCATCATGTGGGCTTTGGTTTTTAAATCATTGATATGGTTTTTTTGAAAATTATTAATATCCACAGTTATAGCAAGAGGAGCATTTTGTTCACCTAAACCTTTTTCACAATATCTATGTAGTAGGGTATTTAAAGCTTGAAGAGTTTCACCATCTTTACCAATTAAAAATCTTCCATCAGCAGTATCAATTTCTATAGTGCTCATTTCGGTATCTACATCATCTTCAATGTTTATAGATTTTACATCCGCTCCAATAGAATTTAAGAGATTTTGGACAAATATTTTTGCATCATCTTTTGTCTTAGCCATATAAAGACTTTATCATAGAGTTGCCCTATCTGCAAGCGTACGTTTAACAATAGGCTTATAAATTAAGCTTATTTTACTATTTCAGATTTTATCTTTAAAGATTCTTTTTTTGCAATGGCTCTTGCAATTGATCTTTCTTGGAAAATTGTAATTATATTATTAATAATCCAGTAAAGACCTACTGCGGCTTGGATTCTATAAGTAATGAACGCAATAATTATTGGGAAAACATATTTCATTTGAGTTTGCATTGATTTTTGAATATCAGCAGACAAACCTTTTTGATTTACTGTTGTTTTAGCTTGAATCTTTTGAGTAGGGGAAATATAAACCTGAATAAACTGTGTTAGCCCTGTTATAATAGCTATCCAAATTGAATGAGTTTTTGTTAAATCTAAAATACCTAAAAACATTGTATTGATGTTTGTTGGTACTTGAACAAAAGAATATAATTTTGAAGGGTCAACATTTAAACCTTTTAGGAAAACAAAATAAAGTCCAAAAATTATAGGTATTTGGATAAGCATCACTAAACATCCAGAGAAAGGGTTAACCTTTTTTTCTTTATATAAAGCAAAAGTCTCTCGTGCTTCTTCTTCTTTGGTTAGTTTCTTTTCTTTTATTTTTGCTAAATCTGCTTGGATATTAGCCATATCGATTTGCGAAGTTATAGCCTTTTTAGACAAAGGATATAAAATTACTTTAACAATAATTGTTAAAAGTATAACAGCAAAACCTAAATCTCCCATAGTTACATAGGAAAGAAGCAGGATTAAAATATTTAAAATTGGTTTATATATAAATGTATTCCACATAGTGTTAAGTGTAGCAGAGCTAAGTCAAAGGGTCAAAGTTTGAACCGGTATACCATGGATGACATTTTAAGATTCTTTTAAAACCCATAAAAATTCCTTTACTCGGGCCATATTTTTGTATTGCTAATTTTGTATATTCTGAACATGTTGGGTAAAAAACACAAGTTGGAGTACTTTTTTTAAAAATCCCAGTATCTCTTGAAAGATATTTTTGATAAAAATTTATTAAAAAAACTAAAAATTTTGTAATTATTTTTGACATAAGATTTGTTCTAACTCTTTTTTAATATCTAAAATAGGTATTTTATTTATTTGGGAACGAATATTTATACTATAGAACCCTGATTTAGTAGGGGAGATATCTCGAACAATAGATAAGACTTTTCTTTTGGCTGTATTACGATCAACAGCATTAATATATACCTTTTTAGAGATATTTGCTGAAAACTTATTATCGTTATCAGCTTTATATAAAACAGAAAAAAGAGTAGTATTTACTCTTTTTCCTTTGGTTTTGAGCTCTAAAATTGTCTTACTATTAAGTCTTTTTGCTCTTGGTAGCATATTAAACAGCCAGTTTTGTACGGCCTTTTTGACGTCTTGCTGTTAAAACCTTCTTTCCACCAGCTGTTTTGTTACGAACTAAAAACCCATGGGTTGTTGCTCGTTTTCGTTTGTTTGGATTATAAGTAAATGACATATGTAAGATAATAACCCAAAATACTAAAAAAGGCAAGTTTTAATGTGGTTTTAGTTATACACAACTTTCCCACAATATTTTAACATTACAGACTATGCTCATTTTATGAAAATCTATATAATACATCTATGCAAAATAATATTGAACCAAAACAACTTTGGGATGACTGCTTGAGTACTCTGGAGAGAATGGTTTCAAAGCCTAATTTTACGACTTGGTTCAAACAAACATATATTACTAAAATTGATGATGGTATCGTATTTATTGGGGTTCCCAATGAATTTGCTAAAGCTTGGTTGTATGATAAATTTCATAAAATAATCCTAAAAACCCTTATAGATAATGCTCCTTTTATAAAAAATGTAGAATTTGTCGTAGCAAAATATGACAATAATACTCAAATTAAGCCTATAAATCAAAAACAAAACCAAGGCCCTAGTCTACCGATACAGGATATTTATGTAAACAAAGAAGATGGACTAAACCCGCGTTATACATTTGATAATATGATTGTTGGGTCTTTTAATGAACTAGCGGCGGCGGGGGCTCAAGCTGTAACCAGAAACCCTGGGGTTCTATATAACCCTTATTTTATATACGGAAATACTGGTCTTGGTAAAACCCATATGATAGAAGGTATTGGAAATGCAATTAAAAAACAATTTCCAGATAAAAAAGTATATTACACAAGTGCAGAAAAATTTGTAATTGAGTGTGTTAGTGCTGTACAAAACAAAACAATGAATAGTTTTAAGGATCGCTACCGTCATTTTGATGTTCTTATTATGGACGATATTCAAATGATTGGTAAAGGTGAAAAAATTCAAGATGAATTATTTCATTTATTCAATATGCTCTATGAAGAAAACAAACAAATTGTATTTTCTAGTGATAAACACCCTAACTATATCCCAGGATTAGAAGATAGACTACGTTCTAGATTCTCTCAAGGAATGATTGTGGATGTGCATGAACCCGATTATGAGTCTCGTGTTGCTATTATACGTTCAAACCTCTCTAAGATGGGTGTGGGGCTTCCTACAGAGAGCATAGAATATATTGCTTCATCTGTTGAAGGTAATATTCGTGAATTAGAGGGTAATATAAAAACAATAGCTCTCCAAGTTGATGTTAAAAAAAGAAACCTAACTCTTCAAGAAATCAAAGATATTATAAAAAATAGTGTTAAATCTCAAAAACAAATATCAGTTGAAGAAATTGTAAAAGTAATATCTTCTTTTTATCACATAGAAGGGGATTCAATATACGAAAAAACAAGAAGAAAAGAAGTTGTCCATGTTAGACAAATAATAATGTATATACTACGCGAAGATTTTAATTTATCTTTTCCTTTTATTGGACAAAAAATGGGGGGTAAAGATCATACAACAGTAATCCATTCATATGAAAAAGTAAAAAAGGAATTAGAAACAAACACTGGATTAATGTCGGAAATAGAGAGAATAAGATCTTTATTTAAATAGAATAAAATGTGGAAAAGTTTTATAAAACAAAAATTAAAATAGTTATCCTTTTATAAAAAGAGTTTATTAAAAAAAATAAAAATTTAAAAAGTATATAAATAATAGTTCTAAATGACTTATCCACAATTAACAACACTAATAGTAATAATAAATTAATTTATATAAATATGGAAATAATTATAGAAAAAAAACATATCGAAGATATAATAAAATCTCTGGGGAGAATTTCATTAAAAGGTATTATTCATCCAGCATTAAAATTATCAAGAATTAAAATTGATAATAATTTTACAATAAGTTCAACAAATTTATCTTTAGCAATTACTGTTAGTTTTCCAATAAACATGATCAGTACTAGTGGGGATAAAGAATATTTTATTGAAACTGAATCATTAATAAGAACACTTTCTGGAATGATTATATCAGGAGATGTTACTTTTGTTTTTAAAGATAGTTATATTGAAATAAAAACAAAAATTGCAAAATCTAAAATACCTTATCAAAATGGTGAAGATGTACCTAAAATACCAATAGTTGATGGTGAACATATTACATTACCGGCTAATAATTTAAAAAAAGTTTTAGCAATTGTTTATCCTGGGGCTTCAACTACTGATATAAAACCAGAACTTGCTTCTATCTTTTTATCTTTAAAAAATAATACAATAACCGGCGTAGCAACAGATGCTTTTCAATTAATAGAATATTTTGAAAAAGTTACAACAAATAAAGACGTATCTTTTCTTATTCCAGCTAAAGAAGCAAATGACATTATTAAAATAATTGATAATATCGATGGGGCATTGTCTGCTAGTTATACAGACAATTTATTATGTGTTAATACAAAAACAATCACAATTGTTGTTAAATTAACAATAGGATTATTCCCCGATTATGAAACAATCATACCTAAAAATCCAATAATAAATGTCCAAATTCTAAGAGCAGATATGGAAAATGCTTTAAAATTTTTAATGCAATTAAAATCAGACACAAATCACATTAATTTAAAAGTAGAAGATTCTAAACTAATTTTTAGTATAAAAAATTCAAATGGAGGAGACAGTGATTATACAATAAACGTTAATCAAGAAGGAGATAATTTTTCAGGATTTGTTATGGCAACACATTTAAAAACATTATCAACTAATATACCTAATGATAGTATTAATTTAGCTTTTTTTGGTGAAAATAAACCACTACTTGCAACTAATTCTGGAGTAAATAATTTCCGATATTTAATGATGCCAGTATCAAATTAGTTAATAAAACAATTAATAAAAAATGGATCATATTTTTAATTATTTTAATAATACTAAAAATAACCTAATAAAAAATATTAGTAAAAAAGATGTTGTTATTCAAACAATTAAAAACATAACCCAAATAGAATTAGAGACAAAAGAAATATCCTTTAAAAAGGATATTCTTTATATAAAAATTTTTGGTATCAAAAAAACAAAAATACTAAATAATAAAGATCAAATATTAGATTTTTTAAAGTCTAGTTATTCAATAAATTTTCTTGATTTGAAATAGGTTCAATAGATACTGTTTTATAAACAAAAGGTATAGTTTCTTCACCTTGGTTTAGTAAATTATCATAGACAATAACTTTTAATAAGTGTGCCCCATTTTGTAGATTTAATTTTTCTGTGTCTAGTGTATAAACCCAAGGAGAGCTATTCAAGGTTGTTATTTTTTTAGAATCAACATAAACATCTATTTTTTTTGTTGTATTTATATCCGCCAAAATAGCAATTTCGGTTTTTGTTTTTTCTAATAATTCTTGATCAGGGGATATTCCTTGAACTTGTACTGGTACATTGATTAGTGAAGTATGGATATTGTCATAATACCCTGGGATATTATTTTTAGTTACTATTGGGCCACCATTGTTTCGCCACCAAGATTGAATTCCAGCTTCCCAGTTTGCAAATTGTGGGTCTTTAGTTGGATTTTTAGGGCTTGGTCCTAATGGATTATCTTTATCAATCCAATATAAAATTGTGTGAACATTTGTTATTACTTTTTCAACCATTGCTGCTGGTGGAGTAAAGTCTGTTGCAAGACCTCCACTAATACTATCAATATAAAAGTTCTCTCCACCTTGCCAAAGTCCACGTAAAACAGGGGAACCCCCTTGATCTGGGAAAGGAATTATTGAAAATGGTTCATCTGGGCCAGTTGATAAATATTTTAACATTACTTTGTTGAACAAAGGCCCCGAAACTTGTGCCCCACCCTTTTTCATAACAGTATTATCATTATTCCCAGACCAAACCCCCACTGCAATTCTTGGGTTATAACCAACTATCCAAGCATCACGGTTGGAATTAGTGGTACCGGTTTTAACAGCTACTGAATATCCTGGAACAAACAAACTAGATCCTCGTCCAAATGTTGGAGCTCTTAATCCATCATCAGATAATATTTGTGAAATTGCACTAGCAACATAGTCGGGCAAAACCTGATTTCCAGAATCTTCCTTATATTCTTCAAGAACTTTTCCTGATCTATCTTCTACGCGGAGTATTCCAGTTGCTTCATGATGAATACCATTTGTTGCAAAAGTACTATAAGCACTAACCATATCTAATAGTTTAACCTCACCTGCCCCTAAGACTAAAGATAAACCATAGTTTTTACTATTTGTAAGCCCTGTAACCCCCATAGCTCGTGCTGTGGCTATGGTTTCATCTACACCAGCTAAATAAAGTATTTTAACAGCAGGAATGTTTCTTGATTCAGCTAGAGCATTTCTTAGTGCCATTGGGCCTTTGAATTTACCATCAAAGTTTTCTGGAGAATAACAACCTTTGCCTCCACCAGATGGACTACAATTGGCATTAAATTCTGTAAATATATCAAATAAAACTGTTTCTGGGCGGAATCCTTTTTTAAATGCAGTTGCATAAGCAAAAGGTTTAAAAGAAGACCCTGGTTGTCTTGGAGATATTGCAACATTTACTTGTCCGTCAATATTCTTATCAAAAAAATCCCGAGATCCAATCATCGAAAGGATTTGCCCGTTTTTAGGATCTATTGCCACTAGTGCAATATTTTTTCCACCATATTCTTTTTCGTTTTTTAATGCTTCTTTTAATGCTTCATCTTCTGCATATGATTGAAGTTCAAAATCAAGAGTTGAAATAACTTTTAATCCTTCTTTATCTACCATTTCTTTACCGTATTTTTCTTCTAGGTAGTCTCTAATATAAAAGACAAAATGAGGAGCCTTGATAGCACTTTGAGCCTTTGACACAAATACTACTTGTTCCTTTAATGCATTTTGGTATTCATCATATGTAATGTAACCAAATTCATTCATTCTTTTTAAAACATAATCTGCTCGACCATCAAGCTCGGCTCGGTTTGGACCATTTGGGTCATAGTGTGTTGGAGCTTGGGGAATAGAAGCCAAGTACGCGGCTTCTTTTAGGGTTACATCTTTTGCGTGTTTTTTAAAATATACAAGTGAAGCTTCTTCTACACCATAAACATTCCCGCTATATGGAGCTTCGTTTAAATAAATTTCTAACAATTCATCTTTTGATAATTTTTGTTCAAGTCTTATTGCAATTATCATCTCTTTTATTTTTCTAGAAATCGTTTTGTCTTTTGTTAAAAGAGTGTTTTTAACAATTTGTTGAGTTAGTGTTGACCCACCTTGAGTGTGGCCTTTAAAAATTGTTGAATAAAAGGCTCGGATTAGTGATTTGATTCTTACTCCATGATGAGCGTAGAATTGATCATCTTCAATTGATATTGCTGCTTTACCAATAAGTGGGTTGATTTGGTCCAGCGGTACCACTGTTCGGCGAATTGTATTATGGTTGTCATAAAGAAGAACTTTTCCAGTACGGTCGTAGACTTTTGTGGATTGCGAAATAACCCGTTTATCAAAGTTGGAAATATCTGGAAGCGGGACTGTTGCAATATAGAACAATATTATTGCCCCAAACAAAGCAATTAACCCTAATAAAGCATATAACCCATAACGGAGATATGTTTTAAAACTCGTGGTTTTTAATGATTTTACCGCTTGTTTGCTAATTTTCTTAATTTTTGGCTTTTGCCTTAAAATAATATGTTTTCTGATGTCATTTATAAGTTTTCGCATACACCTATTTTAGCATAGACTAGAAAATGTTATAGTGTATTTATGCATCCCGTAGTAGATAATGGCATAACCATAGATGTGAACGGGAGAAATGCATATTATTTAGCTAATAAAGCTTTAAGTTAAAATTATAAATAATTGATAATGGTACAAACACATAATGCCATTATTCACTATCGGGATGCAAATAGATACAGATATCCAAAAAATCGACGAAATCCTAACTCGCGGAGTTGATGAAGTTATAGAACTTGATGTGCTTAGAAATAAACTATTGTCAGGTGAAAAACTTCGAATTAAATTAGGAATTGATCCAACAAGCCCACATATTCATTTAGGAAGAGCAACAGCGTTACTTAAGCTACAGGACTTTCAAAATGCTGGGCACCAAATAGTTTTTATACTTGGAGATTTTACGGGTACGGTTGGAGATACTTCAGATAAAGATTCAGAAAGACCAATGCTTGAACAGGAAACAGTTAATGAAAATTTAAAAACATATATCGACCAAGCATCTAAAATAATTGATATTTCAAAGTGTGAAATTCACAAAAATAGTGAGTGGCTTAATAATTTAACATTTTCTGATGTTTCAAGATTGACTGATGAATTTTCTTTAAATGAATTTAGTTCACGTGAATTAATTTCTAAAAGATTAGAAGCAGGAAAAAGAGTTTCTCTTCGTGAGACTTTGTATCCTATTATGCAAGGTTATGACAGTGTGGCTATAAAATCTGATGTTGAAATAGGTGGAACAGATCAAAGATTTAATATGTTGGCTGGTAGAACTTTACAAAAAAGTTATAAACAGAAACCTCAAGATGTTATAACTTTGCCATTAATTGAAGGCCTTGATGGAAGGAAAATGAGTTCAAGTTGGGGTAATACTATAAATCTAAATGATACTCCTTTTGACATGTTTGGTAAAATAATGTCTCTTCGAGATGATTTACTTATTAAATATTTTACTCTTTGTACTAGAATTCCTATGCAAGATATAAACGAATATGAAAATAGATTAAAAAATGGAGATAACCCAAAAGACTTAAAAATAATATTAGCAAATACTATTGTTACTAATTTGCACGGTAAAGATAAAGCTAAAGATGCCCAAGTAAATTGGGAAGCGACATTTTCAAGTGGTGAGATTCCAAAAGATGTTGAGCACACATTTAATTTTGATGAAGGTAAAACATTAATGGAGGTTGTGGTTAGTTCAGGGTTAGTAAGCTCTAAAACCGAATACAGAAGACTAATAGATGCCGGAGCTATAGAACATATGGAAGATGCTCGCGGAATTAAAGACGATACCGAAATTGCAAATATTGGAACATACCGAATTGGTAAAAAGAGATTTATTAGAATTAATTAATAAATTTATGGATAGTGGAAAAATATTTATTTCGCACAGTAGAGAAGATTTGATTCATCCAATCAATGACTTAATAGATAATATTAAGAAACCATTAGAAAAAGGCGGAGTGATTATTTTTTTAAACGGCCAGCTTGGTTCAGGGAAGACGGCTTTTGTTCAAGAATTAGGTTATCATTTAGGAATTACAACCAGAATGCAAAGCCCAACTTTTGTATTAATGAAAAAATATGATATTGATAGTGAATTAATTCCAGAATTATATACATTGATTCATATCGATGCGTATAGATTAGAACCCCACCATAAAGAATCTCTTAATGTAGATGAATTTTTAGATCAAAATGGGACACTGGTTCTAATAGAATGGCCAACCGCAATTGATTTGGATAAAGCATTAGCTTATGCAAATATTGATTTTGATTTTATTTCGGGACGAGTAATTCATGATCAAGATAATGGGCTTAATGATGTTCGTAGAATCAATATAACTTATAAAAATAACCCCGAATAAGGGGTTATTTTTGTTAATATTCACCGTCTAGTTCTTCATCTTCACTAACAAAAAATTCATATACATCAGCTTCTGCACCTTCTCTTTCTAATTCTAGAGAATGAAGCATCGCTAGAGATTCTTCAATGCTCCCTTCTACTGGAACATCAACTTCTACATCATCAATAACTTCGTCGACAATTCCATCGCCTAAAAAATTTTCTTCTTCGCCACTTTTTAAATCTTCCTCTGTTTGCATAGATTAATGATTACTAATTAACTAATAGTATTATGCTTTTTACTTTTACATTTCTTTGAAAATTTCGCAAGCATTTTTTTATTTCATCTGTGAATAACGGATTTGTCCAATCGCAGAGAGTGCAACCGCTATAGCATCAATTTCATCATCTTGTAGTGAAGACGTTGGTAGAGTGATTAATTTTGGAATCATTTTTATAATATCTTGTTTTGTGGCTCTGCCATAACCAGTAACAGATTGTTTAATAACGGTTGGTGATAATTCTATTATTGGTAAGTTGGTTTTACCAATTACCGATAACACTACGCCTCGTGACTGGGCAACATCAACGACTGTTTTTTGGTTTACTGTAAAAAATATTTTTTCAATTGCAACAACTGTTGGTTTGTATTTTTTTACAATTTCATTTAAATGATCATAAATTTGAGACAAACGTTTTTGAATATTGTCTTTCTTGTTTGTTTTAAAACATTCTGAAAATAAAATCTTTTCTTTGGGTTTTGTATTTTCATCAATACTTACAATTGCAATACCTAGTCTTTCAAAACCAGGGTCAATACCTAGGATTATTTGTTTTTCAGTATTAAGCTTCATTTTGAATGTGGTTTATTCCGTCATTAGTTATTATTCTACCTTTTGGTGTACGTTCGATAAACCCAAGCGATAATAGA
This sequence comes from uncultured Candidatus Saccharibacteria bacterium, assembly GCA_964401705.1. GTDB lineage: Bacteria > Patescibacteriota > Minisyncoccia > Phycocordibacterales > UBA9973 > 2-01-FULL-33-17. The sequence goes on from CAYNZJ010000013.1 coordinate 10,406, forward strand.
TATGGTTCAATCACGTCTTCAATTGTACCTTCGTCTTCATGGAGAGATACAGCAAGAGTCGAAAGACCAGTTGGTCCACCTTTAAATTTGTTTAATAATGTATTTAAATATTCTCGGTCTAGTCCATTTAATCCCATACTGTCTATTCCTAGCATACTTAATGCTTTGTCGGCTGTTTCTTTGTTTAGTTTTTCATTTTTAACTTGGCCATAATCTCGAACTCTTTTTAAAAAGTAATTTGCCGCACGTGGAGTCTTGCGAGATCTACGAACTATTTCTTCAATTGCTTCTCTTTCCATAACGACGTCGATTATTTTTGCAGACCGTTCAAGTATTTTAGCTAATTCATCGTGTGAATAATACTCTAGTCGAAATACTCCACCACCAAACCGTGAACGTAGTGGGGCCGAGAGTAATGATATTCTTGTTGTTGCTCCAATTAATGTAAATGGTGGTAATTCTAGTTGTACGCTACGAGCTGATGGGCCTTTACCAATCATAATATCCATTACACCGGATTCCATAGCGGGGTACAGTATTTCTTCCACTAATTTTGATAATCTATGGATTTCATCAATAAATAAAATATCATGCGGAGCTAAATTCGTAAGAATTGATGCCAAGTCTCCAATTTTTTCAATTGCAGGCCCTGAAGTTACAGTAATATTGCGACCAGTCTCTTTGGCTATCAAATGGGCGATAGTGGTTTTACCTAATCCTGGGGGACCATAAAACAACATATGCTCGGCAGACTCACCGCGTTCTTTGGCGGCTGTTAATAATATGTGTATATTTTGTTTAATACTATTTTGCCCAATATATTCATCCCAACTGTTAGGACGAAGAGCTTGGTCAAGAAATTTGGAATCCGTCTTCATATATAAGGGTTTTTTACTAATACCTGTCTTAAAAATCAAATTAAATATGGGCTTGACAAATTAAATCTAATTTGCTATAATGGTTCATAGAAGTATATCAATAAGGTTTGTAAAAATGATCTAAACTGGTATAGTTTAAGTATAGCACATTTGTGCTTTTGTTTTTTATAAAGACGATAGTAATCTATAAGCAATCAGCTTTATCGCCCGGTGCCTCTCGCGGAGGACAGTTTGGTTCCGACTGAACTTATCCTACAAGGTTGTACTACTTGCTGGGGCTTGTACCCATCAAGGATTGTTTATAGATTACTGTCTTTTTTAATTTTAATCACTCAAGCTCACTACACTTTTGACTTCCTCAAGTGTGGTGATTTTTTTTATGACTTTGACAATACCGTCTTCTTTCATATTAAGTATTCCTTGTTTATTAGAAACTTTTTCAATCTCTCTTTCAGATGGATTATTTGGAATTATGGATTGAATAGATTCATCATTATAGATAGCTTCAAAAATTCCCAGTCGGCCTTTGTAACCAGTAAAGTTACACGCTTCACAACCATGGGTTACAGCGATTTCATAATTATCCATTTTTTCTACCCCGTAGATTTTTAAATCTTTAGTGTTATTTATTGCTTGATCTAAAACTTCATTTATTTCTTTAATTTCTTTTTCTTCAGCTTGTCTGTATGTTACACATTTATTACAAACTTTTCTAACTAATCTTTGAGCAATTGAAAGTGAAAGTGCGGATACTAAAATTTTTGGATTTACTCCTAGGTCAATAAACCGGGGGATTACTCCGGCTGCATTGTTAGTATGCAAAGTTGAAAACACAATATGCCCAGTAAGTGCAGCTTCAATAGCTATTTCTGCTGTTTCATGGTCGCGGATTTCCCCAACCATTATTACTTCTGGGTCTTGGCGAAGTGCGCTACGTAGTCCATTTGCAAAAGTATAACCAGCATCGTTGTCAGCTTGGGTTTGGGTAATACCAGCTAAATGATATTCAATAGGGTCTTCAATGGTAATTATCTTTACTTCTTTTGAATATATCCTTTGTAAGAATGAATATAGGGTTGTGGTTTTACCAGACCCTGTTGGACCTGTTAGTAGTATCATTCCATTTGGTTTATGAATTTCAACATCAATTAATTTAAATAATTTATCTGGAATTCCTAATTCTTCCATGCCTACACGGATACTTTTAGGGTTAAGTAATCGCATAACTATTGATTCACCATAAGCCCCCGGAATAAGTGATACACGAACAGAAATTTCTTCACCATTTATAAAAATACTGTATCTTCCGTCTTGAGCTATCTCATCGTTTGTTATTTTAACTCCGGAAATTAATTTTATTCTAGAAGATATTAAATGAAAAAACTTAATTGGTAGAACAATTACTTCTTGGAGAACTCCATCTAGTCGATAACGAATAGTTAATTCTGATTCACTGGGTTCAATATGAATATCAGATGCATCTAATTTCATTGCTCCGGCTAAAATAGTTTGCAACACATGCGATGTAAAATGAATACTATCTTTACCAGCAGTTTCAATTTTAGTTTTTATATCAAGAATTGTTTTAATTTCAGAACTTAATTCATTAATAACATCACCAGAAATTTCAATACTACCAGTTGCACTGGCTTCAGCATTGGAAAGCTCGGTATATCTTTCCCATACACGCTCTAAACTTGCCCGAGATGCAATATATAATTCTGGTTCAAGGCCTCGGTGTTTGATATTGTCCATTATTACCGCAACTTCGGATCGTGATGGGGCATGAGATGCAATTAAAATTTTTTTACCAGAAATTTTAAAAGGAGCAATATCTGCATTGCGGGCTTCTTTTTCTTCTACATAACGCAGGGCCTCGTTATCAATAGCAGTTGTTGATAGATTAACATAGGGGATGTTGTACTTTTCTTTAGAAAGCAGTTCCATCAAGGCTTCTTCCTCGCGACGACGGAAATCCTCGATATTTTTATTTTGCTCTTCTTTATCGGTGGAAATTGACATAGGTATATTATATAGGAAAAGCGCCTTATAAATCAATATATTTTTTGGGTTTTACGCCTTGACTTTTTATATTAAAAGTGCTATAATTGGGACTAATCAAAACGAACTTAAAGACATGAAAAAATTAGTATTTTTGCTCCTAATAGGAGCCAGCTTTTTAAAAACAAGTGCACAAAAAAAAGAAATCATCCACAATGCATTCTTCAAAGATACCTCCGGTGCAGAGGTAAGTAAAGAAACGATCATTGATTATATCCAAAATGGGGAGAATGTTCCGCAGTTCGGGTATTTTAAATCAAAGACCGGGCAGGTAATCAAGGTTTATGTTGTTTATGGGAATTTCATTGAGCATCTTAATTCTAAATTAGAGTATGCAAAAAAGAATAACCCAAAAATTTACCCGAAGGATATGACACTCGAAGAGGTTTTACAGAAACTTATTCCTGTTAGTGGATATGATCCTGTTTTTTCAATAAACTCTTTCAAAAATACTGGTGTTAATATATATACCAAGAAGATTGAAGCAGTTTACCCAGATTGGGCGCCATTACCTAAAACCACAAAAAATGGAACAACGATAAGGTATTGGTCGGTTAAAGAAGGAGATTTCATTGATCCCTGGTTCAAGGGAAATTGTGGAAACTCTCCTTTTTCAAAAGTTATTTTTTCTGAAGGAAATTTGGATTCTTACGAAGAAGCTCCTCAGAAAGAATATGCAACCCTCCCATGTGATCGTAAACGTATTGAAATGGGGAATTATGATGTTGAAAACGGTATAACCTATGGTAGGTTTTCAGCCGATGGCAGGTATCACTATTTGAATCGTGATGGTTCGTGGAGTGAGTTAATTAATGGAGAATGGGTTAAAATTATTTGTCCTGAAGAAAAAGAGGCAATAATTGAAAGAAAAACAGTTTACAAAAAGACAATAATAGACACTGTTTTTGTAAAAGAGTACATACAAAATAATCAAACTGTTTACACTTTTGAACAACCTAAATGTAACCATCAATTTAATTGTAATAGTGGTTGCAACAATCAAAACCAAAACGTTTACTACAATCAAAGAGATTGGGGATTCGGATTCAACCTTTCTTTATCTCCTGATCAACGTGGCGAACGAATTGTTTACCGTGAAAGGCCACAACAATATCGTGACCAACAACCTCAACAAACTTCCTGTGGTAACTCATACCCATTTGGTGGGGGGAATCAATTTGTAAATTCTACCTCAGGTGGTTATCCATTTGGTGGCGGTAATAATTTTACCAATACCAATAACGGATCATTTGATGGACCTGGCACCATTTATGGTGTACACGAAAGAGTAGGTCAATAAAAAGACTAAACTCTAAACTAAATATTATGCCGGAGGGGTACAACCCCTACCGGCTTTTTTATTACATATTAACTTAATAATACTGTATTTTCTTGACAAAACCCCAAATAAAATGCTATAATACACATTATGAAATTAGTCAAATATTTAACTTTCTCGCTTTTATTTATAAGTATTTTTTCTTTAGCTAATGTTGCTAAAGCCGGTTTTAACGAAAATGTAGCAGGGACTGACTGTACCCCAGCTTTTGGTATTGCTGTTTCAGGGCAACCAATCCAAGCTGGTTGTGCTTCTTATCAGACTCAACAATATGGTTCTATTGGTCGTGCATATGATGTGCGTCTATACTACCGTAATACTGGTAACAATGATGCTACTGGCGTAACTGCGGGTATTGTACCTTCATCATCTGGTAATTTTTCTGGATTTTTAAATTCATCTGCCGGAGGTGTTAGCGGTACTGCTAATCTAACAATGCCTGCAAATTCATATTTGGAATTTAATGGTGCCAAGGTTTACCAACGTCAAGGTAACGATACTCCTGTTGTTGTTAAACAAATTACAACTTTGGCCGAATTACGTAGTTTTTCAATGAATAATATTCCTTCGTATTTAAAATGTGCTAGTACTGGTAATTCATTTTGTTATCAAGGTATAATCGTTGCAACATTTTCTGTAAAGCAAGATCAAGACCCAAATCCAGTAATTATCTGTAATGATGTAAAAGCTAAAAACTTTGGCCAATCTGCAAGTTGTGTTTATCCTCAAATCCAGCAACCATATTGTTATGATGCAAATGCACTTAACCGTTATGATGTTGGGCCATGTGTCTATCCTCAGATTCAACAACAATGTGTAATTAATTATTTTACAGCTAGTCCAAACCAAATAATGCTTGGTTCTGGTTCTAATTTAACTTGGGCTACAACTGGCTGTACTAGTGCACAAATATATCCAAGCATAAACAATGTTAACGTAAATGGTAGCCAATATGTAAATCCTTTGTCTTCAACAACTTATACATTGTATGCATCAGGGGTAAACAGTACTAGCGCTACTACTATAATTAGTGTTGGTACCCCACCAGCTCGTCCAATATGTTCTGATGGAATTGATAATGATGGCGATGGCAAGGTAGATAGTAATGACCCTGGTTGTTATGTAAATAATGTTTATGATTCATCTCGAGCTAGTGAATATAACGCTGTAATTAATCAATCACCATCCGTTAGTACTCTTTCTGCAACTAGTATAACTAGTGGAACTTGTAAATTTAACGCAATTATAAATATTCCAGTTTCAAGTTTAACTACTGGATATTTCAAATACGGGACATCACCTAGTGGAATGCAATTTACATCAGTTAAAGACACTGTAGGAACCAACGCTGGGCAGTATCAATTTTCTGATGTGGTAACTAACCTTAATCCAAATACAACTTATTATTACCGAGTTGTTGCAACTAATGCATACGGTACAAAAGAAGGTGAGGTAAGATCATGTAAAACAAAAACAAACACAGTTGTTATTACTGAAGAATCAGCTCCAATAACACGAACTGTAGTTCGCCAAACAGAAGTAAGACCAATAACAACAACTGTTGTCCCAGATCAAAGAATTGTAGCTAATTCTGCACCATCATTATTATTCTTAAGAATCGATGACCGCCGTGAAGATTTAACTTGTTCTGATGTTGTTGATTACCAAGTTGTTTATAAAAATGTTTCAAATATTGTGTTAATGAATGCAGTACTTGAAGTTCAATTACCAGCAGGGCTTAATTATGTAAAATCATCAGCCGGAGGTACATACAGTGAAACAACAAATACTATTACATTTAATATTGGACAAGTTCTCCCTGGCCAAGAAGATGCTAAATTTATCCAAGCTGATGTAAATTGTAACCAAGTTGATTCTGATATGTTAGTAGCTAATGCTAGTATGTCATATACTAACCCTCAAACCACAGCTCAAGAAGAAGCCGTAGCTTATGATTTGGATAAATTCTTTAATTCAAATATCGAAGGCAATCGAAATGGTTTAACTGGAGCTGCAATATTTGGTTCTGGATTTTTACCGGATTCATTGTTAGGTTGGTTAATACTAATTCTAATAATTCTTGGTTTGGTTTATTTGATTCGTTTGTTTATTGCTCCAGGGCGATCAAATAGATCAAATCGAACAACAAATACTACAACTCATACAAATAATCATAATGAAGACAGTGATATTCATTAAAATTTATTTTAAGTAAAATATATAACATAAAAGAGGCCCCGCGTAGCGGGG
>CAYNZJ010000014.1:0-15597 GCA_964401705.1 uncultured Candidatus Saccharibacteria bacterium
AAGAGCAATCAAGCAAATTTTCTTGTCTTTAGATGTATTTTGTGGTATCTTCATAAACATAGATTAACATAAATCTATATCCTCTTGTAGCTCAGTCGGTAGAGCAGCTCCCTTTTAAGGAGATGGTCGTAGGTTCGATTCCTACCGAGAGGACGCGTAGAAAAAAGAGTCCGCTTAACAGCGGCCTTTTTTCTTGCGTCCTCTCGAGTATCCAAAATATTTTGGATGCGTGTAGGACATCGAAGACCCTGAATTTATCGCACGGAACGTAGTGAGTACGATATGAAGGGTGTACAGTTCTCGTAGAGAAAGATTCCGTGCTGATTCTAAATTTGTGATAAAATATACTAATGAAAATACTTTTTCCAGAAGAAACGATTTTACTTACCAAGAATTTTGATTTTGGACAGGATTGGGAGATACCAATACCAGCTTTTTTTATCGCTGGGGCCAGAGACAAAACAAAAAGGTCAATACAGGATTTTACTGACGACGAACTCACGGAACTTATATTAAATATAAAGAAAGTAAGAATAGCAATGACAAAGGTTCTTAGAATAGAAGATGTATATATTTTTCAAAATGAAGATACGGAACATGGATTCCATGTCTGGATATTCCCTCGTTATGAATGGATGGAACAATTTGGCAGAAAAATACAATCTGTAAAACCAATTATGACCTATGCAAAAGAACATATGACTACTGATATGAATATACAAGAAGTTAAAAATACTACAAAGAAAATAAAAGAATATATTGAAAAGTCTTAATTATTATCAACACTAATCTTCTCTTGTTCTCTTAAGCCCCCTAAAAAAATACTCACACTCTCTTGCAACCTGATTCCAGAACCCCAATATGCTATAATCTATTTATGGACCACAATAATCCCTTAAACAGAAAGTCTGTTGAAAAATCTTCTTTAACTGAAGTTTTACCTATTGTAAAAAACTTTAATTTACCAGTATTAAGTAAAGAAGACATCAAAGATCTTGTAGAAAAGCCATTAGTTAAGGCTTGCGAGATATTTTGGGATAAGAATATAAAAACATTAGAATCATCAGCAAATATTAAAGACATAAAAGGATCAGGTTATATTGGGCTTGATTTTAATAGTTTATCTCCAGAAAATAAAGAAATTGCAAAACAATATGCAGAACCACATGAGTTATATGTTAATGACCCAAATGTATTGTCAGTTAGAATTCCTGTAGCAATAAATGAATCAGATACGATAGAAATGGTTTCAAATAAAGCAGTAGAAATAGCAAATCAATTTAATAAGCAAAAAGCAAATTGGATTTCTGGTACTACCTTGGAAGAACATTTAATTAAATTTGAAGAAAATTTTGGAGATAAATATCCGGATGCAGTTTTAAAAGAAAAAGAAAGATTAAATGAGCCTGGTGCTTGGGAAGAAGAATGTAAAAGAAAAGGAGAATATTTTGATGCTCAAACCCGGACATCTTGGCCTAGTGAGGAATTATACAAAAAGGCTAATGAAGATATAAAACCAAAAAGAGAAAGCCCCAAATCTAATCTTGAGAAAATAAAAACCAATAATCCTGAAATCTTTAATCTCATTTCAGATAAATATAATGCTGATAGCATTCTTGAAATAACCGATGATGGTAAAATCAAAACAGAAGAGGGAGATTATTTAAATACCCCTCGAGTCCAAGAATTAGTACGAATAATGACAGCAATAAAAGAAAGTTTACCTTCTATCCCCGAAGGTTATGTAAGACTATGGCGTGGAAATAGAAAAAACGAGGTAGGTAAAAATCCCCAATATACAAATTCACTTTCTGGAATAGCCTTACCATTTTTAATGGGGTATGGTGGTCATTTGTCGTACGTGGATATTTCCAAAGAAGATGCTGAGAAATGTTTAAAAACTGGTGCTGTCGCCGAAGGGGCTGAATTTATGTTACCAAAAGAATTACTTTCAAATGTTCAGATAGTAGGATTTTCCGAAGAAGAAAGAAAGTCTATTCTTGAAAAATCTCTTGATTTACCACCAGATGAGGGTGATGGTAAAGATTGGTGGACTTCTATTTCTGTATAGTCTAATAAATTAAGGTTATTTTTGTTAACTTTTTATAAATTAAAACCCGGTATATAATATAAAATATGGATAATAACTTTAATACAAAAATAGAATTCAATAACACCACTGCTTTAAAAAAAATCTTTAACAAGTTCCCAGAGATTGAGCAGAAATCTATTGGGAAAAAGTATATAGATTTACGCGAATATGATATGGAAAAAGTTGAGAGCTTCTTAAGCGAACTTGAATCCAATGGTAATTTTGTTTTTCATGGCAATCCAACAAAAGAAATATTGCAAGAAATATCTCCTAGGGAAGTTAGAGATAATGAAACGGAAGAAAACAGCATGAAAGCTGTTTTTGCTAGTCCAAGATTTTTAGAGGCATTAGCTTATGGATTTAAAGATACTTTCCATTTAAAAAAGAATTGGCAAAGCTACACATTAAGTATTGGCCATGAATCTAATAAAGGTGTTTCAATAAAAATGAACTCCAATTTATACAATGATTTTAAAAACAACAAGAAGGAGTACCTGCAAAATACTTTTCTTTATATTTTAAATAAAAAAGATTTTAAACATGTACCAAACAGAGAAAATAATGAATTTTATTCAAATGATCCAGTCACACCATTTTTAGCATTGTACATACCGAAAGAAATTACTGAAAACAATATAAACTTTGAACCTTATAACAACGAAGAAGAAATAAAAACTGGTGAAGCTATAAAAAGAACCTTTTAAACACCTCCACTCTTTAGAATGCCAGCTAAATACCCCACTCCCCCAAACTAGTCCCAGAACTCTAAGCAAAGAGGACGCGTAGAAAAAGAGTCCGCTTAACAGCGGCCTTTTTTCTTGCGTCCTCTCGAGTATCCAAAATATTTTGGATGCGTGTAGGACATCGAAGACCCTGAATTTATCGCACGGAACGTAGTGAGTACGATATGAAGGGTGTACAGTTCTCGTAGAGAAAGATTTCTACCGAAATTGACAATTTGCATAATAATTTCTATTATAATAAGGGGACTCAAAAACTAGTTAATATAAATAAAGAACTTAATATTACGTTAATCTCAAACGTGAATGTTATATAGTAAGGTGGTTCTTAACCTTTTGCCAAAAGTAGGCTCAAGTCAATGAGTGAAATTGAAAACAAAGGAGCTTATAAACGCCTCTTAGAGAATTTCTCTGAGATTAGAGGAATTAAAATATACATGGAGAATAATCTGTCCATATATATTCCCCGAATAATATCAAACCCACCTCTCACCATGTGATGTTAAGGGTTTTTTTATTTCCTTAATAGGAATCGGAACTCGTGGTATAATTTTTATACTATGTTTGACATACTAACAAATAATTTTTTATTAGGAATACCCTTGGCGCATTGGCTTGTGCTTATTTCTGTCGGGCTAAGTCTTACTGGTACTTTTGTTTATATTCGTGACATGTTTAGAGGAAAATCTAAACCTAATTTGGTAACATGGGGTCTTTGGGCATTTGTTCCACTTGTTGCTACAGGAGCGGCACTTTTTGCAGATGCAGATGGGTGGGCGACAGTACGTATTTTTATATCTGGGTTTGGGCCTCTTCTTGTATTCATTTTTGCTTTTATTGTTCGTAAAAATTATTGGAAATTATCAAGATTTGACTATGTTTGCGGAGTGATTTCAATTATCGCTATTTTAGTATGGCTAGTAGCTAATTCGCCACTTATCGCGATACTTCTCTTGGCAGTAGCAGATTTATTTGCAACATTGCCAACTATAATCAAAGCATGGAAATATCCAGAAACTGAAACCCTTTATACTTATTTCATAGGTTTATTCACCGCATCTATTATTATTCCGGCAATACCAGTTTGGAATATTGAAAATTCTGCTTTTCAAATATATCTTCTTCTAGCAAATACAGCTCTATTTATTACTGTGTCCCGTAAGTATTTCTTTAGAAGAAGAATTATTTAATTTTCCTCTAAAATTCTCACCCCCCTACTGAACTGATTCTAAAATTAAAGCATATGATATAATCTAAATATGAAAATAAAAATTACAGACCTAAAAGAAAAAGTAGCCATAGGAGTTAAAAAGCTAGGTTACATAGACCAAGACGCAGAAGCTATTATAGATACTCTATTGTATGCCGAGATGCGTGGTAACAACCAAGGCATTACCAAAATTGCTACTGGTGGAGTTCCTAAAGCTAGCGATGTTCAAGAATTTAAAATCGTAAAAGAAAATAAATGTGGGGCTTTATTGTCCGGAGGACATTCGATGGTTACTACATTTAAAGCTGCTAACATGGCAGTTAAACTAGCAGAAACGCATGGTGTTGGTATCGTGGCAATAAACCATACTTTTTCTTCATCTGGAGCTATTGGTTTCTTTTCTCGTAAAATTGCAAAGGCGGGTTATATTGGATTTGTTTGTGTTGGAAATGGAGGATTTTCTTTTGTTGCACCAACTGGTTCTGCGGAACCAAAACTTGGTACTAATCCTTTTAGCTATGCTTTTCCGTATAATGGTGGTGAAGTAGTATTTGATAATGCAACTGCTGCAATGGCTTGGTTTGGAATTGTTGAATCAAAAATAAAAGGCGAAGAATTACCACAAGGCATTGGTTTTGATAAAAATGGAAACCCCAGTACTAACCCAAATGAAGTTTTAAATGGTTCTATTTCTACTTTTGCTGGGCACAAAGGATTTGCTCTTTCTTTATTTGTGCAAATGTTAGGTAGTGCTTTTTCATTAGCTGGATCTCCTGGGGTGAATGAGTCAGATGGTTCTGGTACATTTGTAATAGCAATTGACCCAGGGTTACTTGCTGGTAAAGATGAATTTTTAAATAGAAGCACTGAATTAATTAATAATAATAAATCAGCTAAACCACTACCAGGGCAAATTGTTTATTTACCAGGTGAACAAGGCGACACAAGAACCAAACAATTGGAAGAATCAGGTGAAATAGAAATTGCTGACAAAATTTGGCAAGAATTATGCGACTTTGTTGAAAAAAATTAAACCCATTTATATTTGACCCATACCCCCTATTTATTGTCCATTAGGTCCAAAAAATGTATAATATTTATATGGAACAAAACCCTATAGATAATAAAGACCTGGATAAACCCCAAAAGTCTTTTTGGTTACGTAATATTAATTTTAATAAAAAAACTAGAATTATAATATTATCAATAGTTCTTTTAATCATTGTAATCAAGGCTCTTACTATGATTCCTTGTTTTTCTAAACTATTTTCAAATGTTGCAAGAGTTATTTCTAATTCTCGATTAACTGCAAATGTTATTTCTAGTTCTGCGGTTGAAGATCTTGGAATACAATTCCAGCAACTAGTTTCAGGAGGTGGGGTGATGTTTAAAGATGCTAATGGCGACCCTCATTGGTTTGTAGTTTATAGCGGACGAGCTCAATTTTGGGATATAAATTTAAAAACTGGTGCAACAAATTATTTTAATACTGGTAAAAGTGGTCTGGGTAGTTATACAAAAGCACTCTCGGGGAATAAGCTTTTTATATCTGTAGGTGATACATGTTCATTGTGGGAATACGATATATCAACTGGAACAACTAGAGAATTAAAACAATCTGGATCTAATAATGGTTGTGGTAGTTCTACTGGTGGTCAAAGTTCATATACTGCACCCGATGGTACGGTATATATTGGTACAGTACATCTTGGTACAGTTATTGAAATTGACCCAACAACTGGAAATATAAGAGACTTTGGTATTATTGACCCACCAACAGGTAATCCTAATTGTAATGGCTGTCCTTCTAGGCAAATAGCCAACATTGTCGCTGATACAAATTTTGTATATGCATTGATGCGCGACACAGGTACAAATTCATACTGGCTTGCAATAATAAACCGTAGTGATGGTAGTTTGTCAGCATCGTGTGAAAAAGATAATAGAAATAATAGCGGTAAGGTTGCGGTATCTGTAGATGGTAGTCAAATATGGTACGGTAACAATAGTTCAAACTATAGAATTGATAACACTAATGGATCATGCCCAACAACTCCTGGTAACCCGCCTTCATTAAAGCCTTGGTTCTTCCCTTCAAATGTTTATTTTACAGAAGGTGACAGCCATGCCAGAGCAGTATCTGATTTTGGAGTTGAAATAGATGCAACAGGTATAGATGTTGATACTGGGACTGGAGGAATTGCAACAATAAAATATCGTAACCCTGCTGGATCTGGATCATGGATAGAAAAAACTCAGTCAATATTAATGAAAGATACTCAAATAAAACGCATCAAAGCTAAAGATGACAATAGCGCATATTTAGTAGCAGGTACATATGGACCAAACTCAATTTTTAATGGTAGTTCAAGTACTGTATTGGGTCGCACAGCACAAAGCACATATGCAATAACTCCATTTGGACAATATGTTTATCTCTCTGGTTATACCGCTAATACATTTAGATACAACCCGGTATCACCTTGGACAGTTATGGGAGCATCAACACAAACAATGTGTAATGCATCATCTCCATCAAACCCATGTGTTGCATTTCAAGGTATGGGTAAATACCATTATTACAGTGCCGGAGCATCAAATGGGCAATTTTATATTGCCTCAACATATAAACGCGGAGGTAGAGCCGGTGGTGATATTGGTTGGATAAATACAACAAACTGGTCTACTAATTCATATGCATTTAACTGTGATTCACCAAGTGGTTTTGCTTTATTATCAGATGGTTCAACATTAGCTTATGCAAGTGAGGCAGATGGTGGGGCTTTTGGTTGTACAAATACAGTTGGTAAATTGTTTTTATTTGATACAAAAACAAACACAGTAACAAACTCATTTACACCTGTGACGGGTTCTCCTGAACAGGGTGCAATAATTGGAACAAAGGATGGTGGAATACTGGGTATTGCTAAAGATTTTCCTTCAGCTGGTCGTTATACTTTATACAAAATTGATAAAAATGGTACACATGCATCATGGTCTCCAACTGTTATAACGGGGAATATTTTTGGAGGTTCAGGTCAAGCTGATCGAGCATTAATTATAGCAAAAGACGGGATGGTATATACATGGGATAGTGCAGGTGTAGTAAGAATAAACCCAACAGATGGTACTGTTGTTCCTTATCTTTCTTCATCAAGTTATATAACGGCTATGGAATTTGTAGGAGAGGATTTATACATGGCCGTGGGTTCAAACGAAAGTAGACTAAAAAAAATAAAAGGTGTAAACATTGCACCTAAAAATGATCCAAATCCAACTGACCCCGTGGATCCAAAGCCAACAGATCCCAACACTCCGAAGCAAACTGACCCTAAACCAACTGACCCAGTGGATCCAAAGCCAACAGATAAATCTATAACTGCATTTAATTTTAATGGATTACCAAATTTAGCAAACGGAATAATTGATAATTCAAACAACACAATATCAGTATCACTTGCTTTTGGAACAGATGTTACATCATTAACTCCAACAATATCAATTACTGGGGCATCAATAACTCCAAATTCAGGAGTCGCTCAGAATTTTACTAACCCTGTAACTTATACAGTTACAGCAGTTGATGGGTCTACTCAGCAATATATAGTAACTGCAAAAGTTGTAGGTAAATCAGCTCAAGATAGAAAAATAACTGCATTTAATTTTGAAAGCATCTCCCCTGTTGTTACTGGAATTATTAATGAGAGTATCTATGCAATATCTTTATTAGTTCCTTTTGGAACAGATGTTACATCATTAACTCCAACAATATCAATTACTGGGGCATCAGTAAATCCAAATTCAGGAGTACCCCAGAATTTTACTAAACCTGTAACCTATTCAGTAACATCGGTTGATGGTTCTATTCAGCAATATACAGTAACCATAACAATACTTCCAAAAGTAAATAAAGAAGTTGAAGAAGTTAAAAAAATAATAGAAAAAGCTTCTGACCTTAAGAAAGAGAAGATAGTAAAAACAAATTCTACAAGAACATTACGTGTTGGGTCATATGGTGATGATGTAAAAGAGCTCCAAGTCTTTTTAAATAAAAATGGTTTTACTATTTCTAAAAAAGGAGCTGGGTCCCCTGGTAAAGAAACAAAATACTTTAGAATTTCTACAAGAAAAGCATTAGCTAAATTCCAAAAAGCAAATGGATTAAAAGCTGATGGTATCTTAGGACCAGTAACAAGGGCAAAGATAAAAGAGTTAAGTAAATAGCATTTAAGAGAATAATGGTTAACAAATTTAAATAAATGAAAATCAAAAAGCTAGAAATTGGAATAGAAGAAGATATATAAAATAAAAAAGGCCAACCGGTAAGGCCAGCCTTGTGGAACTATTTTGTTTTAATTTTTTCATGTTTTTAGAATTTCGTTTTTACCCCATTCGATAGCTTGATCGAATGAAAATCCTTTTGTGAAATTTGACCCGGCTGAAATAGCTAAAACATAAGGATTATTAAATTTTTTAGAAAGGATCATGCAATGTTTTATCTTTTCAGCATCGTAAGTAAGATCCATGTGTTCAACCTTAAAAACAAGGTTCGAAGCTTCATCAACTCTTGGGTGATACCCCGAAATTGCACTTCTTTCATCGTATAAAAACACACCTCCTCCAAAAATTTTTCTTAACGGGAATTCTGCATATTCCTGTTCATTTTTTGGGAAAGTATCTATTCTATCTGGATTCTCCAGAAGAAAATTTACTTTGTTATTCGCTACAATTGTATAACGAATTTTTTCTTCTGTATCAGAATCAGGAATATAATGAGCTCCAACTCTGATTAATCCGTTTTGAATTGAAATTGCAGATTGGCCTGTTCTTTTTGAAGTAAAGAAATCAGAAGATGTCTCAACTTGAGTTTTATTTACTTCAAGAGCGGCAGCGCTCATGTGTCCAATAAACTTTGATAAATACTTTGAGTCTGTAAATAAATTGTTTAATTTGTTATTCATATTTTTTAAGATTAGTCCAAACTATAACATATTTAAATGATTAAGTAAAGGTTTGGGTTTTGGGTTATTTATTTAAAATAAAAAAAGCCTTTCCCTTACGGTACTCGGCTATTTATTTAATATTCTTTTTTGGGTGGAATTACATCGCTCCCAATTTTAAGATTTCCTGACTCTATGACTTCAGCAACAAGACCTCCTCTGTCAAAAAATGCTTGTTGGAAACTTTTTTCATTTCCAGAAAGTTTACTGGGCCTGTTGCAAGGATCACAATATTTAATACCACGAAACCGTGCTTCCCCAATTTGAAATTCTCGGCCAATGAGCCACATAAGCTCTACACCTTGAACAAAGATGTTCCGCCGACTTTCTTCATAAGTAAAACCACTGTTTTGAAAGAAGATGGAATTCATTAATGTTACTTGGCGCTTGCCAAGATTATCTTTATTAAAGCTACCTTCTGCAGTGCAGTACCTGTCGCCTTTTAATCCGGCTCCGGCAATGGCTTCAACTTCATAAACCGGCTGCATTGGTTCTCCAGATTTTGGAGAAATACATATGTAAACTATTTTTCCGTTCATTAGTTTATTTTTTAATTAGATTTTTACTGAAAACCGGCACTAATTTCAGCGATTTCTCCATTTGTGTACTGCCCATAAGGTTCAGTTAAATAAGCTATGACTTTATTGGCAACGATTTCATTAGTTATCATTTTCCCAAGCTTGTATCTGTCACGGCAAGCTTTTTCAACATCTGATTCATCTTTGCCAGTTTTTTCAGCCATTAGGGATACAACTTTTTTAAATCTTTCGCCTTCAATTAACCCTGGTGCAATACCATTGCAGATTATTCCATATTTTGAGTTTTCAAAAGAGGTATATTTTGTTAACTGCTCAAGAATGGTTTTAGAACTTGCATACGCAAACCGATTACGGTAATAAAACCGTGTTGCCCATGAGCTAATATTGATAATATAACCTGATTTTTGCTCCCTCATTTTTGGAACAACGGCAGAGATACATTCCATTGGGGCAATAGAATTTATTTGATAAATATCATGTAAATCTTTTGCTGTTAGCTCGTGAACTTCTTTGGCGGGACCAGCAACACCGGCATTGTTTATAAGAATATCAATACCATATTTTTTAATTAATATTTTAATAATCCTACCGGCCTTACCCTGAATTGATAAATCAATAGTATAAGCCTGTGCATTTACCCCCATCTTTTGAATTTCATGTTCAACTGACAAAATATTTTTTTCATTAGACCCAAGTAAAATTACATTGGAACCTTGTTTAGCTAATTGAATAGCTATTTCTCTACCTAGTCCGGATCCGGCTCCGGTAACATACGATGTTTTGTTTTTTAAACTTTCCATATTTTTAAGATTAGTCCAAACTATACCATATTTAAATGGTTAAGTAAAGGTTTGGTTTTTAATATTTTTAAATAAAAAAGACCAACCGATAAAGGTTAGTCTGTTAGAAGTTTTTTGAATTGACTATTTATTCATCAGCAGGATGTTTGTTTAACCCGGCTTCTTCCATTGCTCGATAAAGGTTTGCAATGGCTAGAATAACTTTAGTATGTTTTCTAGCATTGCCACCATTTGTCGCAATTCTGGTACTCATTTTGGTGTTATCATTTTCTAAAAGGGAAATATAATAATCACCATTACCTCCGGATTCCATCCAGAAATAAACTTGTCCGGTTTCAGGATCATCGGTTAATATTGCCATGGTTATATCTTTTAAAAAGCGTTTTTGCAATTGATTTCAAAGTCTCCTTTTGATTCGAGAATGAACCATTGTCCGGTAATTTTATCTGGGTTTTTAAATTTACCGAGATAAGTGATTATTATGCCATGAGGTATTTCGTTATCATATTTTTTAAACATGACCACGTCATTATCCTCCCTTGGTTCTTTACCAAAACCAACGGCCGGGGTTTGATTGTCATAGATTTCAAATCCGAGTGTGAATTTACCCAGTGGATCTTCCCCGTAACCATAATAGAGACTTTTTGCTTGGGCTCGTGCCTCAATTTGAGATAAAAGATAAGCTGGTTCTTCTTCTAGAAAGAATATCGATGAATCATCCTCTAACCATTTGTACTTTTCCTCTATAGGTAAGATAATTGGGGAAATATTCATTTTAAATTCTTTTCTAAGACCATCTTCTTTAAAGAATCCGGTTAATAAAATTTGTCGATTTTTTTGATCGTCTGTTTTTTGATTTTGGTTGTTCATATTTTTATAATTTATTACCCACAAAATACCATAAATATGGTATTAAGTAAAGGGTTAAGTTTTAGGTTATTTATTTAAAAAATATTCAATTATTTTAGGATTTTGGGAGATTTCAGGATGAAATTGAAACCCAATTATTGGACGAGATTTATGTTTAATGATTTCCGCCCCGTGGTCTGATACAGCATAAACGCTAAAATCATTTGGGATTTTATTTATCCCAATACTGTGGGCTTCATTTACTGTAATATTTTTATTTCCCAAAAATTCAGCAAAATCATTATTAGTGATTTCTAAATCTACATTACCGCGATGATCTGTACCCAAATCCACCAATTCCCCACCAAAAGCTTGAACGATTATTTCTGCACCTAAACAAATACCAATTATTGGAATTTTAGAATTTTTAATAATTTCAATTTCTAAAATATAATCATTGGGATGCCTTAATACCGTTGGTACATCTGACCCGCCAGAAAAAACAATAGCATCATAAACATCAAAATTTTGTCCCTTTACCAACTCTTCCTTTTTAAGAATTGTGACATTTTGAAAAAGTGAAACTAATTCACTTAAATGTTTTGTATGATTATCGATAATTAAAGTTTGCATTATTTTATACTAAATAATTTCTTTAATTCTTCTTTTTTATTAGGGTCCAGCTCGGCTTTTAGAAAATCTACAATTATTTCTTTTTCACTAAAATTATCACTAGCTACGATTTTAGGTAATTCTTCAAAATCTACAAATTTTAATTTTATTTTCTCACCTGCATCAAGATTTTGATCGGAAACTTTTTTAAGACCTTTAGCAATAAAATAATATACAACCCAATCAATTTTAGAAGTTGGGTGCTGTGCTTTCCATAATACAAATTCCGATGCTTCATAACCAGTTTCTTCTAAAAGCTCTCTTTTAGCTGCAGTTAAAACATCTTCACCTTCATCCATTCTACCGCCCGCAGCACCAATAAATGGGGCTTTGCCGGGTTGTTCTTGCTCGGTTAGCATAATTTTACCGTCATCCATAACCGCAAAAACAACTACCGTATCCGGACGTTTTAGCTTTTCAAATATTTGTTTAGTTCCATCGTACATCTCTTGATCCCATTGATAAACATCAAAAATCTTACCCTTAAATACCTTTGTAGCATTGGGTGGAATTGGTTGAATAGACTCTGGCCGTGGTGTCATATGTTTTAGTATAACATGGGATTTATATATTTTTAATAAAATTTAAAGCTTCTTTTTTATTTATATATAAGTAAAAACCAAATTTACCCCTAAATAGTCTTTGATTAGAGATACTCTTATCTTCCGCTAGTTGTCGGTATATAATCCTTATTTCTTCCTTATAAGTTTCAGAAACAGATAATCCTAGTTTACTAATAACTACTGAATTTATTATTTTATCATCACTGGAATCAAAAAATCTTTTCTTATCAGAATTACACTTAAAACCATGACTGTGAATTATTTTCTCTATGGAAGAAATATTATTAATAGATATATTTTCTCCTGAGACACTGATATCGTCAAAATATCTAGTGTATATGAGATTTCTTTTCTTAGAATATAGATATATTTCCTTATCCAATTTTAAACAAACCATTGATGCTAAATAAGGACTTGTGGGTGCTCCTTGTGGTAAAGAATCACCCACTGTACAAAGTTTTGTTAAAATAGAAGAATTTTCTTTATTAAAACCTATCTTTTTGAATACTTTATTTATACTATCCTTAGAGATACTAGGGAAAAAAGTTTCTATATCTAAAACTAATAATTGCTTATTAAAATTTTCTTGGTGTTTCTTGGCATTATTTAGTATTCCTTTATTTTTTGATAAACCATACACGCATTCTAGTTGTGTATTCTTATAAAGAATATCATCAAGAATTTTTCTTTGTACCTTCTTTAAATTAGGACTCGGTGGTTTAATTCTACGAATACCACCATTTTTCTTTATTTTTTCTATCTCTTTATATTTTGTATTAAAATCTGAGTATAAAAAATTTTCCTTTATATCAAGGAATTTTAAAAGTTCTTTTTTGGATTTATATATTTCACTATTATCCACTGAGGTCTAAGCCTTATTCGTCTCACGCAAGATGAGAAGAATAAGCAATAATGAAATTATTAGTTCCATTTTGCTAATCGAGGGTGGACAATAACAAAACCACCCTAATTACTTGTATACTGTTATTGTTGGTAGCGGACTACCTACCTCTCAAAAGGCTTATCTCTCAAAGGACAAAAATAATCAGTATGGTTTAGGATTACACTTCACAGAGTGTCTTTTATTATAAAGTAACTCTAAAAAGTTTCACCTTTACCCATGAGCATTTTATTCCTGAAGTCTTTTTTAAAAAAGACAAAAAATGGGATGGTTATTAATTTACAAGCTGATCTTTATTATAACATATATTTAAATATAGAATTTTTTGTTTTTGTGGAAATAAAGGGGAAAACAAGGAATAGTTCTCTATCCGATGATTATTTCTTCTTTATAATCTGGTGGAGTGTGATTTTTATCATATATATTTACCCAGCATTTTATAATTTTAAGTTTATAAAACCTTTGAGAACTCTCATTTAAAAAATTCTCTTGTGGTTTTGGTTCTTTGTTTTTCTTATTATAAAAAATATTTAATGCTTTTTCTAACTCTAATCCTGACCCAAGCTCTTTTGCTTCACCTTGTATATAAACACCAAAACCTTGCCCTTCTGAAACAGAAGTATCATATATGACAACAAAAACATTATTATTTGCTTTTATATTTTTTGAATGCTGAGATTCAACTGCAGAATTCCAATAAAAATTATATTCTTCATCGTAAACTGCAAAAACCGGAGAATTCCAAGGTAATCCGTCTTTTGTTACAGATGCAATTGTTATATAAGGAACCTTTTCTATTAAAATTTTAGCTTTTTCTTTTAGATCATTCATATATATCCCTACCCTAATATTAATTTTTCTACTTTTTCTAAAACTTGATCTGCATTCAATCCTGAAACATCTATTACATGATCAGCATATTTTTTGGTTGGCTCAATGTATTGATTATGCATTGGAATTATAACATTCTCCTCATATTCTTTATTTGAATTACCTCTTATGGGTCTTCTTGCCCATCTAGTGTCATGTGCTTCATTTAAAAAAATAGAGGTATTTAATAATTTTCTTACACTTTCGTTGTGTAACAATAAAAAACCTTCAACTATTATGATTGGTTTTGGAGAAAGTGTAACTAGGGTCTTTTCTTTATTTTTAAAAAAATCGGGGTTAAGATATTCATTTCGTGTATACAGGGTAACACTTTCCCCTTTTAACAATTTATCTAAATCGAGAACTAATTTATCAAAATATAGTGAATCTGGATGGTCTGAATTTACAAGGTCACCAACTTTGGGTTTTTCTTCGCGGGGTTTAAAATAATCATCTAATTGCAATAATTCAATTTGGTCAGGATATTTATTTTTTAGAGCATTACATAAAGTAGACTTGCCAACCCCGCTCCCACCTGTAATACCAATGACTTTAATATTCATGTTTGTATTCTATCACTTTATCCAAATTAATTCCTATTATGAAAGCATGCTGAAAACTACATAATTAAAACTTAGATTTACCAAAAAGTGCGAAATAGAAAGAAGATAAATATTTCTAAACTTCAAGAAATGCCAACCCCAGAAATACCCTGCAAACAAAGTTAAGCCTGCGAAAATGATTCCAGTTTTAGACCATGCATACGGCGCAATCAAATGAAAGCCGACAAAAATGATTACACTTATCCAGAGTGCCATTTGCTTACCCCAGCGTTCTAATAATCTTATTACTAATCCTCTAAACAATACTTCTTGAAGAAAACATATAATAATTAATGAGACTAAAGGGTCTTTATCTAAAACCCAATCTGGCAGGACTATAAGTTTATAATTTATTGTAAGCTGTACGAGAGTAAAAATAATAATATTAAAAATTAATATTGACCCAAAACCCTGGAAAATTGATTTGGGTTTAAAACCCAATTTATACCAATCAATCTTTTTAATAGTTAAAGCCAAAACTATCAATAAAATACTAGTGGCGATTATAAATATTTGTTCTGCGTAAGTCATTTTACCCTAAAATTAATTTTTCTAAATGGTGTTCTATTTCATCCCCCGGTTTCATTCCAAAAAGCATATTGGTATAGAAATTTTCTGCATCATTGCCAGTCCAGGCCTTGCCTGCACTTTTGGTTTTGGAATAGACAAATGGTGAAATGCCAAGGGTTGTCGCAGTATCTTTGGGATTCTTTTGAATTAGTACAAGGGTTTTGATAGCCCAAACAAATCGCCCCATTA
>CAYNZJ010000015.1:0-15500 GCA_964401705.1 uncultured Candidatus Saccharibacteria bacterium
ATGATGCTTTTAATGGTGTTAGTAATGTTTATATATTTGAACCACCAACCCATGGCGCTGGTACACATGAGCAACTAACACAAGATGAAATAGTAAATTCAGTTAAAAATTCAGGAGTAAATGCAGTTGGTGTTGAAAATACAAACCAAGTTTATGATTTATTAAAAAATGATTTAAATAATGATTCCCTAATTCTACTGATGACATCCGGAGCACTTGGTGGATTACCCGATGAATTGCCGAAAGATTTACCAAATTTACTTGAGGGTCAGACTTCTAATTCTTAGATTCTGCTTTTCGAAAGCAGTGCAATCAACCTCTCAGCCACGCTTCCAAATCTTATTTACTACAGCGTCTTTTATTTTTTCGTAAAATATGTTATAAATATCTCGTTACTAAATTAATTGGCCCCATCGTCTAACGGTTAGGACAGAAGCTTTTCAAGCTTTAAATCGGAGTTCGATTCTCCGTGGGGTCACAAAAGCAGGTGGCATAAAAAGACTGAATTTCTTCAGTCTTTTTTGCTTTTGTGAAGGCGCAGGTATATTTTTGTTTGAGTGGTAACGAAAGGCAAAAATACCGAGCCGGGGTCGCGCAAAATTTGAGTCAACAAATTTATGTGTGGCACAAGTTAAATCCTTATATTTTATATGTTTTTTAGAGTACCCAAATATTGATTCAGAACTTTTGACATTTTATGTAAATAATGTAGTATTTGAGTAAATTAAATGTACACACAATGATTAAATCAATTTATTTATTTAGCCCTAAGTCTGAACCATATACAGGCGAAGAAGTAACTAAACATAAACTCTTCTTTGCTTGGTTTCCTAAGAGACTTACACACTACAGAACAAAGAAAAAAGTATTTGTCTGGTTACGATATGTTTATATTGAGTATAGCCTAAAAAACATTGTCTATTATTATCAAAAAAATAATGGCAACGGTTTATTTTTTTCTTTAAGTGATAATTCAAAAAGATTTAATAATAAGGTTATCAATAAAGACTACTTTCTGTCTAGTATTGAAAATTACGCCCCCAATAATATTTTTCTAAGTTACAGGTGGTTAAATTCAAAATGGCATGAAGACTTATTTGAAAAGATAAAGTCACTAGTATACCCAACACTTTCTTAAACCCTAAGATTACATTCTAAAGCCTACCTCTCGCTCATGTGATGTTCAGGGCTTTTTTAATTCCCTATAATCGCCATTCGAACTTCATCCCAAGTTCGGAGCACATGTTTACTTTGTGAACATTATACAAGCACCAATCCCAACTCTTTAATTCCTAATTCAATCCATTCTCTATCCCTGCTTAGTTCTGAAAGCCACACGCGGTTTAACATTGACAAATCAAATAAACAGTGTATAATGTATATAATTAAAAAAGAAAACCATGAAAAACATAATCATTCTATTAATTATTACTTTATCAAGCTGTTTAACAAAAAACAAAGAGATATCTGTGTGTAAATCAACAATCATAACAAAAGAAGAAGTATCTTTTATTAAAGATTTACAAATAAAAGAATACATCTTAAAGCATTATAGCGGTAAACCATTATATCAATCAGGTATAATTGATGATTCCGCATTTCTTGCTCGAGGAGATTATTCACCAACTTGGTTATTAATTGATTTGGACGATAAGATCAAGGCTATGAAAAAAGCTGGATGTATTACCGATACTAATCATTTTGTAATTAAGTCTGGAGACCGTGTTGATATTATAGAGGGCTCAAGAAAAATTTATTATAACTATACTGGTGTTAAAGGTAAAACAACATCTTTTCATTTTAAAAGTGGTTTTGTTTGCTATAGTCCAAATGATTATAAAAACTTTCGACTATACAAAAATGATGTTGTAGAAAATGAGTATCCTGAAAAAGGAACACTTATTTATAACCAAATAAAAAAAGAAGTAAGGGAAACATTTCCTGAATTCAAAATACCATTCGATTAATAAATAAAAGAATAAATAAAGATTGTATAAACCTATTAGAAATGATAGGTTTTTTTATTACCCCACCAACCCCAACTCCTTAACCCCTAATTCAATCAATCTTCTATCTCTACTTAGTTCTGAAAGCCACGCCATTGGGTCACCAATTAAAAAAACTATTGTATAAATATACAATAGTTTTTTATTTGACTAAATGAGTAATTTAAGATATAGTTTTTTAAATTTAAAAAACTATCTATGAAAAATTTACAAGCTATCCGATTTTCGGATTTTAAACAATTTGGCTGCCCTATTTGTGGGTATGACAAAGGCCAAGGACCAACAAAAGGTCCTAATTGGATTGAATTCATTTGTGGACAATGTAATACTAAATCTTTTCTTTTAGGCAAAGGATTATTGGAAACCCCTTTTGAAATTGACGATCCACCGGTTAAATTAGCTGTGGTTCGCCACCTAAGAATTAGAACATTGGCACACTCCAAATATGTTACTGATTACCAAGAATTAAAAAATGTTCTATTCCAATTTGAGCAAGCAATGGAATTTGATGCGCATCCAACATATATAAAGTTGAACGGATCAAAAGCAGTAGAAACTCTTGAAGAAAATTTTCCACATGTAATTAATGCTATAGGGAAATACATAAAAGAGATTACTGTATCTCCAAACTTTAAAACCTCTATGGAAGAAGAATGGATGGCGTTAGTCCCCTGGATTCTAGCAGGTAAAATTGACCAGGAAGATATCCCAGATTTATTAAACCTAAAAATTGAAGAATTGAGTGACTGGTGCATAAATTTTAAATACGAACCTTAAAAAAATAAACTCAAAAACAATACCCCTCTCTGAATGTTAATCATTCAGAGCTTTTTTATTTTACAATTCCCCTTACTATTTGCTGTGCTGTATTTAACGCCACAGTTAAATCATTATTTTCAATAACTATATCAAAATTATCCTTTTGAGATATTTCATATTCAGCTCGTTTTAAACGAGTCTGAATATTTTCTTCGGTCTCTGTCCCCCGTGCGCGTAGGCGATTCTCAAGTTCGGCAATTGATGGTGGATTTATAAAAATCAAATACGCTCGATCAGGAAACATTTTTTTAATATTAATTGCCCCTAGTACATCTAGCTCAAGTAATGGAATTTTACCACTATCGGTTATTCTATGAACTTCGCTAATTTGTGTACCATAAAATCTACCTGGATAAACTTCTTCGTATTCTAATAATTCATTGTTATTTATTTTTTGTTTAAATTCATCTTCAGTTAAAAATTGATATTGCTCACCGTTTACTTCATTACCACGAATAGGCCGTGTTGTAGCAGACACCGCTAAAGACAATTTATCAAAAGTCTTTAATAAATGTTTAAAAATAGTTGATTTACCACTCCCTGAAGGCCCTGAAATTACAATAATAGGGTTATTAATTTCCATATCGATATAATAGCATAACTATTGGTTATTGGTAAAAAAAATAGTACTATAAATAAATGCGGATTTTAGCAATAGAGACATCATGTGATGAAACATCAATGGCATTGGTAGATATGGGTATAAATGACTCAAGTCAGATAAATATGACCATTCACGGGCATTTTACGGCTTCCCAAGCCCAATATCACGCCCAATTTGGGGGTGTTTTCCCGGCTATGGCCAAGCTAGAGCATATCAAGGCTTGCCTGCCTTTAACCCACACAATCTTTGCTGAATCGAAGATTTCTATACCTGAAGATAAATGGATAAACATTAATTTAAATGTAGACCAAATTGAAAATATTAATAAAATTCTCCATCGCGAAATTGAATTAGCCAGCGGGCTTGTTCAATTTTGTAAAACAGAATCATTTCCTAAAATTGACCTAATCGCTGTTACCAATGGCCCAGGACTTGAGCCTGCTCTTTATGTTGGAATTAATTTTGCGCGGGCACTAAGCGAAATTATGAATGTTCCAGTTGTTGGGGCTAACCATATGCTGGGGCATTTGTATTCAAGCATTTTACCAACAGATACAATGCACGAAAATATTTTATTAAAAGATATTCCAAATCATGCAATTGCATTATTAGTTTCCGGCGGGCACACCGAACTTATAGAAATACTTGGAGGTCCGACCTCCAGGTACAAATTATTAGGGGCAACTGTGGATGATGCAGTTGGTGAAGCATACGACAAAGTCGCAAGGCTTATGGGACTTGGTTACCCTGGCGGGCCATTGGTTGCTAAATTAGCACAGGAAAAACGAGAACGACCTAAAACACTAGAAACTAGCAACTATAAACTAGAAACTATAAAGCTTCCTCGCCCAATGCTCCACAGTAAAAATTATGATTTTTCATATTCCGGACTAAAGACTGCAGTTATGTATTATTTGCGTGATAACCCAATAAAAAATGAAGACGACAAATTAGCATTAGCCTATGAATTTGAAGAAGCTGCAATCGAGGTTTTGGTTAAAAAAACAACTAAAGCTATCGATGAATCTGGTGCGGATACTTTGTTAGTTGGTGGTGGAGTTTCGGCAAATAATTATTTAAGAAACCAATTACAAAAATCTGGAGAAGAAAATAATTTTACAGTGCATTTTCCATTACAATCCTTAACTGGCGACAATGCTTTGATGATAGCCTTGGCATCAGGGATTGAATATTTGAATAAAGAAATCATAGATCAAAAAGATACAATCAAGGCTAATGGTATGCTAAGCGTAGCGTAAAATAAACCCCTCCTACCTCCCCTTATCAAGGGAGGTTTAGCTACACATCTGCGATTATTTTTCGCCCTGATAAGGGAGAGATTAATAGAGGGTTAAAAAATGAAATAAACTAAACCTTATGCTATAATACTTTTATGAATCCTGAAGATATTGATATAAATCCCAAGCTTTTAGCCCCATATAATCCAGCTGATACTGAATCTCGCATTTACACCATGTGGGAAGAATCTGGTTTTTTTAACCCTGATGTTTGTGTCCAAAAAGGTATAACAAAACCTGATGCAAAACCATATACAATAATGATGCCTCCACCTAATGCAACAGGTGTGCTTCATATGGGACATGCAATGTTTTTAACCTTGCAAGATATTTTAATAAGACACAAAAGAATGTCAGGATATAAAACATTATGGCTACCAGGAACTGACCACGCATCTATTGCTACTCAATCCAAAGTTGAAGGTGAAATAAAAAAGAAAGAAGGAAAATCACGCCATGATTTAGGACGCGAAGAATTACTAAAAAGAATTGATGCTTTTGTAGAAGAAAATCGATCCACAATGACATCTCAAATGCGAATTATGGGGGCTTCGTGTGATTGGTCTCGGGAAGCTTTTACACTGGACGAAAAAAGAAATCTTGCAGTTCGAACAATGTTTAAAAAAATGTACGACGATGGATTAATTTATCGCGGACATAGAATAATCAACTGGGACCCAAAAGGTCAAACAACAATTGCTGATGATGAAATTGTGTACGAAGAACGCAAAGCTAAAATGTATACTTTTAAATATTCCCATGACTTCCCTATTGCAATTTCAACAACACGTCCAGAAACCAAAGTTGGAGACGTAGCTGTTGCAGTTAATCCAGATGATACACGCTACGCTGAATTTGTTGGTAAAGAATACGATATTATTTTTTGTAATGTACCAATTCATATAAAAATTATTGCAGATTCTGCAGTTGAAAAAGATTTTGGTACAGGCGCACTGGGCGTTACCCCAGCGCACAGTATTACTGACTGGGAAATAGCTGATAGGCACAATTTACCAAGACCTCAAGTTATAAATGAATATGCCAAAATGACTGTTGGTGATGATAATTTAATTGGTAAAAAAACTACCGAAGCACGCGATGTAATTGTAGAGTGGTTAAAGGATCAAAACCTTTTAGAAAAAGAAGAGGAAGTAAACCAAAATATTTCTACAGCCGAAAGAACTAGTGGAATTATTGAACCAATGCCTAAATTGCAGTGGTTTGTTGATGTAAACAAAGTCATCCCTGGACGTGATAAAAGTTTGAAAGACATAATGCGCGAACCCTTAGAAAAAGGTGACATTAAAATAGTCCCAGATTATTTTAATAAAACATATTTTCACTGGATTGATAATTTGCGTGACTGGTGTATATCCCGCCAAATTTGGTATGGTCATCAAATCCCTGTTTGGTATAAGGGTGAAGAAATTTATTGTGATATTAATCCGCCAACTGGCGGACCAGCTGGTGATGGTTGGGTGCAAGATGTAGATACTTTGGATACTTGGTTCTCTTCGGCTTTATGGACATTTTCAACATTAGGCTGGCCAGAAAAAACTAAAGATTTAGAAATATATCATCCAACTGATGTACTTGAAACCGGTTATGAAATATTATTCTTCTGGGTTGCAAGAATGATAATGATGAGCGGTTATGCACTAGCCCAAATTCCTTTTCATACTGTTTATATTCATGGAACAGTTCGTGATGGGAAAGGTCAAAAAATGAGTAAATCTTTAGGTAATGGAATTGATCCGCTAGACATTGCCCAAAAATTTGGAGCAGATGCTGGACGTATGGCACTAATTGTTGGTACTGCCCCAGGGACAGATAGTAAAATAGATGAAAATAAAATCAAAGGCTATAAAAACTTTGCAAATAAAATTTGGAATATTACAAGATTTGTAGAAACTAATACAAAAGATTTGGATTTAAATTCTACACTAACCTCAACTGATACTCAAATATATTCTGATTGGAAAATAGTCGCTAAAAAGATAACAAACAATATTGAAAATTATCAAATTCATTTAGCCGCGGATTCGATATATCATTATATTTGGGATACTTTTGCTTCAAGTATACTAGAAGATAGTAAACCATTATTAAATGATGATGATATGACTGTTAAAAATTCTCGAATGAAATTACTACATCTTCTACTGACCGAAAGTATAACGGTGCTTCATCCTTTTATGCCATTTGTTACTGAAGAGATTTGGCAAATCGTAAATAAAGAAAACACATTACCATTAATGGCATCACCATGGGTAACTTTGGATTAAACAAAGAAACTTTTAATGCAATTGTGGGTGGGTTAATCCCCGCTTTGGCTTGGCTTTTCTTTTGGATAAATAGTGAAAAAAGAGGTGACCGTGAACCAATTAAATTAGTATTAATTGTTTTTGTTGTTGGAATGTTGTCTGTATTTATTGCAATCCCGTTAGAACATGCTATTGAACCATACATTAAAAATACAACAGCATTAATGATATCTTGGGCAAGTATTGAAGAATTAATTAAATACATAGCAGTAGCAATAATAATTCGAAGTAATATTTATGTAAATGATCCAATAGATTTTCCAATGTATTTAATTGCTGGGGCTCTTGGGTTTGCGGGGCTTGAAAATATTTTATTTTTAATGAACTCGGAAATTGTAAACAATATTGGGTCTCAATTTTTAACTGGTAATTTACGATACTTGGGTTCGACACTTCTGCACGCTGTATCAACTGCATTTGTAGGAATTGGAATTGGTTTATCATATTCACAAAACTGGAAAAATTTATTTATTTATTTATTAGGTGGACTACTAGCAGCTGTAGCATTGCATAGTGTCTTTAATTTATTTATAATGAAAGCAAGTGATCAAGATTTTTTTAGAATATTTGGATTACTTTGGGTTGTGACAATTATAAGTATTCTCCTTTTAGAAAAACTACGCCGTTTAAAAGGAGCAATTAATGAAGAATAAATAAATTATGGCTGATGTAAAAAAGAAATCTTTTTTTGAAAGACTAACTGGCTCTATGCGAGTTAATGATGATGAAGTATTTGAAACAAAAGAACCAGTAAAATCTAAATCTCGCTCAACAAGAACAAATATTGAAACAGAAATAGAAGTCGAAGAAGATAGAGACCCTTTTTTGCATACTTATGAAGAGGAAGAAGATGGTGAATTACCTGTTGATGTTTACCATACAGATACTGAAATAATTGCTCAAGCTTTTGTAGCAGGAGTAAGACCAGATGAATTACATATAACAATCACAAGAGATAGCTTAACAATCAAAGGTAAACGTCAAGTATCTCATAAAATAGATGATGAAGAATACTGCATTCGTGAACTTTACTGGGGATCATTCTCAAGAACTATTGATCTCCCTGCTGAAGTTGAACCCGAAGAAGCTGAAGCTGTAGAAAAACATGGACTTATAATAATCAAACTACCAAAAATCGACAAACAAAAACGCGCAAATATTAAAGTTAAGTCTATATAAAAAAAATCCCCAGCAATGGGGATTTTTTTAACGGTTTTGTGTCACACATAAATTTGTTGATTCAAATTTTGCGCGACCCCGGCTCGGTATTTTTGCCTTTCATCCGCCAGCTGGCGAACTCAAACAAAAATATACCTGCGCCCGCACAAAAGCAAAAAATACTGAAGAAGTTCAGTATTTTTAAGTGACATGCTTTTGTGCCTAGGGGCAGACTTGAACTGCCGACATCTCCCTCTTCAGGGGAGCGCTCTACCAACTGAGCTACCTAGGCATTTTTACAAACCTTGTTGCAGAGACATTAATTCATTAATTGCCTCCGGGCTACTTAATGTTTTAAATGAAGAACCAATACCCATAGGGGTATAAATTGAACCTAAGGTATTTAAAATTGGCTTTATAACAGCGAAAGCTCCAACTGTTAATAATATTATAAACACCCAATACCCTATTTTAGACCAAAGAGCTATTTGATTCTGTTTAAGAATCTTTTTAAGCATAAGAGTATTTTCATCAAGTTGTTTCTTGATATCAACAAGCATTGCTTTATCCTCTTGGTCCATATAGCTAATATATCATATTTTACTTATAAATAAAAGCCTTGAATTTATTCTTTTTTAGGGTCATCTTTAGGTACAATAATTATTATATCTTCCCCAGGACGAGCCATATGTAGCTTTTCACGGACAATCTTTTCCTTTTGAAAATCATCATTTTTAATAGATTGTCCATTAATTGTCTCTAGTCTTTTATTTATATCTACTAATTCTTTTTCTTTCCCTATTTTTTGACGATGCACTGTAATAAACGACCTGGCCATACTAATTGTTCCATAAAACATTAATAAAAATATAACTAAAAAAATGCACGTCTTTACAATTAAAGGCCTTGTTTCGTGATGTTTAAAAAGCTGGCGTAAATTGCTCCACATATGGTAAAGTATATACTATGTTTAGTACAAAAGCACGCAAAAGACTTCGAATATTTTTTAGTATTGCTGTCGTTTTAATTATTATTAGTATGGTAATGCTTTATTTACCAGGTTTATATAGCTAAATTTTATGAAATCAATAACAATTTACAGTACCCCAAGTTGTCATTTTTGCCACATGGCTAAAGAATATTTAACAAGTAAAAATATCCTTTTTACCGACATAAATGTAGCCGAAGACACTCAAGCTCGCCAAGATATGATCACAATGTCTGGTCAAATGGGTGTACCAGTGATTAAAATTGAAAATGATGTAATTGTAGGATTCAATAAACCAGTACTAAATGATTTATTAGGAATTACTGAATAAACTAAAATATAAAAAGCCCCATTAATGGGGCTTTTTATATTTTTCTCGTGTGCTCTCGGCAGGAATCTTTCCCTACAGGAACTGTATACCTTTTCGGTGTATTTAAAATTGAAATTTCTCATACACATCGAAAAGCTTTTCTCTTCCTGCACAAAATATTTTATATTTTTCTCGTGTGCTCTCGGCAGGAATCTTTCCCTACAGGAACTGTATACCTTTTCGGTGTATTTAAAATTGAAATTTCTCATACACATCGAAAAGCTTTTCTCTTCCTGCACAAAATATTTTATATTTTTCTCGTGTGCTCTCGGCAGGAATCGAACCTGCAACTATTCCTTAGGACGGAACTGTTATATCCATTTAACTACAAGAGCATTATAGTTACGAGGTCTTGCCTCATAACTTTATTTCTCATTCCTGATCATCTTTAGGAAGACATCATGAGGAATATTTACCTTACCAGATTCTTGCATTTTCTTTTTACCTTTCTTTTGTTTTTCCCATAGCTTCATCCGGCGGGTAATGTCCCCTCCGTACATATGTTGAGTAACGTCTTTTCGAAATGCATTTATAGATTCAGATGCAATGATTCGCCCCAAAGCTTTGGCTTGGATTTTAATATTGATTTGTTGACGTGGCATGTGCTCTTTAAGCATATCTACCGCTGTCCGCGCATCTTGTTCAACACGTCTTCTTGAAATTAAACGACAAAATGCTGGAATAATTTCATTATTAATTAATATATCCATCCGGACTACATCCGCATCACGGTATTCAGCAAATTCATAAGCAATGGATGCATATCCCGATGATACTGATTTAAGTTTATCAAAAAATCCTCGCATAAGTTCACGCAGTGGCATAATCATTGAAATTTCATTTCTACCCGATCCAAAATTAATTGTTTCCATAACCTCGGCTTCATGATCATATAGTAATGGCATAAGCGGTGAAATATAATCCACTGGTAAAATAATACGCGCCATAACCCAAGGCTCTAAAACCCGTGTAACTGAGCCATCATCTGGAAAAGCTACAGGAGTATAAACCATTACTGGTTCAGGATTACCTTTTACATAAATATTATAAGCAATACTTGGTAAAGTAATTATCAGTAAAAGATCATATTCGCGATGCAAACGCTCGGTAATAATTTCCATATGAAGCATTCCTAAAAATCCAACACGAAAACCTCGGCCCAATACTAACGATGTTTCTTCTTCGAAATTAAAAGCGGCGTCTTCCAAATGAAGTCTTTCAAGTGCAGTCTTAAGTGTCCCAAAATCATCTTGACTTTCAGGATAAATACTGGCCCATACAACTGATTTGGGTTGAGTGTATCCGGGTAGTGGGCCAGCACGCTTTTTAGTATCAGTAATTGTATCACCCACAGATGCTACCCCGGGCTTTTTAATACCAGTTACAATATAGCCAATCTCCCCTGCATCTAAACTTTCTTTTTTGTTTTCTTTTGGTGAAAGTATTCCAACTTCGATTGGTGAAAATGTTTCATCTGCACCAATTAATTGCAGTTGCATTTTAGTATTGAATGATCCAGCAATAACCCGCACAAACACGACAATGCCTTTGTGTTCTGAATATTTAAAATCAAAAACTAAAGCTTGAGGGTTGGCATCTTTGTTTTCAATAATAGGTGCTGGAA
Source organism: uncultured Candidatus Saccharibacteria bacterium (assembly GCA_964401705.1). GTDB lineage: Bacteria > Patescibacteriota > Minisyncoccia > Phycocordibacterales > UBA9973 > 2-01-FULL-33-17. The sequence goes on from CAYNZJ010000015.1 coordinate 11,192, forward strand.
TACGTTTTATGATTTGCTCTAATAATTCCGGCACACCGTCACCAGTTTTACCAGAAACTTTTAAAATAGTATCTTTTTCAATATGCAGTAATTCTACAATTTCATTTGCAACATCATCAACGCGGGATAATGGTGAATCAATTTTAGTCATAACGGGAATAATTACTAACCCTAAATTTTGCGCCATTTCCAGTGTGGTTAATGTTTGAGCTTGGACACCTTGAGTTGAATCAACTAACAACAATGTACCTTCTACGGCTTGCATTGCACGCGAAACTTCATAAGAAAAATCAATATGCCCCGGAGTGTCAATTAAATTAAGTTCATAAGTTTTGCCACCATGGGTATATTTCATACGGACTGGTTGCATTTTAATGGTTATACCACGCTCACGTTCAAGCTCCATAGAATCCAGTACCTGAGCCTTCATATCACGCTTGGCAATTGTGCCAGTAGCTTCAAGAAGCCGATCTGCAAGAGTCGACTTACCGTGGTCAATATGAGCAATAATACTAAAATTCCGAATATCCATAATATATATCTTACTTTAACGGAACTTGGGTAAAAGAGCAAGGATGGATTTTTTAATAGTGTTTTTAAGATAGAGCCGATCTTCCATGATGTGTTTATCGTGCACCATACCCAAAATTACATATGAACATAACAAGAAGAATCCAAAAATTATGAATGAAAAAATTAAATGAATAATTATTCCACGATGACCCAAAAGCATTACATATAACAAATATCTAGATGCTACGGACACTGCCCCGGTTACTAATACGATTTTTAAAATATACAAAAATCCTAAATATGGTTTTTTGATAATTTTATTCTTTTTATAAATTTTTAAACCAACACCAAGAGCAATATATTGAGACAAAGTATAAGCCAAAGGAATTGATAAAACAGAATAAAAAATATTGTCAAAATTAATATAAGCAATATAAGCAAAAAAATACATTAATATTGCAGACAAACTGTTTGTTACTAATGGTAATATATAATCACCCTTGGCATATGATGCCCGAGATATCAAAAGTATGATATTTTGAGCATATAAAGATATTATAAATAACCCTAATGATGATGCCGTTAAAATAACATCGTGGTTTGTAAATTTACCACTACCAAATAATATATAAACTATTTCATAACGAAATATTACAACTAATGCTGTTAAAACTATTGAGATTAAAAATATTTTTTTAAACCCCCTAGAAAAAATAGAATCAAATAAAATATAATCACCTTTGACATACGCATCAGCTAACTGCGGGAAAATAGTTGTAGCATACGATACTCCAATTAATGTATGAAATACGGTTTGCAGTGTAAAAGCTAAACTAATAACAGTAATTGAACCAACTGGATAAAGTGATGCAAAATAAGTTAATAAGAAAAAAGTTACAGCCGATGCAACTAAAGACAATGTTCGAAGAAACGACTTTTTTAATGTTTGTTTTAGTAAAATAAAAGAAAATGCTCGCCCAACAAATGAACCATAGCCGGCAAACAAACCTTCTTTTATTGCAACTGGCATTGATATTGCTAAATGCATAATTGATCCTAGTACGATACCTACACAAACTCCACCAATACCCCAAAAAGGTCTTAAAAACAAAATACCAATTACTGCCCCCAAGTTATATAAAATAGGTGCAACCCCTACTGCAAAAAATTTACGTTTCTGTTGAGATACACTTGAAATAATTGATGAAAGAGATAAGAAAAATGTTGAAATTAAAAGAATTGATCCATAAATAATTATTGAGTTTTGAAAGGCTAAATCAGTATGACCATATAAATGTTTTATTATATATGGCAAAAATACCATCACTGCCCCATAAACAACAATAAAAAATACCGTAAATGTTGTTAGGAGCTTTTGGAACCAAATTATTCTATCTTCATCATAAAGTTTTTTTGAAAAAAGAGGCACAAGTATAGCACTACTAACAAATGAACCCACAGATAAATACATAAATTCTGGAACCCGAAATGCTGCATAATAAGAATCCAAGAAAAATCCCGCCCCATAAATATGCGAAAGTAATTTATCTCGAACAAATCCCAATAACTGTGAGACTAGTGAACTCACCGCTAAAAACAAAGTACTATTAAAAATATTACCGTGTTTATTATCCATATTAATCAGTGATTTTAATTACAAAATTAATTATCTTGTTTGGGATAAAAATAGTACGAACCAATTCCCCGCTTTCAAAATATTTACGGTATTTATCATCCATATTTATGATGCCAACTATTTCTTCTTGTTTAGTATCTGGCAAAACAGAAACTTCACCTCGAAGTTTGCCATTGAATTGAACAATAATTTTTTGCATCAAAACTCGTTCCTTTAATTTTTTAAATTTAGGCCATTGATTATTATGGATGCTGGTTTTAAAACCAAAATTATGATAAATCTCATCTGTTACATATGGAGCAAAAGGAGCAAGTAATTTTATAAACTCTACAAAATCATCATTAGAGATCTCACAATTTTTATCCTCAATAAGACCAAGAAATATCATCATTGCGGATATTGCGGTATTAAATTTAAATTCAGCAATATCTTTACTAACTTTGTTAATTAAATCCTGCAAGGCATAAGAGATATCAACATTGGTTTTATTTTTAAAATCCAATACTTTTAAACTAGCACGCCAAACACGCTCGATAAATCTACGGGACCCCATAATACTTTCTGTATTCCAAGGCAAATGCGAATCAAATGGCCCTAAGAACATTTCATAAACCCGCAGTGTATCTGCGCCATAAGTTTTGACTATATCATCGGGATTAATAACATTACCCCAGCGTTTACTCATTTTACGGCCATCAGCACCACCTATCATACCTTGATGACGAAGTGCCTTGAATGGTTCATCAGATTTAACTATATCCAAATCATGCAGTACTTTATGCCAAAAACGTGCATATAATAAATGTCCTGTATTATGCTCGGTACCACCTACATACATATCTACCCCACCATTTTTACCAAAGAAAAAGTCTAGATTTTCTTTACTCGCAATTTGTTTTTTGTTATTAGGATCAGTATAGCGCAAGAAATACCAACTGGACCCCGCCCAACCTGGCATAGTATTTGTTTCGTATCCGGATTTTATCCATTCTTTTGAATTTGCTAGTGGACTTTGACCATTACCAGATGGAGCAAATGATTTTAAGTTTGGTAATACTAATGGTAATTTTTTAACTTCATGGATTATTCCATCTTTGTCTCTATATAGCGGTATTGGTTCACCCCAATAACGCTGACGTGCAAAAATTGCATCTCGCATTTTGTAATTAACTTTTCTTTTTGCGTAGCCTTTATTTATTACATAATTTGCAATTTTTTCTCTATTTTCTCCAGCATTTAAATTATTAAATTCTTTTGGTTCCGTAAGAAAACCATTTTGAGAATCAGAAAAACATACTTCTAAATTTTTAACAGATTTTAGTAATTCTGGATCTTTTGGAAACAATACTGGTTTTAATTTAATATTATATTTTTTAGCAAAAGCAAAATCACGTTCATCATGACAAGAACATTTTACAATACCAGTACCATAATCAGCCAAAGCAAAACTAGCTACCCAAATAGGAAGCTCTCCATTACCTAATGGGTCTATAGCATATCTACCAGTAAAAATACCTTCAATTTCTTTTTCGTTATTTTGATTCAAATTTCTTTTATTAGTAATTTCTTTTGCTCGCTCTAAAATAGAATCACCGTCTTTTAATCCATTTACTAATTTAGGTAACAATGGATGGTCAGGTGCAATTACAAAAAAAGTATCGGCATAACATGCTTCAAAATGAGTGGAGTATGTTTGTATTACAATGTCTAAATCTTTTACTTTTGCAGAAAAAATTAAACCTTCGCTTTTACCTATCCAGTTTTTTTGAGTTTCTTTTGTAGAATCAAGAAAATCAACATAATTTAAACCATCTAACAATCTATCCCCATATGCGCTAATCCGCATAAACCATTGACGCATAGACTTTTTAACAACAGGATACTCACCTCGTTCAGATACTGGACCATTTGGAGTATCAACTATTTCATCATTTGCTAATACTGTCCCTAATTCTTCGCACCAATTAACCTCGGCATAGCCCTCGTATGCCAACCGGTATTTCATCAAAATATCCTGTTTTTCAAGTTTAGTAAAATTCTTCCAAACTTTTGCGCTAAATTCAGTAACATCACCATGCCAAGTATTTTGATTTATAGTTTTATTACCAGACTTTTCAAAAATCTTAATAAGGTTATCAATATGAGATGCTTTTTGTTTTC
>CAYNZJ010000016.1:0-13239 GCA_964401705.1 uncultured Candidatus Saccharibacteria bacterium
TGTCGATAGCACCCTCGAGTGTTGATTCGGTTGTAGAGTCGATGGCGTCGAGACCGTTGATGGTACCGGTACCTGTCAAATCAAGAGTATCAGTATTAATATCAATCGTACCCAAATCAAGATCAGTTACACCAGTTGATGATGAAATTGCCACAGTATTTGCAGTTGCATTGTCTAAATCAATACTTAAATCTTCATCATTACCATTACCAAGCCCAAGCAGTGTCAGTACTCCGTCAGCTCCGGTAAATCTTACGCCAGCACTTGATAAATCAAAATCATCGGCAAATAGTGGACTATCGTTGAACACTGCAAGTCCTGTACCTGTTTCATTACTCAAGACTCCAGCTAATTGCGCCGATGTTGTTGCGGCGAATTGTGAAAGTGGATTTGTAGTTAAAGCATTACCACCACCAGCGAGTGTTGTCCAGGAAGGAAGACCTGCCCCATCAACTACTAATGCTTGGCCTGTTGTACCAATACCAAGTCTTGCTAAAACCCCTGAAGCATTTCTGTAAAACATGTCCCCTGTTGCATCAGATCCAAGAGTCAAAGCAAGCCCACCAAAAGCTCCAGTACCAGCCATTGATAAATTGCCAGACCCATTTAAAACTGGGATTTGATTAGCAGTAGGGGTTTGAGATGGAGTAAATCCCCCAACTGTTTTGGAATTAATTGCATAACCACTTGAGACCACTCGCTGACGAGGAGTCAAGGTTTCAAAAGTTGAAACTGAAGCACAAGAACTTGAAACCGAAGCAGCAACATCAATGTTTAAATAAACTTCGTCCGTTGAATTAAAATCAAAATCAAGTAAATCCCCCCCGACGCTTGTGTCTCCAACATCAATATTCAAAACACCATTTTGAACACTTGTGAGCATTTTGCTAGGAGTACCGGCTGGCCAAAGTTTAGTCCCACCACTAGCAGCATCATAAATAGAAAAACGAAAACAATAATTATTAGTGCTTGATGCCCCACCTAACAAATTACCAGATGAATCCAAAAGTCGTCCTTGGTGGTGAAGTATAGTAGGCACCCCTGGGGCAGCATATGTATTACTAATACTAGAAATAAAAATAAACAAAATTAACATCGCAATTGTAGCGACAAATTTTATTTTTTTGAAAAATTTTATTTTTAATATTTTTTGAAATATGTAATACATTTATGTTATAAAACAAACCCAAGCACTTGGTTGTTTTGTATATAAATTATACCGCTAAACATCAATAAATACAACAAAAAATAAACAAATTATATTGATAAAAAGTGGATAAAAAAATAGCTTTTTTATTATAAATCATACAATTTTTTTTTTATCGTGATATAATTTATATAACCCTAAAAATAAAAAGCAAATGTTATTAAATTTAAATAAATTTTTAAGTAAAAAAAATAAAATTATTGCAATTTTTGCAGTAGTGGTTTTGTGTTTTTTACCTAGTAAATTTATAAATGCTCAAAATAGAATCAACATCGATGCTAATAGTTTACAAACTCAAGCTGAAATTATTATATCACCTGCTATTGCTACATTTGAACAAGGTTCAACTTTTGAAGTACCAATTTTTATTAATACCAAAGGTAAAAGTATTAATGCTGTTGAGCTTAATATTCGATTTGACCCCAATAAATTAAGCGTTGTTAAACCATCAAGCGGTAAATCGGTAATTGGTATTTGGGTTCAACCCCCAACATATGACAACACTCGTGGAACTGCAAATGTAGCTGGGGTTATCCCTGGGGGTCTTGTGTCTAACTCAAGTTTGATAATCACTATTACATTTTTAGCAAAATCAACAGGGACAACAGATGTAATAATTTCAGATACTTCAAATGTACTAGCTAATGATGGTATTGGTTCAAGTGCAGTTGTAAAATCAAATCGTGGACGATACACCATAGTAGAAAAACCTCCGGGGGGCGTACTTGTATATTCAGATACACATAGTTTTCAAGATCGTTGGTATAATAATAATTCTCCAGTAATCGGATGGAACCGTGACCCTGGAGTTATTGGATATAGTTATGTACTGGATAATAAACCAAATACAATCCCTGAAAATGTAGTGACTAGTAATGATAATCAAAAAGCATACACAGATTTAACTGATGGATTATGGTATTTCCATATCAAAGCCCTAAGCGGAGCTAATGCATGGAGCGCAACAACAACATTTTTAATTCGTGTTGACTCTACCCCACCAGCCGAATTTAATCCAAAAATAAATTTTATAAAAACTGATGATAGTGAAACAAAAAGTGCTCTTATAACATTTTTTACAACTGATAGTTTGTCAGGACTTGATCATTATGAAATTGGAATAGTAAATACTAACGACCCTAAAACCAGCGCCCCGATTTTCATTCAAACAGAAAGCCCATATCAAATAACATTAAACCAAGATGATAAAAGTTATGTAATTATTCGAGCAGTAGACAAAGCCGGGAATTTGATTGATGTGTCAGCAAAAATGCCAAAATCTGGTGAATTTATAAGCTTTTTAAGAAATAATTTATTATTAATTGTTGTTATTATATTAGGGTTAATAGTTTTATTAATACTACTGCATTATTTGTTTGGACATAAGATACTTAAAAAAGTAAGACTCGTATTTGAGCTTTTAGGTAAAAAGAAAAAAGATATCACACCAGAAATTGTTGAACAACAAATTGAAGAAATCAAGGAAGAATAAAATCCCCTGTTGGGGATTTTATTTTATGCAATTTCTTGGTTGTAGCAACTCTCACAATAAACAATTTCTTTTCTTTCTGGAGAGTAACTTGTTTCAAATTTTTCCTCGCACTTTTCTCCTTCATGATTTAAATGATTTTCAATACTACACATACAACTTCGTGGATACAATTTGCGAGGATTTCTTTTGGCCATTCTGTTTTGGTGACGGCATTCGAAATCTTTGTGTGGAAGTGGTAAGTTCATTCGTTTATAGAATTCAAATTCAGCTTGAGTGATTTTGTAATTCTTACCACATTCATTACATGCTAAGATTTCAGAAGTTATTGCATCAGTCACAGTTGTAATACTAGATGGTATTGTATTCTCCGGCATTGTTTCCTTGCCAAATGTGCCTGTATTTTTTTCTTGCCAGCGGAAACCTCTTTCCAATGCAACATTACGCTCTAATGGGAAAAAGTCTTGTGCTAATGTTTCATTGTATCCAAAAGGAGCAATATCTGCTGGGAAAAATTGCCCATAATCTTCTTCTTTTTTTATTTGCTCATCAATTTTTTTCTTTATTTCAAAATATTCTTCTTTTGAATACTGCTTATTGAGTATCATGTAATTTCCTTTTCGAATAGCAATACATCCAAATGCATCTGATAAATGATGACAACTCTCACAATATTCAACATCATTACAATAAAAAACAAAGGCAGAATTTTTTAATTTACTTCCTTCAAGAGCACCCATAATATTGTAACCAAACTGTGGATTATAGTAATAATTATTACAATCCATACTATCTATAGGTTTTTCAGAATCTGTCATGTATGAACAATTTTTAGAATCATACGTATCAAAAAGTATTACACCGTCATGACAATTGTGTAGATAATCACCTGTTACATTGTTACATTTTGTCTGAGAAGTATATTTTCTAATCGCTCCAAGTTTGATCTCCTCAAATTGTTTTTTTGCTTTTTCTATACTTTCATAATTTTCAAATATTTCTTTTTTCTTTTTTTCAAATTCAACTTTCTCGTATTTCACATTCAAAATTGCGTTTGACATATGCCTACCATTTGTACAAAAAATACAATTCTGTGAATCTCTCATATTGAAACAAAATAGTAAATCAGTGGATGACTGACATTGTTCAGAATACATGCATTTAAAACATGAACGACAGTCCGTACATTCGTAACACAATTCTGATTCGTGCAAAAAAGCACAATCTACACAAAATTTATCGCGTTGTAATAGTCTGCCATACATGCAGTCTTCATTATAGTCTGCAGCAAAAATTAGATAACAATCTTTATTTTCAGCTGATCCATTTGTGTAATCACTCCTAACATTATTAAAAGCCATTAAACTTAACCGTGGTACATTTTTTTGTAATTCTTTATATTGTTCGAAAAATGATTTCGAGAAATCATAATCCATAGCATAATCTTTGGGATCCCATTTATCGCTCCACCAGCAATCATGACAATAAACGGTGAAAGGTGATTCTTGAGTATAAACAGTAATCATATCTTTATTACACATATCACAAGGTCTCTTGTAGAATGTTCTCTCATTTCGGAAATTCAAACGTTTTGCCATCCGACAATCTGGACAATAAAGAGGATGAGGACTTTTCATCTGCTCGTAGAAAACAATGTCCTCATCACGGATCACAAATTCTTTCTCACAAGTTTTACAAATTTCTTTTGTCATACTTAGGTTCGCTGTAGCTTTATGCATAAGCGACTTATTTAACTAAATTAATAATATCATCTATTAACTTTATAAAACAGAGAAAATGAAACTTTGGGTAACACATTCTCTACTCTAAAAATTAAATTAGAACATCCATTCTGTGAAAATTAGGATCATCTTCCCTGCAAAGTACTTTAAACCTTGGTGCAAAATTATCCGGAACACCAACTAGGTAATACTGTTTTTCTTTTGTGTGATGAACACAAAGCCTTAGTCCAAAAAAGTTTACTGAAAGTATCACCTGCCATTTAGGTGCTGTATTTGCCCTTGTAAAAATAAGATTTACCTCTAAAAGAACATTTTTAACCTCATTATTTGGGAGTATTGCATCACAAACATAAGTAGTTTCTTCTAGTTTAAAATCACCAATAAAACAGCCATCATCTCTAAAATGTAATCTAGAATATTCTGTTTGCAATGGTGTGATTTTAGACAAATCATATTTTAATGATTGATACCCTAAAAAGCCTTTGATAGCTTCTTCTCGAAATTTATCGATATTTTTCATAATGCATAATTTTTCCTTATTATAGCAATTCGAAATATATTGTCAAGTAATAGCGTCAAAATAGTCTTATAAAATAGCTTATTTTTAAGGTAAATTTTAATAAAAAAGAATTTTGTGGAAAAAGATTGACACAAATAGGGTCCATATTATATAATCGGTACATGAAAAACAACCTACAAAGTGAATTTCTAAAGCTTCAAAATAGTCTTGTGGATATCGGCCTTTCCGAGAAGGAGGCGGGTGTTTATATTGCACTACTTTCACTTGGGCGTGGCACAGTATCGGCAATATCTCGCCGGGCGAATATTAATCGTACAACTGGCTATGATATTCTCGATTCCCTATCTGCAAAGGGTCTGGTTAGTATTTCGGGTAAAGAGCCAAAGCAAGAATACAGTGCCGAGAGCCCAGAAAATTTGAGTAAATTCATTACAGAAGATATCAAAAAGAAACACGAATCATTAAAGAAAACAGAAAGTTTAATCCCTGAATTGAAATCAATTCATATAGTGCTTGATCGCCCGAGTGTGAAATTCTATGAAGGCACAGACGGGCTCATCGAAGTTTATGAAGATACTCTCACTAGTCATGAGCCCATTCGCGCATATGCGACAGTCGATGATATGCACCAAGCACTTCCAAATTATTTCCCTAAATATTACAAACGCCGTGCAAGTGCTGGAATTTCTATTCGCGCAATTACTCCAAAAACTCCGATAGGAGTGGAGCGTAAAGCCCAAGATAAAGAAGAAGCTCGCGAAATGGCCTTCGTTCCAGCAGATAAATTCTATTTCTCCCCCGAAATAAATATTTATGACAATAAAGTCATGATTGCAAGCTGGCGTGAGAAACTTGGAATCATAATAGAGAGCGCTGAAATCGCCGATGCAATGAAAAAGATCTATGAGCTAGCATGGTCCGAAGCGAAACGTTTAGAAAAAGAAATTTAATTTATTCTATACAAAGTCTTAGATGTTTTTTAGATTTCCAGAAGAAATAAATAATTACTCCAATAGTAAACACTGGTGAAATCCATTCTGGAACATGGACGCCAAAACCATGAAGCAGCATAATGGTACCCAACCCAAGAATAGAATACATTGCTCCATTTTTTAAGAAAACATATTTTTTAATACGCTCGATATTACCCACGGTTAATTGTCTTACAACTAGTGCCCCAATACCCGAGCCAATTAAAATAAGTGGAATAGAAAAAGTAAAAGCAAAAGCCCCCAGTACCCCATCGATAGAAAAAGTAGTATCAATTATTTCTAAATAAAATATTTTACTAATGTCGCTCATATTACTGGTGCCACTAAGTAATTCTTTTTCTTTGGCTTCAGCATTTTGTTTAAAACCATGAGTTATAAAAAATGCAGTGGAACCAACAACAGCACTAAATGCTATCATGGGATTTATTTTTAAGGCTTTCCAAACAACAACAGCTAGCAGTACAGAAACAACAGCATAAAACCAAACTCCGCCCCGCATAAAAAACTTTTCAGTTTTTGGTATACCAAAATGTTTTTCCTCTAAGAAAAGCCAATGAAAAAATAAAAAAACTAAAAATATCCCCCCACCGGTTAATAGTATTGGGGCAGATTGTTCTATTGATTTTGCAATTGCTGGATCATTTGAAAATGTAGCGGTGAATGCTCCTAAAAATCCTAAAGCAGGATTCATAAAATAAACAATAACCCATGGTAGTAGACCCCTTACCATAAAAACCGCAAATAATAGCCCCCAAGTTAAAAACCACTTGCGAGCTTTGGCTTTCATTGTGCCGACAACTTCGGCATTAATTATGGCGTTGTCGATGGATGATATTGTTTCAAAAACAACCAATCCAACAACAATAAGTATTCCGCTAATTAGTGTCATGGTTTATATATTATCACAAAATCAAAATCGTAGTATAATTAATCTATGAATAAAATTAAGTATTTATTTCTAACACTTCTTGCGGTGCCGTCTTTAGCATTAGCCCATGTTAAATGGTTCGCAGAAGAAGAAAACCTTGTCCCTAAATATAGCCTTAGCGATAGCCATATAATTACAGCTATTATTATTGGGTTAGCTATTATTGGACTTGGAATTTATCTTGAGAAAAAGTTATATATCCCCCACAAATTAGATAAAACAATTCAAAAATGGGCGCCGGGTGTACTGTCCATTGCTAGCATTGGATTTGGTTTAGCATTTATAATTTTTGCATTAAAAGGTTTTGTTTTTGCACCGAATTTGCCAGCACTGGGTAATATTGGGTACTTGATGCTATCGATAGAACTTGTAGCTGGTATTTTAATTTTACTTGGATTTTATGAAAGAATCGGTGGATTACTTATTTTAGTTTTATTTTTTTTAGGAATCTATCAGTACGGCGCTATTGAAATGCTCGACACACTAGAGATGGTTGGATTTGTAATTTATATAATTATCATTGGTCGCCCAAAATGGAAAATGCGTGACTGGAATTTTGTAAAACATTTCAGCCATAAAATCCATGCTTATGGACTCCCAATCCTGCGCGTGGGTACTGGGCTTAACTTAATTATACTTGGTTTTACAGAAAAGATTTTAAATCCATCACTGACTGATAATTTCTTGTCGCATTATCATTGGAACTTTATGCAAGGTTTAGGATTTCATCATTTTACAAATTATTATTTTGGATTCTCGGCGGGAATGGTAGAGATTTTGTTTGGAGTATTCTTTTTATTGGGACTTGTAACTCGAATAACCACAATTACACTGGCAGTATTTTTGGTAACAACACTATATCTCCTTGGACCAGTTGAATTAATCGGCCATCTCCCCCACTTTTCAATTGCGATTGTACTGTTTGTTCTTGGTTCTGGAACAAGATTGGTATTATTGCATAAAAAAGATTAGAGATTTTTATTTAAAAAATCTTTAACAATCCCAATTGTTTCTTTATACTGAGGACTTTTTAAAGCATAAAAATAATGGTCAGCATTTTCAAATTCTTTATATTCAACATTGTGCCCAGACTCATTTAATAGTTCGTACAATTTCCGAGCTTGATCTATAGAAACTCTCTCATCATTAGTACCATGCAACATAAGTATTGGTAAATCTTTTGGAATTTCATTATAAAAACTTGTTGCTGATCTTTTTTCCATTTCTTCACGTGCTCCACCAAAAGCTTCTTCAAAAACTTCATACATCTCTGGTCTTTCTTTTGCTGAATCAATTAAATCTGTAGTTCCTGCTAATGATATTACAGCTTTAACCCACGGTTCTTTTTTAGCTAAAAGATAACTCATCATTCCACCACGACTATACCCAGCAACAATTGATTTACCAGGTTTACACATTGGTAATTTACTTGCTATTTCTTTTATTTTTACAACATCATTTATATCATCGCCACCCCAAGTATCTTTACCTTCAGAACCAATCCCACCTCGATATTCAGAAGCCATAACGATAGCATTATTTTTAGCTAATTCGCACGGAAAAGTTGTAAAAATACTTCCCCGATTTTTACCAATACCACTAAATTCACCAGTCCCACCTCTATTCCAAATAACTACAGAAAGTTTTTCTTTTATATTTTTAGGTGACCAAATAAATCCGCTGATTAATAAACCATCTGATGAATATTTAAAATTATATGCTTCTAGTTTAGAGTAATTATCTTTAATATTTTCTAAAACTTCAGGATCAATTTTATTTGACATAGAATCAAAATAATCCTTATCAAGTTCTATTTTTTTAACATCCGAAACACCCTCAATTTTTCCTAGAGATTCTTCAATATTAAAAATAGGTTTTTGTTCAAAAGATTCCATATAAACTATATTAACATAAAGAGATAATATGTGATGATTATTTAAAAAACTTGTTATCCTGACTATAACCTTCGACGGCGTCTATATATTCATTATCAAAATATTCCATATTGTTTTCTATATCAGTTTTACTAAACAAAATTTGAGAATATAAGCGATATAAATAAAAATACCCTTATTTAATTAAAACGAAATTCCCAGAAGCTTTAGAACGAAACTAGCAAAAGGGTCAGCAGTTGTACCGTAAACCATTACTCCACCCAAAAGTCCTGTAACTGATATTGCAACAAAACCAACGAAAGCCAAAATTGCTGAGAATATTTTGTTAGTTAGAATCTTTTCAAAAAAAATCAAAAATGCGCCTAGCTTTGGTATCTTAATTTTTAAAATAATTATTGGCCTTAAGAAAAAAATTATTTCACCAATAAGAATCAAACCATAAGCCCAAATAGTAATCCCTGCAAATGTTGCATGCATTTCAACTAATTGATTATTTGGATTTAATAAATGCTCGGCAATCTCCCCAGTTAAGCTTGCTACAAATGCCCCAATGACCCCAGCAACAAGAAGTACGATTTCAATTTGTTTCCATGCAATTTTTGGAAGCCATTTACGAAATGGGAGAATTTTAATAAACGAATATAAAAGTAAAAATGCAATTGGGAAATGTACAAAAATTGGGTGGATATTATATGTCATATATATATTATATATTAACACAAATCTTTGGCCTAATTCTTGGTAAATTTAATCTGCTCCATTCAGTTACTCCCCCAACCAAATTCAAAGCATCAATATTTTTTGTTCTTGCAAGTTGTGTAGAATATTTATACATGCAAATTAGTTGCATTTATGTAAAAATAAGGATATATTATAATAATGAAAATTGCATTTGTTGGTAAAGGTGGTAGTGGTAAAACCACTATTGCATCACTTTTTATTAAATACCTGAATTCACAAAATCAACCTGTTTTGGCTATTGATAGTGATATAAATCAGCATCTTGGCGAATCTATTGGATTTACAAAAGACGAAGTAAATTCTATCCCCCCTCTTGGTGTACAAATTGAACTTTTATCTCAAGTATATAAAGGTAACAATCCTAGATTACAAAATGTAGTATCTTTTAAAAGAACAACGCCCCCAGGTGCTGGTTCAAGACTTATAAAATACACAGAACAACACGAAATATTAAAAAGTTTTGAAATACAAAAAAATGGTATTCGTCTAATGCGAGTAGGTCTTCCAGAAGAAGAAAGTGTCGGTGAACATTGTTACCATGTTAATATGTCAGGAGCAGAAATATATCTTAATCATTTAATTGATAAAGAAGATGAATATGTTATTGTAGATCTTACTGCTGGGATCGATACTTTGGCATCTGGAATGTTTATTAGCTATGACGTTATTTATATAGTAGTGGAACCTACAGCAAAATCTTTGAGTGTTTTTAATGACTATGTAAATATTGCAAAAAGTACTGGTATAGAAGCATCTATTTACCCAATTGCGAATCAAATAACCACTGAAGAAGAAATTGAATATATAGAAAAAACAATAGGACAAAAGCCTATTGCAGTATTTCCATTATCTAGCTATATAAGAAAAACTGAACGAGGTGAGAATATTCCATTTTCTGAAGTAGACGGCGAAACATTGCATGGGTTAGAAAATCTTTTTGCACATATTAAGACTCATACAAAAAACTGGGAACTATTTTATAAAAATCTTCTTTACTTTCATAACAAAAAAGCTAATAAAGAACCTAATTTAAAATTAGATGAGCAGGTAGATCATAGTTTTTCCATAGAAAATTATATAAAAAAGGAAATGTGGTAAGCATTTCCTTTGTTGTAAGTTTCTTTCTGTTTTAATAATTCCCTGTAAAGAAATCTTTTGTTGTTTCTTTAACGGAAAGATCAATGATGGCGGGATTGTCCGTTATAATCTGATTTACGCAATTGTAATATCGTACATAAGATTCCACTTCTCTTTGCCCCACATCAGCAGACGCCTCTAATATACTTTTAGGAACTTCCGTGATTGAATTACAATGAAAAAGATTTCCATCAACAGAAAGAACATCACTATCATAAAGTCGCCCATTTCCCTCTCTGTTCATGTAATACTGTGAATCAAGGAAAAGTGATACGTCTTCATTCTTTACTGCACCAACTCCACAAGAACAAGCGAAGGCAATTTGTAGATTAAATTTTTCCTTAAATAAGGAATTTATCCCGAGCATTGTTTTTGTTCGAAGTGCCAGTTTTTCCATGCTTTTATGAAGAAGTTCAGACTCTGTTGTTTTTACCCTAACAATTCTATTTTCAATCATAGAGAGAACAGATAAAGGATTATACGCTACTTTTAGATTTAATCCTTTGATTCTTGAATAGAAGCCGTTAATCATTCGATAAGCGAGTTCTAATGGTCCAACAACTTCAGAAAGACGAGGCTGAAAGAACAATTTTACATAATTCCTCATTTCTCCTTCAGAAAAAATTGGATAGAACTTAACCAAATAAGGGATATCCGACTCTACTAGCGGTCCCCAAATTGTACGATGGTTAGTTTTTGTGATTGCGGGTTCAGTTTTTTTAGTTTGAACAAGTAAGCCATCCGTAATGGCTTTTTCTAAGCATTTTTTACACATTGTTTTTTGTTTTAATTTGTTTAACATATTTTAAATGCAATCTAGTTGCAATTAGATACAATATAGCATAGAATACTACAAATGCAAATAGGTTGCATTTAACTTTTTTATTTTTATAAACTAGTTGCATTTAGATTATAAAAACAGTACTGTATATATATGAAATCAAAAGAAAATCAATCATACATTCTTTTAGATAAAGTCGGGCTCAAAAAAACTGATTCCCGTATTAAACTTTTGGATTTGCTTTTAAAAAACAAAAAACCTCTTTCAGTAAAAAGTATTTATTCTAAAATATCTGGAGATAAAGTCACAATGTATCGAATGCTTGAAGCCATGACTAAAAAAGGCCTGATTCGTAGGGTTGATACAGGAGAGAGAGAAGCCCAGTATGAAATTATAGACAATAACCATGACCATCATCATATTATCTGCCTTAACTGCAAAAAAGTTTCTGATTTTACTGGTTGCGATGCAGATATTTTAATTACCAAAGCACTAAAACAAGTAAAAGATTTTAAAAAAATTACACATCATTCTTTTGATTTATTTGGAATTTGTAATACTTGTTCTAAAAAATAATGTTTAAGCTATCTAAAATACTATTAATTGGTGCGATTTTATTTTCTTTAAGTTATTTTATTATACCCCAATTAAATGCTCAGGAACTAAATAAAAACAAAACTACAATAGTTAAATCTAAAATCATCGAGGTTTTGAGTGAAAAGAAAGAAGATATTGGAGATACAGGTATAAAAAGTATAAATCAAAGTATTAAAATAGAAATTTTAGAAGGTACACAAAAAGGTAAAATTACAATTATTGAAAATGATCGTTTAGTTCTTGAAAAAGGTGACAAGGTTTTTTTAGAACATAGTATTAATAATTTAGATGGGAGTGATTTTTATTCTGTAAAAGACATCAATCGTAGCCCAGTTATATCATTTTTCATAATATTATTTATATTTGTAGTTATCATTTTTTCAGGCAAACAAGGAATTAGGTCTTTGATTGGTCTTATAGGTAGTTTCTTTGTTATTTTATATGTGCTAATTCCAAGCTTGCTTGCAGGCTATCCCCCAATAATTACAAGTATTACAGTGGCTACGATTATTCTTTTCTTTGCAATATATTTCACTCATGGTTTTAATCGTATATCAACAGTTGCTTTTACTGGAACAGTACTGGCGGTAATAATTACAGGTGTTCTTGCTTATATTGGGGTTCATTTAGCTCATTTTACAGGATTTGCAACAGAAGAAGCTTTTTATCTTAATTTAAATACAAAAGGTACACTGGACTTTGCGGGGCTTCTTTTGGGTGGAATTATGATTGGGGTTCTGGGTGTACTTGATGATATTGCGGTTACACAATCTGCAGTTGTTCGTGAGCTTTATAACTCAGCTCCACATCTCTCAAAAAAAGAAGTTTACAAAAAAGCTCTTGGTGTAGGCAAGGAACATGTGGGGGCTTTGGTTAATACTCTGGCTCTTGCATATACAGGAGCATCACTTCCATTATTGTTATTATTTTATTCATCTAATTCTAGCGGAATAAGTATTATTAACCAAGAAATATTTGCAACAGAAATTATTCGAACAATAGTGGGTAGTATTGGTCTTATTTTAACTGTTCCTATTACTACTCTACTTGCTGTTTATATGTTAAAAAATTATAAAGGTAAAATCCCAGACAATCAACATATTGGCCATTCACACTAATAAAAAATAGCCCTAATCAGGGCTATTTTTTATATATGCGGAAGTGGTGAGATTCGAACTCACGGTCCGCTTTCACGGACGACTGTTTTCAA
>CAYNZJ010000017.1:0-12596 GCA_964401705.1 uncultured Candidatus Saccharibacteria bacterium
ATAATATATGTTCCAGAAACTCTACAAAGCATTTTCAAACGATATCGGAATAGACTTGGGTACTGCAAATACCTTGGTGTATTTGCGGAATCAAGGCATTGTAATTAACGAGCCATCTGTTGTTGTAGTTAATACTAAAACCGGTCAAATAATCGCAGTTGGGGCGGCGGCCAAGCAAATGCTTGGCCGCACTCCAGCGCATATTCGTGCTGTGCAACCAGTTGTGGATGGGGTTATTTCTGACTTTGAAGTTACCGAAGAAATGCTATCGTACTTAATCCAAAAAACCGAAAAAATATCTAAAAAGTTTTTCCGACCACGCGTTGTTGTGGGTGTACCAACTGCAATTACCAATGTTGAAACTCGGGCAGTGTATGATGCTGCAATGAGTGGTGGCGCAAGAGAAGTCTACATAGTTGAAGAACCAATGGCTGCAGCTATTGGGGTCAGACTTCCTGTTAAAGATGCTATTGGTTCAGTTATTGTTGACATTGGTGGTGGTACAACTGACATTGCAGTTATTGCACTAGGTGGAATTGTACGGTCGAAAAATCTACGTATTGCGGGGGATAAATTAAACGAAGACATCGTTACTTTTATGCGTGATGAATTTAAATTACTTGTTGGAGTTAAAACCGCTGAAGCTATAAAAATTTCTCTTGGGAATGCTCTTCCGGGTGAAATGATGGAAGCTCCAATTCGTGGACGTGATTTAGTTACTGGTCTTCCTCGAGAAATTATAATTACTGATACTGATATTCGTAGTGCAATGATGCAATCTTTGATTTCAATTGTTGAAGCTACTAAAGAAGTCTTAGAAACTACACCTCCAGAATTACTTTCGGATGTTATCCATCGTGGAGTAGTGCTCTCTGGCGGTGGAGCGTTGATTCGATCTTTCGATCAATTACTTTCCAGCGCTATTAAAATTCCGGTTTATGTCGCAGATGATCCATTAACAGCTGTTGCTCGGGGTACAGGTATTATACTTGATGATTTGGATTATTATAAAGAAGTTTTAGTCTCACCAGAAAATGGCTTACCTCCACGATAATCAATATTTGGGTTATAGTAAAAAAAAATCCACGTATGGTGTATTTCATTTGGGTTTTCTAATCCTAGTTATTCTTGCTTTTATCTTTTTAAGAAAACCTTTTAAATCTTTTGCTTATAAGGTGGCAATTCCCGTTACCGAAGCAGGGTCTGTTTTTTCTCGAGGCCTGTATTCAATTACACATAGTAAATCACAATTGTTAAATCGGATAGAATCTCTCGAGGCTCAAAATTCAGAATTAGAATCAAAATTAATTGATTATAGTTTAATAGAAAATGAAAATAGTGCCTTTAAAGAAAGTGTCATTAGCAATATTAATGGAACAGTTGCCAGTGTTATTGCTCGACCTAGTAGGACACCATACGATACTTTATTAATTAATAGTTTTGAGACTTTGAACCCCAATGGTGTGGTTTATAGTGTTTCTGGAATTCCTTTGGGGACTCTTGATTCTGAAAAATTAAATATTTTAACAAATACTCAGAATAAAACATTTTCAAGTACTGTTAAACTTTATTCTAACCCTGGAAATGAAATCGATGCCGAGGTAGTTCTGGGTGATGCCATGGATAGTCTTAGTGTAAAATTAAAAGGCCGAGGAGGTGGATCTTATGAATCCATAGTTCCTGCTGATATAAATATTCCTATTGGTTCGTTTGTTATAATTCCAGAATTTTCTTCAAAACCAATTGCTGAAGTTGTAAAAATTTCAAATCGTAATGATACTAAAGATAAAGTAGTTTATTTTCGTTCAACTGTAAATTTTCAATATCTTCGGTATGTTTTAATAAATAAATAATATGAATAATTTTAATTTTCATATTGAAAAAGAATTACCAACTGGTGGACGAGCCGGTTATTATGATACGCCTCATGGTAGGATTTTAACTCCAACTTTTGTAGCTGTGGGTACAAAATCCACCGTTAAATCAATGACACCAGAAATGTTAATTAGCTGTGGGGTACAAGTAGTTTTGGCTAATACTTATCATTTATATTTAGAGCCAGGGGATGAGATTGTTAAAAACGCTGGCGGGTTTCCCAAATGGATGAACTGGCATGGTCCAACTATGACCGATAGTGGAGGGTTCCAGGTTTTTTCACTTGGAGCAGCGTATGGTAAAGGAATTTCCAAAGTCACAAAAGGCGAAGAAGTTTTGCAATTAGAATCTGGAAGATCAGGGGATGAAATAATTCCACTTGCAAAGGTTGGTAATGATGGCGTTTCTTTTAAGTCACACATTGATGGGTCATTACATTATTTAACTCCACACCGGTCAATGGAAATTCAAAAAAATTTAGGAGCGGATATTATTTTTGCATTTGATGAATGCACAAGTCCAACTGAAACTTATGAATATCAAAAAGAATCATTAGTCCGTACTCACAAATGGGCGCAAGATTCTTTAACGGTCCATACTGAGCTAGACCCGAATGGTGAACAAGCACTTTTTGGTGTTGTCCAAGGAGCGCAGTTTGAAGATTTACGTAAACTTTCTGCAGAAACTTTAGCAAATATGTGCGCCCCTACGGGGCGCACATTCGAGGGCTTTGGTATTGGGGGGTCTTTTTCAAAAGATGATATGACAACTGCAGTTGCATGGGTTACTGAAGTTCTGCCAAAAGATAAACCTCGTCATTTATTGGGCATTGGTGAACCTAATGATTTGTTTATGGGAGTAGAATTAGGAATTGATTTTTTTGATTGTGTAGCGCCAACACGGATGGCTCGTCATGGAACTGTTTATACTGTGGATGGACGATTAAATTTATTTAATGAAAAATTTAGAATAGTAAATAATCCTATCGAAGAGAATTGTCTTTGTTATACTTGTAAAAATTTTACTATTAGTTATGTTGCCCATTTATTCCGCGCTAAAGAAATACTCGCTGCGACACTTGCCAGTATCCACAATATTTATTTTATAAATACTCTTGTTCAAAAAATGCGCCAATCCATATTGGACGGTAATTTTCAAGAATATAAAAAAGAATTTTTAGAGAGGTATTATAATTAAAAACGGGCTTCATTTATGAAGACCTAATGACCAACGGTCTTTTTTGGTACCAATAATTTGGTTTTTAGGTTCCCAACCCTGCTCAGCCTCAGTGGTTAAGGGTGAGCTAGGGTTCATTTATGTTCCGGGGTCATTTAAAAGTATGGTATCATAAATGTATATGTTACAAAACCCCTCCCAACCTCCCCTTATCAAGGGAGGAGCTCGTCGCAAACAGTCACAAAACTCTGTGACTAAAAATGCGACTAAAAGTCCCCATGATAAAGGGGTGAGCGTAGCGCAAGACCTTGAGTATATCGCACGGAGCAAAGCGAGTACGATACGAAAGGTGTACAGATCCTGTAAGGATAGAGGGGGTTTTGAAACTAAAAAAGATTTAGGGGATTTGTATAAATTTGTTCCATATAATACTAAACTAGTACAAAAAGCTAGAGAGTTTCGAAAATCTGAAACTGAAGCCGAAAAAATATTTTGGAAAAAAGTTTTAACTAATAAAGAAATAATTAAATACAAATTTACTCGTCAAAAACCTATAGATGGATTCATTGTTGATTTTTATTGTGCAAAACTTGCATTAGTAATAGAAACTGATGGATTAATTCACTTAAAAAATAAAAAAAGAGATAAAGAGCGTGATTACATAATAAAGCAAAAATATAACTTAAAAGTTGTTAGATATCAAAATGATGTTATATTAAATGATATGCAATCAATAGTTAAAGATTTACAAAAAATAATTAAACAAAGAGAAGCTGAAATGCGATTAAAAGTCCCCATGATAAGGGGGATTTAGGGGGTTTATTATATGAAAAATAATAACAAAGTCTTTAATCTTGTGTCCGAATACAAACCTGCTGGGGACCAACCCGAGGCTATTTCGGGCTTAATCAAGGGATTGGAAAGTGGAATACAAAAGCAAACTCTTTTAGGGGCTACTGGTACCGGTAAGACTTTTACTATGGCTAATATAATTGAAAATGTTGGTAAACCAACATTAGTGATAGCGCATAATAAAACCCTTGCTGCACAATTAGCACAAGAATTTCGTAGCTTTTTCCCAGATGCGGCAGTGCATTATTTTGTATCTTATTATGATTATTACCAACCCGAAGCTTACGTTGTTGCAACTGATACTTATATTGAAAAGGATGCTCAAATTAATGAAGAAATTAATCGTCTTCGTCATGCATCAACTCAAGCATTGCTAACAAGACCTGATGTAATTATTGTGGCTTCAGTATCATGTATTTACGGACTGGGTTCACCAATAGAATATGAAAAAACAAATATGCGTTTTTCTGTTGGGCTTAAAATGTCTCGCCCGGATGTTATGAAGCGTCTTATTAATATGCAGTATGAACGCACCACAGGGGATTTATCGTCCGGGACATTTAGAGTGTTAGGCAACAAGCTTGATATTATGCCGGTTTCCGAAACAACAATGTATACGATTATTTTTACAGGTGATATTATATCTCAAATCCAAGCTGTGGATCCAGTGAGTTATGAATTAAAAAATCTTTCAACTGGCGGACCGAAAGATTTATTTATTTTCCCAGCTAAACATTTCATGACTGATAAAAATGAAATTACTCGAGCAGTTAAAGATATTAAAAAAGAACTAGATATCCAATTAAAAAAATTTGAAAAAGAAGATAAGCCTTTAGAGGCCGAGCGATTAAAACGCCGAACAAATTATGACCTGGCAATGATTAAAGAAGTTGGGTATTGTAGCGGGATTGAAAACTATTCAAGACACTTTGCTGGTAAAAGTGAAGGGGAACCACCAGATACATTACTGTCGTATTTCCCTCATAAAAAAGACGGTACACCAGATTTTACTTTATTTATTGATGAATCCCACGCAACACTTCCACAATTGCGAGCAATGTATAATGGCGACCAAGCTCGAAAACAAAATTTAGTGGATTTCGGATTTCGTCTTCCAAGTGCTAAAGATAATAGGCCACTAAGATATGAAGAATTTGAAAAAATAACCCCGCAAACTATTTATGTTTCTGCAACACCAGGAGATTATGAACGTACAGAAAGTAAACAAATTGTTGAACAAATAATCCGCCCAACTGGTCTTATTGACCCAGTAATAGAAATTAAACCGGTTATGGCAGATAAGCTGGGCTCCGAAGATACTCTTTCTTCCTCATCACTACCAACCGACCTACCCTCCCGTTCTTCTTCAAAAAAAGTATCTTCTACGCCTAGCTCTGTGATTAAAAGTCCCCATGATAAGGGGGATTTAGGGGGTTTGTATCCTGGTCAAATTCAGGATTTCATCCAGCAAGCTATAAAAGAAATCGCCAAAGGTGGGCGAGTGTTAGCTACAACATTAACTAAAAGAATGGCCGAGGATTTAACTAGCTATTTAAAAGATTTGCCAGAAGATGCCGTTGGTAAAAAATTCAAAGTTGAATATATTCATAGTGACGTAGAAACATTGGACCGTATTCGAATCATTACACGGCTTCGTCGCGGGGAAATAGATTGTTTGGTTGGGGTTAACCTTCTTCGTGAGGGACTCGATATGCCCGAGGTTAGTTTGATTGGGATACTTGATGCTGATAAAGAAGGATTCTTACGTAGTGAAGTTTCTCTTATTCAGACTATTGGTCGTGCAGCGCGTAATGTTGATGGACGAGTTATTCTATATGCAGATAAAATAACAAATTCAATGGAAAGAGCCATTAATGAAACTAATCGTCGTCGGGAAAAGCAAATAGCTTATAATAAAAAACACGGTATTACTCCAAAAACAATCATAAAAGAAATTAAAGACATTACCGATGATTTTGCAAAAGATAGAAACGATGCAGCATATTTTGAATTAGATACTGAAATATCACTTATGCTTAAAAAGGCTGGATTAGAAAAGAAAGTTAAAAAATCAGTGGATGCCCCAACAACAATTTTAAAAAAACTTATCAAACAAAAACAAAATGCTATGAAAGAAGCCGTTAAATCACTCGATTTTGAAACCGCCGCAATTCTCCGCGATGAAATAGTGATCCTAGAAGACAGAATGACAAAATAAAACTTTAAAATATCACCTAAAAAGGTGGTATTTTTATTTTTAGGTATGGTATAATGGATTCATATGGTAAATAATACTCATCATAAAAATCACATTGTTACTAGGGTACTTACTTTTATTGTTTTTGTAGCTTTAGCTATTTTGTTGTTCTTATTTGGACGTTCAGTTAAAGACAATGTTGTTTCAGCCCCTGTTGTAAAACCAGTTGAAAACGGTCAGCTAATTGACATGTCTAGAGTTATTGAAAATAAATTAATTAGCGAATCTAAATATGGGGTAGTTGATGGTGTCTATCCAGAATTTACTCACGCAGATAGTAGTTTTAATGATAAAATCAGAAACAATATAATAATTGCTCAAGCTGAATTTGAAAATAATTCTAAAGAAAATTGGCAAGCAAGAATTGCTACAAAATCACCAAATGAAAAAATTCCAGAATTTCCTGAAAATGGTGATATGTATTTTGGAACCAAAATTGATTATATTCAAGTTAATGAAAAATATATCAGTATCCTAGTTCATGTTAATGGTTTTTCTGGTGGGGCTCATGGTTATGAAAATTTATATTCATATAATTATGATGTTGTAAATAAAAAAGAATTATCTTTAAAAGATTTTTTCAAAAATGATTCAAATTATTTAAAAACAGTATCAGATTTTGCCAAAACTAATTTAACCGAACAATTTAAAAATAATATAAAAAGAGCAGACTTTGCAACTGATATTGAGTGGAATGAAGCTATTAATTCAGTCCCAATCTCAATGATTGACGAAGGCACCAGACCTTTGCTCCAGAATTTTTCAGTATTTACATATGAGCCAGGGATGTTGACTTTGTATTTTAATCAATACCAAGTCGCGCCTTATGTTTATGGATCTCAAAAAGTAAAAATGGCTATTCAATAAACAATTTTGATTAAATAGTACTATTTGCTATACTCATTTTTATATGGCCCCAAAAAAGAAAATTGAACATAAAGACACTATTGTTGTTCGTGGAGCACGTACACACAATTTAAAGAATATTTCAGTTGATCTACCACGTAATAAGATGGTGGTTATTACAGGTGTCTCAGGGTCTGGTAAATCATCTTTGGCTTTTGATACTATTTTTGCCGAAGGCCAACGTAGATATGTAGAATCACTTTCTGCCTATGCTCGGCAATTCTTAGGCCAAATGCCTAAACCTGATGTTGATGAAATCTCTGGACTTTCTCCAGCTATTTCAATTGACCAAAAATCTCGTTCTAATAATCCTCGATCAACTGTGGCGACTATTACCGAAATTTATGACTATTTACGTGTACTTTATGCACGTATTGGGCATCCACATTGTCCAGAGTGTGGTCAAAGAATTAAAAAGTTAACTAATGATGAAATCCTACATTTTGCATTGGATCGTGTAAAAGAATTTGAAAAAAATAATAAAGGAAAAAAAGAAATAATGGGTGTCTCTTGGAATGAGACTGAACTTCAAATTTTTGCTCCTGTTGTTCGCGGACGAAAAGGCGAATACTATCAATTACTTTATGACCTACTTGGTCGAGGTTTTGAGAGTGTCCGCATTGACGGCAAGATAATGAAACTTCGTGACAAGATAATCCTTACAAAAAATAACGTTCACACTATCGAAGTCTTAGTTGATATAATCGCTGTTCATGAATTTAAAGATCATTTTGACGATGCTAAAATGCGTCTTTATGAAGCTATTGAAAGGTCTCTAATTGAAGCCGACGGTTTAGTAAATCTTAGTTTTTTGGATGGCTCCGAAGATATTATTTCTTCCTCATCACTATCAACCGACCTACCCTCCCGTTCTTCGTCAAAAAAAATATCTTCTACGCCTGAGTCTAAAGAATATTTATTATCATCAAAATTTGCATGTCCTAATGATGGATATTCTTTCCCTGAAGTTGAACCACGATTATTTTCTTTTAATTCACCATACGGGGCATGCCCCGAGTGTAATGGACTGGGAACTGTTCAATTTGGTTTAGATGATCCTTGTTTAGTATGTAATGGCAAACGTCTTCGAGTAGAAGCATTAAATGTGTTTTTAAAAAACAACACAAAAACAAAAACTAATATTGTTGATTATGCTGATTTGTCTATTCGCCAAGCACTCGACTTTATTCAAAACCTTGATTTAACTGATCAAGAATTTGATGTTGCGCAAATTGTACTTCGTGAAATCGAATATCGTTTACAATTTTTACTAGATGTTGGTTTAGAATATTTATCACTTTCTCGCAAAGCCAATACTCTTTCTGGTGGGGAATCACAAAGAATAAGACTTGCTTCACAATTAGGGTCTCGTCTTGTTGGTGCGCTTTATGTCCTTGATGAGCCAACAATAGGACTTCATCAACGCGACAATGATCGACTTATAAAAACTCTTACTAATTTGCGCGATTTAGGTAATACAATTTTAGTTGTTGAGCATGATGAAGATACAATTTATGCATCGGATTATATTGTTGATATTGGTCCCAAAGCCGGAGTCCACGGTGGGGAAGTCGTAGCTTATGGTAACTTGGATGAACTTTTATCACAAAAGACTCCACCATTCAAAGGTGCCAGTCGGACACTTGCTTATCTTCGTGGCGAAGCCGTAATTCCAGTGCCAGAGAATCGCCGCACAAAAGATAAAGGCAGTATTAAAATCGTTGGGGCAAATGTTTTTAATATTAAAAACATGAATTTAGAAATTCCATTAGGGAAGATGATTACAATTACGGGTGTTTCCGGGTCAGGTAAATCATCTTTAATGTATGAAGTCATCCATAAAAATCTCCAAGCACGACTTGAAAAATATTATCGTAGTGCTAAAACATTTAATTGCGCTAGTTTTACTGGAGCGGAAGCCTTGTCTCGAGTTGTATTAATTGATCAATCACCAATTGGGCGTACACCACGGTCTAACATTGCAACTTATACCGGAGCTTGGACTTTTATCCGTGATTTATTTGCATCTAGTGAAGAAGCTCGTCTTCGAGGTTGGAAGCCTAATAGATTCTCTTTTAATGTCAAAGGAGGGCGTTGTGAGGCCTGTGAAGGTAACGGTCAAATCGCAGTGGAGATGCATTTTTTGCCGACTGTTTATGTTACTTGTGATGTATGTAATGGACGCAGGTTTGATAAAGAAACTTTGAATGTAAAATATAAAAAGAAAAGTATTTATGATGTCTTGGAAACTACAGTTGAAGAAGGCATTGTATTTTTCGAACAAATCCCAGCCGTCTATGATAGACTCAAAACATTAATTGATGTTGGTTTGGGATATTTAAAACTTGGGCAAAGCGCAACGACTCTATCTGGTGGTGAAGCTCAACGAGTTAAAATTGCCAGTGAGCTTTTTAAACCACATTTAGAAAAAACAATTTATTTGTTGGACGAGCCAACAGTGGGACTACATTATGATGATGTTGCCAAACTTCTTGATGTATTAAATAAATTAGTCGAACGTGGTCATACTGTAATGCTGATTGAACATAGTATGGATATTATTAAATCATCTGATTATATAATCGACATTGGCCCCGAAGGCGGTACAGGTGGCGGGACTCTTGTTGCCAAAGGTACTCCGGAAGACATTGCAAATTCTCCAAAAAGTTATACTGGAAAATATCTTAAAAAAGTTTTAAAAAGAAAATAAAATATGAAAAGCAATGATTTGAAAAAATTTGCTTTACCAAATTCTCCTGGGGTTTATAAATTCCTTAATAATAAAGGGGAGATTTTGTATATCGGCAAAGCCACAAATTTGAAAGACCGGGTTAAAAGCTATTTTAGCAAAGATTTAATAGAGACTCGTGGCCCACTTTTGGTAGACATGCTTTTTCATGCTGATAAAATTGATTTTATACAGACCGATACAGTATTAGAAGCCATAATAATGGAGGCTAATTTAATTAAAAAACATCAACCCAAATACAATACAAAAGAAAAAGACAATAAAAGTTTTAACTATGTTTGCATTACAAAAGACAAGCTTTCAAAAGTTTTAGTTATTCGTGGGCGAAATTTAAAAAAGAGTGAATATAAAAAAGTTTTTGGGCCATTTCCAAATGGGTCTCAGCTTCGTGACGCGCTTAAAATTTTGCGCAGATTTTTTCCTTTCTTTGATAACAATTCTAATAAGAAACAAAATTTTCAATTTTATAAACAACTTTCATTGGTTCCAAAAATAAACCCATCCCAACCTTCCCTTATCAAGGAAGGAGTAGCGAAAGGCCCCCATGATAAGGGGGGTATGGGGGGTTTTAGTATTTATAAAAAGAACCTAAATAATTTAATTTTATTTTTTGAAGGTAAAAAAACAACAATTATAAAAAATCTAGAAAAAGAAATGTTGCAATATGCTAAGAAAAAAGAATTTGAAAAAGCCGATGAAATAAAAAAGAAAATTTTCGCACTGGGGCATATAAATGATATTGCACTTATAAAGTCCGAAAACCTAGAAATTAGAAACTATCAACTAGAACCTAGCTATCGCATCGAAGCTTATGACATTGCTCATTTATCCGGATCTAATATGGTTGGGGCTTTTGTTGTTATTGAAGATGGCGAATTAAATCCCAAAGAATATCGCACCTTTAATATCAAAGGCTTTACCGCCAGTAATGATGCAGGGGCATTAGGTGAAGTTATTTCGCGCCGGTTAAACCATCCCGAATGGCAAATCCCTAATTTAATAATTGCCGATGGAAACCAAATTCAAAAAAATGCTATTGAAAAAGAATTAAAAAATAAAGGATTAAAAATCCCAGTTGTAGCTGTAGTTAAAAATGACAAACATAAAGCTAAAGCAATAATTGGTGATGTAGATCTAATTAAAAAATATAAAAAACAAATATTGCTAGCTAATGCCGAAGTCCATCGTTTTGTGTTAAGAAAACATAAAATCAAAAGAAGTAAAAACTTTTTGGTATAGAAAATCATGTTTTACCATAGGCGAAAGATATTTTCTACGCTATAATATATCTATGATTCGTGTTGGAGTTATCCGTGGGGGGAGTAATATAACAGGGTATCAAAAATCGATTTCTGATGGGTCGATTATTTTACGTGCTCTTCGTGAACATGACGATTATGAACCTTATGATATTTTGATTGACCGAAATGAAGTTTGGCATTTAGATGGTTTACCAATTATGCCTATTGATTTAGTTAGTCGTATTGATATTGTTATTTCAACTATTATTTATCCTTTAAATAAAAATGGCTATGTTGAAAATATTATAAAAAATTTTGGAATCAAATGTATACATGTCCCTAATGATGCACTTCGAGGTTATATTCCACAATCTGTCCAAGATCAAATTAAAAACGTGGGCGTCAGGCTTCCAGAATTTTTAGAAATAAATCCCCATGATGCTAATTTACCTAAAAAAATTCATCAAAAATTCTCTCCACCATATACTTTGGTTAGTAAAGATAATCTCGGATATGTAAAACATATTTCCCATGTAAAAAATATAACAGAACTTGTTGATTTACTAAATAACGAGGATTTTGAAGCATACAAATATATTATCGAAGAATACATTCCAGGGGACAAGTGGGCTGTTACTGTAATACCTAATTTTCGTAAAAATCTTTGGTACACACTCCACCCAGTTTATTTAGGAACTATCGAGCCTGCTTTTCGTTCAGGAGTTAAACCTAGTCGTTCCGCACAGGGTCGTTTTGCAAGTCCTTTGATTAGAGAATCTTTAGATTTATATTCTAAATTAGTTTCAGGATCTATTAACCCATCTGTACCTACTACTTTTGTTTTTCATCATATGGAAAATAAAAAACCAGTATTGTTTCGAATAATGCATCGTCATATTTTAACAGATGACGAAGAATTACTTTCTGCTTTAAAAGAAAGTGTTATTTCTGAGGGCGAATATTTAGATAGAATAATTAAAGGTTATTTGTAAAATCGAGTGCCCTCGGTAGGAATCGAACCTACAATAACGGCTTAGAAGTCCGCAGTTATATCCATTTAACTACAAGGGCAATATTGAGTTACTAAAATAGTCTAGCACACAAGGGGACTTGAGACTACCGTCTCGGGTACTTTTCTATCTCATTATATTCGATAAAGAAAAGTCTTTCAATTCCCTCACGATTTAAAGCAGTTTAAATCTACCGCGCACAAAACCTAAAAATTCCCAGTAATGGGAATTTTTAGGTTTTGTGTCTCTATTGTACCAAGTTAGAACCTATTTTCAAAGCCGAATCTAATCGCACATCCGTGCGCTGAAGCGCCTCTGTGCGAAGCACAGAGCTTTCCCAAAGGGAAAGGACGGATATGCGAAATGCAAATGCGGACTCGGAAAAGCGGAAGCATTTTTCTGGGGACAGGATTCCGCTTTTCCGAGACTGATTTTTCAAAAAGGATTTTTGAATGTGGTTTCCGCCCCGCAGGAGGGGTCTGGGGAGGAATGTGGGGCGGATTCTTTTTTGGATTTTTGGCGGGCGGGCA
>CAYNZJ010000018.1:0-11735 GCA_964401705.1 uncultured Candidatus Saccharibacteria bacterium
TGGTCCTCAAGGAACTCGGCAAAAAAGCAGCCGTAACTTCGGGATAAGGCTTGCCGACATAGCAATATGCCGGCCGCAGCGAAAGTTTCTCTGGCAACTGTTTATCAAAAACACAGCTCCCTGCGAACTCGTAAGAGGATGTATAGGGGGTGACACCTGACCAATGCCAGAAGGTCAACTAGTGCTGGTGCGATTATATCAAGCTGGTGCTATAAGCCCTGGTGAATGTCGGCCGTAACTATAACGGTCCTAAGGTAGCGAAGTACCTTGTCGGGTAAGTTCCGACGCGCACGAATGGTGTAATGACTGGAGAACTGTCTCGAGGACCAGCCCGGTGAAAATACAGTATCGGTGAAGATGCCGATTACCTGCAGATAGACGAAAAGACCCCAGAAGCTTTACTACAGCTTGATATTGGGTGTATGTTTTTATTACGTAGCATAGGTGGGAGAGGTTATGTGCAAGATTTCGGTTTTGTAATACTCGTCAGTGAAATACCACTTTTTAAAAATGTGCATTCTAATCTTGACGGCAAAAACGGCAGGAGACAGTATCTGGCAGGTAGTTTTACTGGGGCGGTATCCTCCTAAAAGGTAACGGAGGAGTTTATTAAGGTCAGCTAGGCGCGAATGGAAACCGTGCCGATAGTGCAAGGGCATAAGCTGGCTTAACTGTAAGACGGACAGGTCAAGCAGATGCGAAAGCAGAACCTAGTGAACCGATGGTTCTCATTAGATGAGGCCGAAGATTAACGGATAGAAGCTACTCTGGGGATAACAGGCTAGTTCCGCCTAAGCGTCCATAGCGACGGCGGAGTTCGGCACCTCGATGTCGGCTCACCTTATCCTGGGGGTGGAGAAGCTCCCAAGGGTATGGCTGTTCGCCATTTAAAAAGGTACGCGAGCTGGGTTCAAACCGTCGTGAGACAGGTTGGTCTCCTATCTACTGCAGGCGTTGATTCATGAGGAGAGTTGCCCCTAGTACGAGAGGACCGGGGTGAACTAACCTCTGGTGTACCGGCTCTTTCGCCAGAAGGACCGCCGGGTAGCTATGTTGGGCACAGATAACTTCTGAAAGCATCTAAGAAGGAAGCTGCCTCCAAGATTATGAATCGTTATGAGGGACGTAAGAGATGATTACGTTGATAGGTGTTAGGTGTACGCACAGTAATGTGTTCAGCCAAGACATACTAATGACCCCATCTTATCAGGAACCATATAAACCATTTTTGGTTTGATATT
Source organism: uncultured Candidatus Saccharibacteria bacterium (assembly GCA_964401705.1). Taxonomy (GTDB): domain Bacteria; phylum Patescibacteriota; class Minisyncoccia; order Phycocordibacterales; family UBA9973; genus 2-01-FULL-33-17. The sequence continues at coordinate 1,242 of CAYNZJ010000018.1, forward strand.
CCGGATAATTTGAAAGTTATTACCTTAACGCTAATTTGCATTTTATTGATTATGTAGTTTGTTTGAGATTTCTGTTCTCCTGATTTGACGCAGTGGAACCACCTCTTCCCATTCCGAACAGAGAAGTGAAACATTGTAGTGCCGATGATACTATTTTGATGGGAAAGTAGGTAGTCGGGAGAACAGAGATCTGAAACCAAATTCTAAAAAATCACCTTATAAATAAGGTGTTTTTTTATTTTAAATAATTCTGAATTATTCTGAAAGCAATTTTATTTGCTTTATGGTAAAATAGTTTTATATGTCATGGCGGAGTCGTAGACAAGGAGCGTATTTGGGGGTTTTCGGACTCTTGGTATTTTTAGTTGTTTCTATTATTGTTTATCCAATAGTTTTTAAAACTCCAACTTGTAGTGATAAAAAACAAAATGGTTTTGAAACTGGTGTTGATTGTGGTGGGCAATGTCAACTATATTGCCCTAAAACAATTCCACTACCTCAAGTTGTTTGGGCTAGTTTCTTTTATGTAAATGAAGATGTTTATAATGTTGTAGCAATGCTTAATTCTACTGCTCCGTCAGCTGGCGCGCGTAATGCTAGTTATACTTTTGTACTTTATGATGAATTAGGTAAACCAATCACGGAAGTCAAAGGTAGTACTTTTATCCCACCAGCTAGTTCTTTTGCTGTGTTTGAACCACAAATTAGAACTAACCAACGTACACCTGCGCGAGTTCGGTTTAGTTGGGATGATGAAGAAATTTATTTTGAAAAAACAAAATTTAATAGTAATTCATTACCAATTGATGTTTCTTTATGGAAAAGAGATACGGTTTTGAGTACAGAAAGATTAACTGTAAACGTTAATAACAATTCACTTTATCCAATTCAAGATTCGGAATATATTGTCATTGTTTACGATGAAAAAGATGAACCAATAGCTAGTAGTAAAACCGTTGCATCGTTACCTGCCAGAGGCGATGTTGATTTATTTTTTTCATGGCCATATCCATTTAAAGCCGAGCCAAAACGCTATGAACTAATAAAACGAATCAATCCTTTTACGTATGTCAAATAGTTTTAGTTTTAAATCTTTTTTTAGCAATATTGATTGGGTTTTAGTATTAGCATTATTACCAATACTTGCATCTGGGCTGGGGGCTCTTTGGCCACTTACAGGTTATAATGTATTTTTTCATAAACAATTAATTTCAATTTTAATTGGGTTTGTTGTTTTTTTTATCGCCAGTAATATTGACCCACGGTTTTTCCGTAAATCAAGTGTAATACTTAGCATTTATGGGATAACTGTATTTTTATTATTATTGCTTTTTGTTTTTGGTCATTTAACTCACGGAGCTCAGTCATGGTTCAAATTTGGGATTTTTGGTTTTCAGCCAGTTGATTTAATGAAAGTTATTTTGGTTTTAATTTTAGCTAAATATTTTTCTCGTCGGCATGTTGAAATAGCGCATATCCGCCATATTATTGTATCTGGGTTATATATGGCAATTCCTTTTTTGCTTGTTTTTCTCCAACCTGATTTTGGCTCAGCAATGATACTTATTTTTATTTGGTTTGGGATGGTTTTAGCTTCAGGGCTTTCTAGGAAACATCTTTTTATTTTAACCTCTATTGGTATTTTACTTTGCGTATTTTTATATAGTTTTGTTTTTGCAACTTACCAGAAAGAAAGAATTAATAATTTCTTTAACCCACTTTCTGATATTCATGGATCGGGTTATAACGTTCTTCAGTCAACGATTGCTGTTGGTTCTGGGCAGACTATTGGTAAAGGTCTTGGTTTTGGTACTCAATCAAGACTTAAATTTTTACCAGAATATCAAACCGATTTTATTTTTGCAGCATTTGCTGAAGAATGGGGGTTTGTAGGTGTTATAATTCTATTAATATTATATGCTATTGTAATTGTAAGAATACTTATGACTGCTCTTTATGGGTCTAGTAATTTTGAGATTCTTTTTGGGGTTGGAATTGCAATAATGTTTTTAAGTCATATTTTAATTAATGTTGGGATGAATATGGGGATAATGCCAGTAACGGGGATAACCCTGCCATTTATGAGCTACGGGGGGTCGCATCTTTTAGCTTCATTTTTAGGTTTAGGGATACTCCAAGCCATGCGTAAATATAGTCGTAAATTCCATCGGGATGATATTAAAAATGAATTTTTAGGTGTAGAAAAAGAATATGGTTTTTAATGGTAAAATTTTTAGTGAAGAGTTAATTAATGATTTTAAAAAAAGAATCAGTCTTTTGGATTTTATTCCAGAATTCTCTGACATTTTAGTAGGCAATGATGGACCATCTGTTCGTTATGTAAATATGAAAAAAAATATTGCCGAAGGATTAGGAATAAAATTTGTTTCAGCTAATCTATCTTCTAACGTATCAACTGAAATGGTAATCAATAAAATAAATGAACTTAAAAATATAAAAAATATGTGTGGAATAATTGTACAATTACCATTACCTAATCATATAAATACAGAAGAAGTATTAAATGCTATCCCAAACCAATTAGATGTTGATGGGTTGTCTGTAAATTACAATGATAATTTTTATAAAACAAATGATTTCAGTAATTTATTAATAATGCCCACTGTTAATGCTATTAATAAGATTTTAAATGAAGCAATAAAAAAAAATCACATTTATTTTAGTACAACAAAAAACTTTGCAATTGTTGGCCAAGGTAAATTAGTAGGTAAACCAATTACACATTTATTAAAATCCCAATCCGAATTAATTGATTTGGGCTGGGAAATAAAAACAATTGATATTCATACTCCAGATTTTATTCGGGAACAAATTTTAAAAGAAGCCGATGTTATAATTTCGGCTGTAGGTAGTCCTAAAATAATTACAGGCGATCAAGTTAGAGACGGGGTGGTTATAATTGATGCTGGGACTTTAGAGGTGGAAAATACTTTGGTGGGGGATACAGACTTTGAAAGTGTAAAAGATAAAGCTAGCTTTATAACTCCAACCCCGGGTGGAGTTGGACCAGTAACTGTGGCATGTTTAATGGAAAATATTGTAATTAATGCCGAACTTAAGAATAAAAATTATGAGTAATTTATTTATTTTTTTACATAGTTTTGCAGGTAAATGGGTTTTGTTCGATGCGCTTGTTATTGTGGCTGCGCGATATTTTCAATATATTGTTATTGGATATGCATTTATTCTTATGCACCGTACATTTGTTAATCGTCAAGTTGGGATTAATGCTGATTTGTATATTAAAAAAGTTACAGCGCAGTTTGTTACCATTGGAACTAGTATTGGGTTAGCTTTTATTCTTACTGTAATTATAAAAATTACATTAGCAATTCCAAGACCATTTTTAAATGGGGTGGATACTTTATTTATTTATGGGGGTTATAATTCTTTTCCGTCAGGACATGCAACAATTTTTGCTGCATTATGTGTTTCAATGTTTCTATTTCATAAAGTAAGAGGTTGGTGGTTCTTTGCTTCGGCGATTATTATTGGCGTAGCTCGGATTATTGCGGGGGTGCATTATCCAATAGATATTTTGGGTGGTTATATTATTGGGGCAGTTAGTGCGTATTTCGTATGTATTTATTTAAGGCCTTTCTTTATTAAAAGATTTCATTTATTTGATTATTAACATGTCGTTTTTAAATATATTAATTTTAAGTATTGTTGAAGGGATTACAGAATTTTTACCTATTTCTTCGACTGCTCATATGTCGATAATCTCTAGAATAATGAATATTCCCCAGACTGAAAGTCTGTCAGCTTTTATTATCTCAATTCAAGTTGGAGCATTAATTGCTGGAGCTATTTTTATAATACGAAGTATTAAAATAACTAAACATATTTTTATTTGTGCAATTATTGCACTTGTACCAACGGGGGTTATTGGATTTTTGTTTTATTCTTTTATAAAGAATTTTTTCCTAGGGAATATGTTAATTATGGCATTAGCAATACTTATCGGAGGTGTAATTATTTTATTGATTGATAAAAAAGAAGAATTTTCTTCTACAGAAAATGAACTTAGTTATAAAAATGCTTTTATTCTTGGGTTAGTGCAAACATTAGCTTTTATCCCAGGGGTATCTAGATCCGGGGCACTAATAATAGGTGGTAAGTTATTAAAATATAATAGACCTTCAATTGTTATTTTTACTTTTCTTTTAGGATTACCAACATTAGGGGCTGCAACTATTTATTATTTATACAAAACCCAAGATATTTTAACAGCTTCTTTGGGTTATGAAATAATTCTGGGGGCTATTATTTCCGGAATCGTAGCATACATTTTTGCTAAATGGTTTTTAAAATATGTTACAAATCATAGTTTTAAAATCTTCGGCTGGTATCGAATTGTTTTAGGTATTGGTTTGTTAATTTTTATATTTATAAAATAAAAAAAAGAGGAGAATTGTCTTTTGACTATCTCCTCTACGCCATTGCCAATGTAGCTATTTAATTTTTCGGGTGAAGGGAATAAACATCCCCACATAAAGCCCCGGTGCCCACTTTTTTGTTCCGGACCCAACTTCAACAAATCCAGTAGCCCTTCCATTTGCAAGTGGTGTACCAATTCCAATCCCAAGGTAATTTTTATCTGCAATAGTTGTTTTGCAACCAACTATATACATTAATAAATCAGGATTAAAATTGTAACCTATTGCAGTCCCAATCTGATTAAAGGTCATGCTGTAAAAAGTAGTATTGAACCACTTTCCTTTAATTGTGGTTATTCCACCAAACACGTTTGTGTATGTGGTAAATTTCCCCGGGGTCTCAAGACTCATAGAACCTTGGGGAACCAGAGTAAAACCCGCTTCGATTATCCAAGGGTCTTTTTTGATAGTGTCTTTTTGGGGTATTTGTGACATCGCTTTTTGACTGAAAAAGCATAAAAGGACTGTTAAAATTGCAATAAATTTTTTCATTTGTTTTTAGATAATTTTTTATATTATAGCATAGTTTTATATAAAAATCAATAGTCTAAAAATACCGTAATTTAAGTGGATTTTAGGGGGGAATTGTGGTAAGCTATAAAAGTTATTAAATAATAGATTTAGGGAGAAAAGTCTTATATAGATATGTTGAAACGAAGAATCGCAGTGCTTTTAATTTTAATTTGTGTCTTTTTTGTTGGTTTTTTTATTTATAAAAGTGAACCAAAAATTTCTAGACAAACTCATACTGGTTTTTTAAATAAACCTTTTAAACTTGGTTTGGATCTTTCTGGTGGAACACAGCTTGTATACAGGGCAGATGTTTCTAAAATTGAACCTCAAGATGTTGGATCTCAAATGGGCTCTCTTCGAGAAGTTATTGAAAATCGTATAGTTGATAGTAAACAATTTAAAGGTGTGTCTGAAGCCGTTGTTCGTACTCAACCAGCTAGTTTTGGTAATGGTAACGAAGAACGTTTAACAGTAGAGCTTCCAGGGATTACTGACATTGCCGAAGCTGTAAATGTTATTGGTCAAACCACAACTCTTGAATTTAAAGTTGAAAGACCAAAAGATCAACCAATCCCAGTTACAATTGGGGCAGATGGACAAGTTGATTTAGGTAGTATTGATGTTTATGTATCATCAGGTCTTGATGGTTCATATTTAAAACGTGCTGACGCTACATTTGACCAAACCACTGGTCGTCCAACAGTATCTATTACTTGGAATGATGAAGGTTCAAAACTTTTTGCAAAAATCACTCGAGAAAACATTGGTAAAACAATCGCTATTTATCTTGATGGTCAATTAATCCAAGCTCCAACTGTTAATGAAGAAATCACCGGAGGCCAAGCCGTAATTAGTGGTGGATTTACAGCAAAAGAAGCAAAAGAATTAAAAGATAAGCTTAATTTTGGAAGACTTCCTGTACCAATTGAATTAGTTTCAACTTCAAATATTGGAGCAACTCTTGGATCTGCGGCTACAACTGCAGGTGTTACAGCAGGGATAATTGGATTTTTAGCAGTAGCTATTTGTATGATACTTTGGTACCGACTACCAGGGGTAATTGCCGTATTAAATTTAGCTATTTATGTAGCTATAATGCTTGCGATATTTAAATTATGGCCAGTAACACTTACTGCAGCAGGTATTGCAGGATTCATAATTTCTATTGGTATTGCAGTGGATGCAAATATTCTTGTGTTTGAGCGTATGAAAGAAGAAGTCTCTCGCGGGGGTACAATTCGTGATGGGCTTTCTGCTGGATTTTCTCGGGCTTGGAATTCAGTTCGGGATTCAAACTTTTCAAGTCTTATCACTGCATTTATTTTATATGCTACCGGAACTGCACTTATTAAAAGTTTTGCTTTTACCTTTTTCCTTGGAACGATAGTATCTTTATTTGTAGCTTATACAATTAGTCGAACATTTTTCCGTTCAATTTCACTTGGTAAAGAAGGTAAGCTAGTCCAGTTTTTATTTGGGTCGGGTTTTAGAAATGCAGTTATTAAGCAAAAATAGTATTTTAAAATTATCTTATGTATATCGTTAAACACAAAAAAGTATTTATTACAATTTCCATTATTCTTACAACACTGGCAATTATTTCAATGATAGTCTTTGGTTTTCGCCCTGGGATTGATTTTAAAGGGGGGACAGCAATTGAAGTTTCTTGGAATGATACACCTCGTCCTGAAGTAGAATCTATAAAAAAATCTTTAGAAAGGATTCCTAATGTTCCAGAAGTTCTAGTCCAACCATTGGGTCAAAATTCTTATGAACTTAAAATGCATGAAATATCTCCAGAAGAAAGAGAAATAATTACTGCATTTATTGAAGCTGATAACCCAGGTATGATTGTAAAAAGTTACACTACAATTGGTCCATCTGTTGGGCAAGAATTAGCTCGTAAATCAATAATGTCAATAATTCTTGTATCATTAGGGATTGTTTTATTTATTGCATTTTCCTTCCGAAAAGTTTCAAATCCTGTTTCATCTTGGAAATATGGTATTACTGCAATTGTTACATTACTCCATGATGTAGCTATTCCAACTGGAGTCTTTGTAGTACTTTCATATTTTTATAATATTGAAATTGACACACTCTTTGTGGTATCACTATTAACAATATTAGGGCTTTCAGTATCGGACACTATTGTTGTGTTTGACCGAATTCGTGAGAATTTACGTACCAAAAATAATGGCAATTTTACAGAAATTGTTGGTAAAAGTATTACCGAAGTTTATCAAAGATCTATTGCAACTACCGTAACTGTTGTATTAGTGCTTCTAGCTTTGGCTATTTGGGGTCCAGATTCAACACGGCTTTTAGCTATTATGCTTACCACTGGAATGTTCTTTGGAACATATTCATCTATCTTCTTGGCATCACCATTACTGATTGTATGGCAAGAATATTCTGATAGAAACAAAAAACTTAAAAAAGCATAAATTCATAAAACCCCTCACATTGAGGGATTTTATGATATAATCGGTGTATATCAGTATTTATATATATTTATGTTAGGATACATTATTTTAGGAATCTTAGTTATTTTAGTTATATGGGTTATTGCTTCATATAACAAGTTTGTTCGTCTTATTAATAATACTAAAGAAGCTTGGGCAGATATTGATGTTCAGTTGAAGCGTCGATATGATTTGATACCTAATTTGGTTAGTACTGTAAAAGGTTATGCTACTCATGAATCCAGTGCTTTTGAAAATGTTACCAAGGCTCGCAGTATGGCTATGGGCGTAACTGGTGCAAATCCAGCTCATGCTGAGGCTGAAAATATGCTAACCGGCGCATTAAAAAGTATTTTTGCAATTGCCGAAGCTTATCCAGACTTAAAAGCCAATACTAACTTTCTAGAATTACAACGTGAATTATCAGACACTGAAAATAAAATTCAGTCAGCTCGCAGATTTTACAATGGTAATGTGCGTGAACTAAATACAGGGTTACAACAATTTCCAGGTAATGTTATCGCCGGAGTATTTAAATTCAGTCAAATGGAATTCTTTGATATTCCTGATAATGGAGTAGAAGCAAACCCTGTTGAAGTAAAATTTTAGGAAATTATAAACTAGCAACTAGAAACTATAACCTAACTAATGGCGACTTTATATACCCATCAAGCACAAAATGTTCGGAAAACTTGGTTTTTAATGACCACATTTTTGGTACTTATTGTACTTATTGGTTTTGCTTTCTCCCAATACTATGGGAATCCGTACATTCTTTATATATTTTTTGCTTTTGCGGTTTTGATGAATATTTATTCTTATTGGAATTCTGATAAATTAGCAATTAAAATGTCAGGAGCAATTCCAGCAGATGAAAATCAATTTAGGGAACTTCATAATATTGTTGAGAATCTATCTATCACAGCCGGACTGCCAAAGCCACGTGTTTACATTATTAACGACTCGGTGCCTAATGCATTTGCTACTGGGAGGGATAAAAATCATGCAGCGATTGCTGTTACAACTGGGTTATTGCAAATATTAAATCGTAGTGAATTAGAAGGAGTAATTGCTCACGAATTATCACACATAGGTAACAGAGATATTTTAGTTAGTACTGTGGCAGTTGTACTAGCGGGGTTTATTACAATTGTTGCGGATATTTTTATCCGCTCGCATTTGTTTGGGGGTAGAGACGATGATAGTAAAGCAGGTGGGGTATTAATGATTGTTGGAATAATTTTATCAATTTTGGCTCCAATATTTGCAACACTTATCCAACTTTCAATTTCAAGAAAAAGAGAATTTTTGGCTGATGCGTCAGGGGCATTACTAACTAGATACCCCGAAGGCTTGGCTTCGGCACTGCAAAAGATTTCGGAGTATAGTGCGCCGATGCACAAAGCCAGCAAGGCGACAGCCCACCTGTTTATTGCAAACCCTTTTGGTGCAAACAAAATAAAAAGTCTTTTCTCTACTCATCCATCAGTTGAAGATAGAATAAAAGCTTTACTTGGTAAAAATGGCGGTGTGTATTATACAAAATTCGAACTTTTTTCGAAAATAATCCTGATGCGGAAATCTAAAAAAGTCTCGGTTTTGCGAAACAATATATCTGGGAATAGGATTCGCAAAACCTCGGCTGTTTTCCGCGGGCAAGAAGGGTCTGGGAGGGAATGCCCGCGGAGCTTAGAATTTTTGGTAGGGTAAATATGAAAAAAATTATTAAATTTTAGATAATATATTATCTAACCTACTTTTAACTAGAGCAACTTTATTTTTTGGATTAATAATGTTTAAAATTTTTGAAGTAATTTTTTTTCTAAAATCGTCATTATTTGACCATTGCTCATCTGGAAGGAGTTCTTTATAAACCTTTCCATATTCAGTAAATTCATTTGTGAGCATGTCTATCATTTTGTTTGTTCCTTCCTTATTTCTTTTAAGTTTCACTTTAATATCAGGATAATTGGATATTATATCCCGTACTTCCTCATGTTCAGAAATATTAAATGATTGCTTGCTCATAAATCTTAAAATATTTTCAGCAAGTTGTTGAACATTTTCTTCTCCTATTTGTTCTTCTTTAAGTAACCAGTCATCTAGTTGGTTTTTTATTTTATTCTTTTCTGTCTGATCCATTTTATTAAAAAGATACGTCAAATCACCTTCATCTCTTAATCTACTTTCATGTAACTTATGAAAAATAAATACTGATTTTGGTGATAAGTGTTTTTGTATTACATTATCATTTATAGTATGTTTGGAATCAAAAGTATTATTCTCAGTGTAATTAAAAGTATAATCATCTTTATTTATGAAAACTCCAGTTCGTATTTCAATATCACCCTTTTCATTCTGAGCAGGTATATGAACATCTACACTTGATGAAGAATCTATAGGAAAACCAGTGGCATCAATTTTAAAAATAATAGACCCAAATTCTCTGGCTAAAACAATTGATTCAGAAATATTTTCTTTTGCGCATTCAAATATTACGTCTTTTTCCCTGAAAGGGTCTTTAACTATATCTTGCTCGGTTATTTTTTCTTTTTTTGTATTTAATAATTCAACCTGATGAATACCTAAACCACCAGGTATTTCATAAAGCTTATATTTTGATTCAAGTTCAACACTAATTTTTTCAGGTATTCTTATAAAAAGTTTAGAATTTTTCTTTTCAAGAAGTTTTATTAAATCAGGGATACCTTGCTCTGGTACAGATATATCAATATCTTTATGATCGCGAACATAGTCATGTTCATAGCCAGATATATTTATTCCACCATCAATTTGCCAAGTAAATTCAGCTTCTGAAAGTAAGTCATTTAAAGAATTTAAACTCTCATTCATTTTTTGTATCTGCTCTTGTGTTGGTGGAACATATACAGGAAAACCTTCTCGTTTTAGGAGTTTATTTTCTTTAAAATCTTCAACTTTATCCTTTTTAAAACTTTCAAAATTCATACAATTATTTTAGCATTTTTTAATCTTTTTTTCTATAGACTACCCTACCAAAAATTCTAAGCTCCGCGGGCATTCCCTCCCAGACCCTT
>CAYNZJ010000019.1:0-11592 GCA_964401705.1 uncultured Candidatus Saccharibacteria bacterium
CCAGTACGGCCGATACGGTGTATGTAATCATTATGAGTTTGTGGAACAGTAAAGTTAATAACATGGGTTACATCTTTAATATCAATTCCTCGTGCAGCAACATCTGTAGCAATCATAATTTGAGTCTTACCACTTTTAAAATCATCAAGTGTTCTTTGGCGTGCACGTTGAGGTTTGTCCCCATGAATGTAGCCCACTTTATAACCATGAAATTCAAGTTCATCTGCTAATTTTTCAACTCCGGCTTTGGTTTCAACGAAAATCAAAGTTCTTTCATTATCATCATGTTCTAATATTTCTAAAAGTTTTGGAATCTTTTGAGCTTTATCTGTAATCCGAACAATGTCTTGTTCAACTGATTTTGCACTTGTACCAGTTGATTCAATTTCAACAAGTTCTGGGTTTTTTAAGAACCGATCCATTAATGCTTTGATGCGAGGTGGCATAGTTGCAGAGAAAAAGAATGATTGACGATTCTTGGGCAGTTGCTCTAATATTGCAGTAATATCATCCACAAACCCCATATCAAGCATATGGTCAACTTCATCCAGTACCACTGCTCCAACATTATTATATTTAACAACTCCACGGTCAGCTAAATCTTTAAGTCGGCCTGGTGTTGCAATAATAAAATTATTACGACGTTTTAAATCTTGGATTTGACGATAAATTGGAAGTCCCCCAACACATACAGTTGAGAAGATTCGCATTCCTTGAGTAAAATCTCGCAGTTCTGTATTTATTTGAGTAGCTAGTTCTCTTGTTGGAGCCAAAATCAAAGCTTGGAAATCTGGATTTGCTTCAGCTTTTTGAATTAATGGTAATAAAAATGCAGCAGTTTTACCAGACCCTGTTCGAGCAAGACCAATAATATCAGCTCCTCGCAAAGTTAGTGGAATTGTTTTGTCTTGAATTGGACTAGGTGTAGTATACCCACGACGAGCCAAATTAGCATTAGTCATTTTTGAAAAGTTAAAATCAGCAAAAGTATGTTTGATTTCATGAGTTTTAACTTTTAAATCATCCGCAGTTGGTTTATAAATAAATTTTGCAGTGTCAATATATTCACCACGCATTTTAGACTTACCGCGTCCAGAGTTATTTCCACCACGACCACTACTAAATGAAGGACGTCCACCATATGAACCCCGAGAACTATACCCCCCAGTTTTAGGTCGAGATTTTGCTACACGTGCAGAATTCCCCCCACGAGAAAAACGAGAACCAGCTGGACGCCCCGTAGGTGCGCCACCTTTTTTATTATTATACATATTGTATTTTTTAGATTATTTTATTAACATTCTCACACATGCTGTATAGAACGTTAACGAAGTACTACTTCCATAGAACACATTTGAGTAAATAAACTATAGCACAATTTTGTATATTATGCAAATTTAGAATTGGACATCTTTTTCAACGTCACGCAACTCTTTGATTATTAGACTTTCGGCTTCTTCCAAGTCTTTTTTAAATGAAGCAACAAATTCTTTATCTTTAGCGGTTAAGTTTTGTCGATTTTTTATTTTTCTAAATATTTCAATTTCTTGTTTTACATCATCTTCTAGTAAACCAAAAGATTTCTTGATTAGAGCTTCAGTTTTTAATAAATCTTTTTTAAGAATAAGACGATATTTACGGTAACGATACAGTGCATATGTTAGAACAAAGATGATAAATATAGTTAACCCAAAAGCTGGTATAAATACTGCCAAGAAAGAAGTTATCTTTTCCCAAAGAGTTAAATTATTTTCTTTAACATTAATTCGGATGGCTTCTGTTGGTTCACTTTCCATACCACTATCATTTGTAGATTTTAATGTAATGATATATGTACCTTTTGTTACAGGTTTTTTATAATCAAATTCAAAAACCCCTTCTTCGTTAACTATTGCAATTCCAGATTCGTTTATATCTAAAAGTTTTCCATCTTCTATTTTATTAATAGAAATTACAACTTTTGTATTTAAATCAGATATACCTTTTATTTTTAAACTATCGCCGATAATTAAACTACTTGGATATTCAGTAATTGTTGGCTCGGCAAGACCATTAATAACAAAATTTTTGTAAACTGATAAAGTTTTACCATCAAGACCCTTTGTGGTAACTTTTATCAAATGTGGCCCGTATTGTAATGGGACTGTTTCGTAAATGTGTGTACCACTGGAATCATTCCATTCATAAACTTCGGATGAATCTATTTGAATATTATATGGAGCATTTGGATCCTTATCTGGAGATGTAATTATAAAACGAGTTTGGATTTTATTTCCAACATTAGATCTTATTTCTTCAATATTTATATTAGTTTGTTTTTTTGCGGGAAGATTACTGATTTTTTCTACAACAGGGTCATTAGTGTTTACTAAATCGGTTTCCTTTTTAATATTATCAATAATTGTATATGTAGCACTATTTGTACCCGACAAAACATTTGTCCCTAACCCATCATTAGCCAATACTGATGAACCATTAAAAGATATAAAAGCATTCCCCGAGGCAATAACTTTAAAATTAAGAGTAGCAACTGTCCCGAATGACCCAGTATACCCGTTTAAAATAACCCCTTCTAAATTAGCAGTCCCTGCCCCATTAGAAAAGCTTGGATCTTGAGCCCAAAGTGAGATAATTGAACTTGATTTTGAAATAGAATTTAAAGATAAAGTATTTTTAGAAAAAGAAATATTAGAAGAAACAGCATTAACTGCCCGGTCAGTGCTGGCAACTATTATTTTTACGCTAATCGTATCCCCCACTTTATAAGTCCCGTTGTTTGGGACAAAATCAAGACGTGCCGCTGATGCAAAATCTGGAATTATAAAAAGAATTACTAAAGCTAAAAAAATAGACGATAAAAATTTTAAAATATTAGAGTGGTTCATTTGTTAATTTTTAATTTATATAAATATATTGTAACACAATTATTTATATTTTTTAAAAAATTTTAAAATAAAAACTAATAAACCAATTAAAATCAAAATTAACCCAGCATAATAAAATGGTGATATTAATGTTGATTTTTGGCTGTTGCCATTTTGATCAAAAGCTACAACTTTAATATAGTAAAATACTGATTGATTGTTTAACAAATGTGGACTTGTTCCATTTACACATTCATTATTAAACCCTTCACAAACATTGTAATGATCAATTCCAGATTCTTTATCTTGAGTATCAAAAACAATAAACCATTTATTATCAAATAATGATTCATTTTTTGATCTATTTATTTTAAATTTATTTGGAGCAAAATTATCAACAATATCAATAGGTGTAATTTGAGACAATGGTTCCCCCATTATATTAATAGATCCACCAACTACACTAGCATCAATACTGGAACCAGATCCATCATTTATTAACAAACTTAAATCTTTAATTGTTAAATTCGTTTGCCCATTTTCTTTTGCTCTAAAAATTAAAGAAAAAATATTATTATCACTAAGAACAATTCCCCCAGGGATAATCCCAGAAAAATTAACAACTCCAAGGTTTTCTTTATTTGGTTTTTCAATCCAAAGAGAAATAAAACTATCCCCTATTTGAACTTTTTCCAAAACCAAATTATCCGTATCATAAACCAAAACCCCTTCAACACCATTAATTATACTACCTGCTGAATCAATATTTATATCAACATTTACAATATCATTAATTGGTAAACTACTTTTATTAGTTTTAATTAAAACCTGAGGATTATTTGCTGCACTTAGTGAACTAAACCCAAACACAAAAAACAACACTAAAATAGTGGTAAAGAAAGATTTATTAAAAATAAAATTTTTGAATGTCTTCATATGATTTACTAACCTGTCCAATAATATGCCATGATTGAAAAGTCTACTAATGTTATTTTACCATCATTATTTAATTCATTTTTTTCTAAATTAACGATTGTTCCGGATAAAGATTTTTTATACCAAAAAGCTGCAATTGAAAAATCGATCAGGTCAACCCGGCAATCTTTATTTAAATCAGCTTTGGCTGGACACTGTGCATCTTTTGGAGCTTCTTCATTTGTATCCCCCACAGAGAAATTATAAGGTTTACCATAGTTACTAATCTGAGCACCATCAGCAACTTTTGATTTAGCAGTGTGAGAACCAATTTCCAAAGGAGAGGTATCCATTGTTTGTAAATAAACACCACCTTTATCAGTCTTTACCTTTTTAAAAATTTCTTGGTTCGAATGAACAGCTATTGTTACTTCACTTTCAGGAATAGCTTGCCCAAAAAAAGTAATATTGTCACCTTGTCTTACTTGGGACTTATCCCCTGTAATTGTTGGAGCAATAAAAATTCCACCAACATTTACGGTTACTCCGTCAGTGATAGTTAAAGGAAATGAATACAATGTTGATTTAACTCCATTATTATCTATACCATAAACACCAAAAACATAATTCCCCCCAGCAAAATTTGATAAAATAATATTAAAATTAGCATCAGAACCAGAAATAGTTTGTGCGATTATTTGTGAATCTTTAAGTAAAACAACGCTACTATTTGGGTATGCTTTACCAAAAAAAGTTACAGTGGCTGACCCCGTATTTGTATTCTCAGTAGGTGTTGTTGGTGGTGGTAGGCCTACCCCGCCGCCACCACCGCCGCCTCCTCCATTACCAGGGGGATTAGAAGGAGCTGTTGGAACAGCACTAACAAAAACAGATTCAGATAAAGGAAGTCCTGCCGCGTATGATTTTACTTTAAAATAATAAGTTGTCCCATTAGTTAATCCAGTACGAGTTGATGTTAAAACATTTCCTACATTTGTATAGGTATAAGTCCCCCCAGAACTAGTTGAAATTCCGACTTCGTAACTAGTTATATTTGCAAAAACCCCAACTGCTGCTGTCCAAGAAACTACAACTTGAGTATTTCCTGCAGTAGTTGAAACAACTGGAGAACTAGCAGTAGGTAAATATAAAAATCCAGCATTTTGCTCAAAACTAGAACTAGTTGACTGTCCTTGAATAAGTTGACCTAAACTTGAAAAATATTGGAAACTACTGGAACTAGAAGTCCCACCTGAAATTACAGCAGTGCTTGGGTTTTCAAGTTGAAAACTAGAACTAGTAAAAGCAGCATAAGTAAAATTAAAAAACACCGAGAAAAGTAAAAATATAATAGAAAATTTCTTTATAAAAATTCTATTTTTAAATGCTTTTGCTTGGAGTTTTTTTTTAAAATTCATCTCTTTTTAAATGCTCCAGATGTAATTAAATTGTAACCTGGAATTATTAGTTGTCAGTATCGGTATCTGTTGATGGAGGTGTAACTGCTTTTTGGTTACCAATATTAAGTGGAGCAACATCAATAATTTTATCCATATCAACACTATATAGATAAGCCTTTTTAGATTCAGCATAAATTAAAACCTTGTCTCCTTTTACTGCATTTGCAAAAAAAGCTTGATCTTTTAGAGCTTCAGGATCTGAAACTGTAGCAACTGTTGGAGTCTCACCTTCTGGTAAAACAACTAACCGACCAACTTTAGTTACAAGATTTGCAACTTCTTTTTGTGCAACTATATTTGGGTTCTTCTTAAGATCACGTACTTGTAGATAGAAATAAACAGCTAAAACAACAGCCACAACAGCAATTATTTGCAAGATTATTTTCATTAAATTCTTTTTTGACATATAAAAAATTAATTACTTAAATAATAAAGAATAAGCGTAAAAAATATTCACCTATATGTGTATATTATATATCATAGATTAAGCTAGTGCAATGGTTTTATTCGTTAATAGAATCATCATTTATATTAAGATTTGATATCTTGTTTATTATTTTTTCTTCTTCAATTTGTTCTTTGTTCTCTTCATTTTTAAGTTTTTTATCCTCAGCTTCAATTAATTTTGAAACCATTTTTAGTCTCTTAAATATTCGATGATCTTTAAAATAGTGCACGAAATAAAGACCAATTAGCAAAATTAAAATTATAATTAAAACTGGGATTTTATTATTTAAAAATATTTGAACCAATTTATTGTGTTTTTTAACATCTATTGAAGCATCTAGAACATTACCTGCTTTATCAACTGCTCGAATTATTACCCGTGCAGAATTTATTGAATCAAGATTTATTTGGTGAGGACTCTCAGAAAAAATAAAAACTGGCGAAATATCATTTGTATTGTTTGTTGTATCTGTTATAGCAACTTCATAATGATCAACCCCAGAGAGAGCATCGTTAGTTTTAAAATTAATAGCTGCAAAGTTTGCTTTATCATGTCTAATATATTCTAATTTTGGTTTAAAATTATTTGGTGGGGTTGTATCTATTTTTAAAATTCTATTTGTAGTTGTACCCCAAATGTTTCCAGTTTTGAGTGGTTTAATATGGAAATACCATAACCCGTCAGTTAAATTCTCATACTGTTTAATTGTTTCTTGAGATGTTATCTTATTTTCAGGTAAAGTATTTGGTTTATTATCTAAAATATAACTATACCCAACAATATTAGGTAATTTATTCCAACTAAAAACAACATTAGTATTATTATACCAAGAATCCTCTAGTGGATGAGTATCTGAAAAAACATCCACAGACCCAGCTGGTTTAGGGAAAATTGTGTAAATCCCACGATTTGTATTTATTTTTAATTCTAAATTATCTAGTGTTTTTATTTTTGAATTATTATTTATTGATATTTCTGCTGTACCGGGTGATTTGGCTTCAAAAGTTATAGAAGTAATAAGTCCTGAAGATGATTGTACTCCACTGGGTATAGATCCAGAGAATTTTGCAACTCCTTTATTGTTATCATAACTTGGCGCAGAATCCCAAACTCCAATTATAGATTTACCGTTTGATGGTTTAATTATTGCTAATTTTGTTGGGTCATAAATTATATTTAATTCGATACTTTTTATATTTTGACCTTTTGTGTTTACAAAAAATGGAACTTCAAAAGTTGAACCCCCTAAAAAACTTCCAGTGTCTGGAGATATAAATAAATCAATATTTGTATTATCTTTATTTATACTTGAAATTAAATTTATTTGATTGTCTTCCGCAAGAACAACACTAAACAAACCGAGACTTAGAAAAAGTATTGGTACTAAAATATAAAATAATTTTTTGTTTTTAAATTTTTCCATTTTAATTTACAACAGGATCTGGTGTTGATTCTACTACAGGATCGGGTGTTGGAGCTGGGTCAGGAATAATTTCTGGAGTATTTACCGGATCTGATATTATACTACTAGAATCTATTTGATTATCATCTACTGAATCCAGGATATCTGTTGTTGTATTTGATGGATCTTCTGCTGGTACTGGGTCTACGGTAGGATCCGGTGCCGAGGCTGGGTCAGAAGTCGGTGTAGATACTGGAGCTGGATCAATTATAAGACCAGGAATTATACTTTCAAATACTTTTGGATCTTGTACAGCTAATGCATTCCAAGAGAATCTTATATCTTTATCTGAAGTTTTATTAATTCTAATAGTAAAACCATTTATTGTTTTATTGGTTACTAATGATTTAATATCTTGATTAAAGAATTGATCAGCTTCTTGGTCTGTCATATTTTTAGTTATATCATCAGTATCTTCAAAAGAAATATTTGCATTAACTACTGGTTGAGCAATATATGGATTTTCAAATATTACATCAACTCTTCGATCACCAGCCTTGATTACAGCAAACCCTGCAGTATCTTTATTAAATACCGGTGGGACATTAAATACAATTTGATTTCCAAAAGTGGTCTTACCATTAAATATACTGTCCCCATCGACAATTAAGCCAGAAGCATTAAGATTTGTGTTTTGAGTCAAAGCATTTGTTTGTAATAAATCTTCAATAGCTTTTATACGCAAATCCATACTTGTGTCTGCTTCTTCTAATTTAATTTGTCTATCCTGAAGAGCTATTATTGCTAATTGAATATCATTAATTTTAATTTCTGCATCGGCAACATCGGCCCCTAATGCAATTAATGATTGGTTTAATGCTTCTACTGCTGTTGCGGTTAATGTTAATGCTTCTTGTCCGTTAGAAAGAAGTGTTATTTTACTAACAATAGCATCCATACCAGTGATACTACCTGCTTCGATTGATCCGGCTTTTAGTTTACCAGCAAAATCAGCATTACCATTAGCATCAAATTTAATAGCAGGGACTGATATCGTTGTTGTTCCATCTGTATTGTTTGTTACAACATTACTACCAATTGTGAATGTTCCATTTGGAGAAAGAACCACATTAATATCATCTTTAGTACTGGATGAAATTGTGTTTGTTTTTACATTATCAGTAATAAGAGTGGGGGTTACTATTTCAAGACCAGCAGCAATGCGGTCAGCAAAAATATCTGAAAGAGAATTACTATTTAATAAAGTAGTGCGATTTTCAACTAATTGTTTTAACAATAAATTAGCACTGTATTGTTCATTTGTTTTAGTGGTTAATCCATCAATACCAACTGTCTCAACAGGGTTTAGTATTTTATCAAACGAAGAACCACTACCATATGAATTGTTTATAAATACACTAATTTCACCAACATCTGTACCACTATAACCCTCTAATGCTTGTGCAATAATTGCACCAGCTTTTGTTGCTTTCATGGCAACACCTGGCAAAGTATGAGACAACATCAAAGAATCTCCTGGCAAAATTGGCCCATTTTCAGTGCTAATTTTTACCGGTACACGACCAACAAGAGCTATAGGTACCCAGCTTTCACCCCCCATGTCAGGCGTATCTTTAGATTTTTGTAGTCGTAAACCAGGGTTTAGTGAATATATACCAATTGCTGGGTTTGTACCATCAGCACGTTTAACAAAATCAACGTTGTCAGGGTCGATCATGACAACATCTCCGGGTTTGAGGGATGTATCAAAAGTTGGATAATCTTCAGCATAGTCGAATGCATTTGACTGCATACTTACAGAATGAGAAAAGTTAAATGCACCTGAATGGTTTTCGGCGTTAGCTTGATTATCTAAAGTAAATGAAATTTTACCATAATTATTTGAACCTGAATCAAACTTTAGGCCATATGAATTTGCTGATGTCTTGCTCCAACTATAAACACTAGCCACACCATTTGTGCCATCATCAGTACCAACGAATAGTTGGCCATTATATTCAATCATAGCACTAATACCATCAATACCTGTTTCTGAGCCGAATGTACCAGGGGTTGTATTTATCAACTCCCAATCTTGCTTATTACCAGTAAACTCATAAATAGCACCTTGCCCAGTACTAGCGCCAGTTTGAGAACCCGCATAAAGTCGACCATTATAAGTCCCTAAAACAGCAGAGTCAACACCAGTATATGCACTTACAATTCTACCAGTATTACTAGTTTCAGTTGCCTTTGTTACATTATTTAAATTGTTCGAATTAGAAATTTGACCAGTGTGACCGACTATACTAGATGCATCAGTTTTAGATGTAGCATAGTAAAAAGTACCCCCAAAAGGAACAATACTAGATACTGCTTCAATGTTAGCATCATAAGGTGTCACAGAACCAGCTGTTGTACTTATAGCCACAACTGTAGTACTTATACCTTGCCAATAAGTAAACATTGCCGTAGTCGAACCAGTTACACCACCCATCAAAAGATAATCCTTCCATACAGCCAAATTAAAACCATCTTTATCAGCAGTTGTTTCAGCTGATGATTTACCATCAGTCGGGTTTACTTGTACCCAACCACTGGTTGTACCACGATAAAGTGTAATTTCAGCTGCATTTGGCTCCATAGTTGAAACAACTATATAACCCATGAATGAGGCAAAGTCATAAACTCCATCTTGGTTTGCACTTGAAAATGTACCACGTGTGGTGTTAAACATTGTGAATGAATCAGCTGTTGTATCAGCGGTTGTACTATAATAAAGAGCACCTTCATTGGCTCCTGTCTGTGAACCAATATATAGTCTGCCATTATGCACACCCAAAACATACGCATCAATATTTGTATTATCAGCTGAAACAGCTTTACCAGCAGCATTTGTAACCAGTGTCCATGTTGTACCACCGTCATATCTATAAACTCCGGCACTGTCTGTTTCAGATGTAGCTGCAAATAATTTACCCTTATAAACAACAAAATCATGAACTCGATCAATTGCCGTTTCTGAGCCGAATGTACCAGCGGCCGAGTTCAAAGAACAGTTACAACCTGATGCATAGTTGTGCGCAGTGGCGTCAGCCTGAGCGGCAATTGTAATATCACCATTAGCCCTAATTGCTTCATCCCAGCCAGTACCAATAGTCAAACCTCGTTCAATAACAGTGGCATCAGCTGAAGAAAGATTACCAATATTAATACCCGACAATACATCAGCGTCGCCTGTACTTGCTGATGTTACATCAATATTTAAACCAGCAACAGTATCAACATTAGCATCATCGCCCAATGTTACATTTATATCAATTGCTTGACCGTCACTTGTAAGCGCCCCATTGTTAATTATTAAACTAGTATCATCGTCAGTTGTAATTGTTAAGTCACTTGTGCCTGTTGGAGAAAGTGTAATACCACCAGTATCATCAAACAATGCTATATCAGTTGTGCCATCTCGTACTGAAAAATCTCCTGTTGAATCCATATCAATAGTCAAAGCATTTGCACCTAAATTAATATCAGTCGCAGCATCTAGATCAAGAGTGTCTTCAAAATCATCAAAATCTAAACTGTCAGCACTAACTGCCCCACCGCCAGCAGTTCCACAAGCCCAAACATCAGTTGTTTCATTCCATTTCAAAACTTCATCATTAGCACAACCTTGTAGTAATGCAAGACCTGATGAAAGAACTTCCATACCAGAACCTGATGAAGTTGAAGATGACAGACCATCAGCTGACCCGGCTAGTGTTAAGGTTATATCATCAGTATTTGCAACAATACCACCATTACCTGAAACAACTGCCAATGTTGGAGTTGAACCTTCACCATTTGCACTACCTGTTAAACCATTACCTGCTGTGAAGCTTGATACATAGTCACCTGTTGTATCAGTACCTAGTGCAACAGAATCAGATGCAATTGTAAGCCCTGTTGCCCCGCTTGAATTTAATGTTCCTGTTACATCTCCTGTAAATGTATCCCCGGAAAGTGAAACTGTCCCCGAACGATTTGGGAATGTAAATGTTTTGTCAGACGATGTTGGGTCAGTAATAACAAAATATGATTCAATAGTGTCAGCCGTTGCACCTTCAAAGATTAATCCGGATTGTCCAAATTTAGCTTCATTGTTTGCTAAAGTATGATCCCCTGATAATGCTGCTGTAAAATCAAGCCCTACAAATACCCCGGCGTCTTCGCTTCCTGATCCCTGAACCGAAATACCAACATTTGAGCCGACAGTAGCTACATAATTCCCTGTTGTATGAGTTCCAAGTGTAATCAAATCATTAAGTGTTGTTGCGCCTGTACCACCATTAGAAACTGCAAGTGTGCCGGAAACTTCTGCAGTAGCTAGATCAACTGCATTTGTAGTTGAACCACTACCTAAGAAAATTGAAGCTGTTAGTGTGTCAGAGATTTGTGAATCTGTTAGTCCTGTTAAATTTGTTAATGTATCAATTGCAGATTCAATTGTTGATTCGGTTGTAG
>CAYNZJ010000020.1:0-10182 GCA_964401705.1 uncultured Candidatus Saccharibacteria bacterium
GCTATAATACAACCATGATTGTTACATACCACGGAGAGAGTTGTTTAAAGATCCAATATGGGGATTTTATTTTGGCTTATAATCCACCTAAAAAAAGTAGTGATGGCAAGGTTCCACGGTTTGGGGCAAATGTTGTTTTAGTTTCAACCCATACTGATGCAACTAATGGTCCAGAAAATATGGAATATGGTCAAACTGTACCTTTTGTTATTGATGGTCCAGGAAATTATGAAATCACAGGTTTATCTATCGAAGGTTTTGGTGCAAGTGTTACTTTAGATAAAGAACAATACATTAATACTGTATACCGAATGAATTTAGATGGAATGAGTTTAGTATTTTTAGGTCTTGCAACAGATGAAACCTTAACCCCAGAATTTCGTGGCAAAATTGGAACTTGTGACATTATCTTTGTGCCAATTGGTCATGATGGTTTAACTAATCAAATGGCATACAAAATGGCAATTGGGTCTGACGCAGCATTAATTATTCCAATTGGGTCTGATGAATCTAAAATCAAATCTTTTTTAAAGGAAGCGGGACAAGATAAAGTCAACCCAGTTGATAAATTGACAGTTAAGAAAAAAGACCTAGCCGGTAAAGAAGGTGAAGTAGTGTTGCTTAATCCATAAATTTTTATGAGTGAAGCAATACATTTTAAAAGTAAAAAACAAAAAGCCCGATTTGCTGCAATACTTTTAACTTTTATTATAGCCATGCTTTATGTTTTATTTTCAAAGGGTAGTTTATATAAATTTAATGGTTTTAAGCAAGAGATAAATCCAGCATCGTCATTTATAAAAGATGCGACACAAGAAGTTTCAAAAGATATCGAAAAAGGTAAATCAGTAATTAATAAGAAATAATTTATGGCAAAAATATCTAAAAAATCATCTGCCGGAGCAGAAGAGAAAAATCCAAATACACCAATTTTAATTGAGCACGACAAAATCCAAGTTCGGCCAATTGTCACTGAAATGCGTGAATCGTATCTTGATTACTCGATGAGTGTTATTACTATGCGAGCATTGCCCGATATTCGCGATGGTCTTAAGCCTGTGCATCGTCGTATTTTGTACGCAATGCATGAGATGGGTCTTACTCCATCTGCACGATTTCGTAAATCAGCAGCGGTTGTTGGAGACGTACTAGGTAAATACCATCCACATGGCGATACTGCGGTTTATGATTCTATGGTGGGTATGGCGCAGGATTTTTCTTACAGGTATCCGTTGATTCATGGTCAAGGTAACTTTGGTTCTATCGATGGTGACGGAGCAGCGGCAATGCGTTATACCGAAGCCAAGATGTCCAAAATTGCTACAGTCTTTTTACAAGATTTAGAAAAAGATACAGTTAATTGGCGTCCAAACTACGATCAAACACGAAACGAGCCAGTGGTTTTACCTACAATAGTTCCAGGGCTACTTCTTAATGGGACTTTGGGTATCGCTGTTGGTATGGCAACAAATATTCCACCACATAATTTAGGTGAAGTTATGGACGCGTGTTTGCATTTTAATGAAAATCCTGAAGCTACAACTGAAGATTTACTGGAATTTATCCAAGGCCCAGATTTCCCAACAGGGGCTGTGGCATATGACAAAAAAGATATCCTGCATGCTTATCAAACTGGTCGTGGAGGTGTAACTGTTCGCGGGGAAGCTGAAATTGTTGAACAAAAAGGTGGTCAATTTCAAATAATAATTACATCATTACCTTATCGAGTTGTTAAAGCTAACTTTGTAGAATCAATTGCCGAGTTAGTTCATGAAAAAAAGATTGATGGAATTAAAGGTCTTCGTGATGAATCAACACGTGATATGCGAGTTGTGATTGATCTTAAAACTGGAGCTCATCCACAAAAAATTCTTAATTATTTATATAAACATACTCAACTCGAAGGTAATTTCAATTATAATTTGGTTGCATTGGTTGATGGTATTCCACAAACTTTATCTTTAAAAAATTTCATTGAAGAATTTATTAAACATCGTCGCGAAGTTATAACTCGTAGAACACAGTTTGATTTAAAAAAGGCTGAAGATCGGGAACATATATTACTTGGTCTTAAAAAAGCGCTTGATTTTATTGATGAAGTTATAAAAATAATTCGCGCAAGTAAGGACGGTCCGGCTGCCAAAGAAGCTTTAATCAAAAGATTCAAATTTAGCGACCTCCAGGCCACAGCAATTCTTGAAATGCGCCTCCAAAAGCTTGCTGGGCTTGAACGTAAAGCCGTTGAACTTGAACTTAAAGAAAAACAAGATTTGATCGCTGAATTAAAAAGTATTTTAGCTAACCCTAAAAAGGTTACTAAAATAATTAATGATGAGTTAACTTATGTTCGTACAACTTATGCTGATGAACGTAAGACTAAAATAGTCAAAGGTGGTCTTAAATCAATGAATGAAGAAGACCTAATTCCTGAAAAAGAATCAGTATTGGTTTACACTGCTGGTGGTTATGTTAAACGTACTGACCCTATGGAATATCGTAAACAAAATCGCGGAGGAGTCGGTACAATTGATATTGAAACCAAAGAAGAAGATTTTGTAACGATGTTGGTTGATGCTAATACTCATGCAGATTTATTATTCTTTACTAACCAAGGCCGAGCATATCAAATACGAATGTATGATATCCCCGAAGGCCGTCGTGCTACAAAGGGTAAATCAATAAATAATTTCTTATCACTTGGAGCAGATGAGAGAGTTACTTCGATTTTACCAATTAGTAAACAAGACAAAGCCCGATTTGAATCCTTAATGCTTGTAACTAAAAATGGTACAGCTAAAAAAGTCGCTTATGAATCATTTAAAGATGTTCGTCGAAGTGGGCTTATCGCAATTACTCTTGATAAAGCCGATGAATTAATTTCTGTTTTAGCTCTTGAAAAAGGCGATGAAGTAATGCTTGTTAGTTCACTTGGGCAATCAATAAGATTTAAAGAATCAGACATTCGCCAAATGGGCCGGACTGCTTCTGGAGTTATTGGTATGAAATTAGAAAAATCTGATTTTATTATAAATGTTAATTCTGTATCTAAAGATAATAAAGACTTAACATTATTTACAATTAGCGAAAAAGGTCTTGGTAAGCGTACAAAGCTAACCGAATACAAAGTTCAAAAACGTGGTGGTAGTGGGATCTTAACTTCAAAAGTAACAGACAAAACTGGTCCACTTATTTCAGCTAGAATAGCCGGGGACGATGGGGAATTAATTGCAATATCTAAAAAAGGTCAAACAATAAGAACTGATCTTAAATCAGTGCCAGTACTAGGGCGTAGCACTCAAGGTGTAAGTATTATGAAACTACGAGCTGGGGATGGATTAGCATCACTTGCAATTTTGGATTAAACCAATTATGAAACTTCTAAGTGTCATAAAAAATTTGCCACTTAAAACCAATTCTCGAATTTTGGATATTAATAATGGTATTAATATTGATTATTTTTATTTGTCTCAAATTTTCCCTAATTCTCGTTTAACGACAATTAGTAAAGATAAAGAAAAAACAAAAAATATTATAAAATCACTTGAACAAAAAAATATCACTAATGCCCATGAAAAATTTAACATCTTTCATTTTGAGTACGACAATGGGGGTACGCTACCATTTGTTGATAATTCACACGATTTAATAATAATCTCTGGGGTATTAAGAAATGTTATTTATCGAGAATCTTTTTTAAAAGAATGTTCAAGAATTTTAGCAAAAGGAGGTTTTATTTTGGTAACTGAGTTAAACGAAGATGCTCATGGTATCACAACACATCCAGATTCACGGATTTTGTTTGATGATATGCTGGAATATTTAGACACTGCAGGCATAACTATTGTTGAAAATTTTGACACAGATTCTTTTGAATATGGTATTATAGGTGTATGTTCTTAATATTGTAATGAATAATAAATAAAAATGAAAAAATTCCAAACAATACTTTTAATAATTTTCGGAGTCGGAGCACTTTTTGCTGTTATGGTTTTTGCTGGCTATATTCCAACCCCTGCTAAGAAATCAGCATTTAAAGGAACAGGTACTGTTGTTGTTTGGGGTACAATTGATGACCCAAATTTTATAAACTATATGAACGATTTAGCAGATGGAATAACGAATTTTAAAATTCGTTATGTTGCTAAAGATCCAGAAAGTTATGAATCTGAATTAATTGAAAGTTTTGCCGATGGGACCGCTCCGGATTTGTTTTTTGTTGACAATGCAACTGTCTCAAGATTTAGTGAACAAATTGAACCAATCTCATATTCTGTACTTTCACAAAAAAATTATACAAATTCTTATCCTCCTGCTTTTTCTTTATTTTTATCTAAAAAAGGAATACTTGCTTATCCTTTCTTAATTGACCCAATGGTTCTTTATTATAATAAAACTTTATTAGTTAATGAAGGTATAGTTAACCCACCAGCATATTGGGATGAATTTAATACAATTAGTGAAAAATTAACCAAAAGAGACCCAACCGGTGCTTTTATTCAAAGTACAATTTCACTTGGCCGGTTTGAAAACAATACTCATGCAAAAGATATAATCGCATTGTTATTACTCCAAGTTGGGAATCCAATTGTAGGGGTTAATAATGAAGGTTATTATGTTTCAACATTAGGCACACACAAAACAAGTCAAGGTCCATCTTTACCTGCGGTTATAACTTTCTTTACAGATTTTTCATCACCAGATAAATTTGTTTATTCTTGGAACAAGTCTCTTCCTGATGCAACTTCATCTTTTTTAACAGAAAGAGTAGCATTTTATATTGGATTCTCTAGTGAACTATTTTCTTTGCAAGAGAAAAACCCAAATCTTTCATTAGCTATATCTGAAATACCACAACCTCGAGGATTAAAAACTCAAAAAACCTATGCACATTTAACTGGTATTGCTATGTCTAAATATTCCAAAAACAAACCAACTGCTCTTTTAACTGTTCAAACCATAGCTAGTCCTTGGCATAGTTCCCAAATTAGTAAAGTTTTATCACTTCCACCGGTTTATGCTAGTGATTTAAAAGCTCAATCTGATCCATCTTTACTTTATCAATCAATTTTCCAAATCTCAGCTCTTCGATCATCGTCATGGCTTGATCCAAATAAAAAAGAAACTAATTTAATTTTCCGTGAATTAACCCAATCAATTTTAGCTGGTGGGGCAGATGCTGATGGGGCATATGAAAAAGCCAGTGGGAATTTGGATTTTCTGCTTAATAGCATAAATGGCTATAACCAAAACACAACAACCCAAAATGTTGGGGATATTGCAAAACCATAATATGAAAAAATATCGATTCGTCATTACTTTAATTCTAGTCTTATTTATAAGTGTTGTACCTTTTGTTTCTTCTGCTAGTATTGCGATTCCTTGTGGTAAAGGGGAAGCCATGTGTAGTTTTAATGATCTTTTTGTTCTTATAAATAATATTATTAAATTTTTCTTAGTTTATTTACTTTTGCCATTCGTTATACTACTTATAGTATATTCCGGATTTTTGTTTATGTTTAGCGGTGCTAATGAAGAAATGCGCACCAAAGGTAAAAAGATTTTTAAAAATATAGTAATTGGAATACTTTTAATTCTCGGTTCTTGGTTTATAGTTTACACTTTATTTAAAGCATTTGGTTATGATACATCTCGTGGTAAAGCAGGGCTTTCGGATAGTACTGTAAACTGGCGCACAAATACCACCTCTGGTGGTCTTTTGGCTAATGTAGGAGTCTCTGGATTTTTAAGTAATATCGGTTCTTCATCTAAATTAGCATTAGGGGATAGTATTTATAAAGCCGAATTAGTTGCAAATTCAAAGGATCCTAAAAATACAAAAGTTACAGTTACTATAAATCCTACAACTAAAGTAACAATGTCGATACTTGTATCTTGTACCACTAACGATGGTAATAAAACAATTGAAGCCCAAGGTAAAATCTCAGCTAATTCTAGTGTTGGAACTGTAAATTTAAATCTTGAAGAAGATACTAGTTATGTATGTAGTACAGAAAATACCGAAGGCACTCTTAGTGGAGGGAATTCATTTACGACTATGGCTGTAACACCAGGGTTAGCTAAAAATTTTAAAATCCTTACTTCAAAATTTACAGAAGATAGTATTATTCTTTCTTATGATAATGCGGATAGTTTGTTTGATGGATATAGTAATTTAAATTGTAAAAATAATGGGGCAGATTTGATTTCAAATTTTGGGGTATTGTTTGATCAATCTCAAAAAAAAGGAGATATCGTAATTAATCTACCAATAGAAATAACAAAATCTCTTAAAAACAATACTAATATGGATTGTGTTTTAGATGTATATTTAAAGTCATCTGACCCTAAAACAAAGTATAAACCAATGGCTGTATCTTTTAGTGGAGTTATGCCTGTTGTTCAAAATTCAAAAAATACTATTAACACAATGTTTGCTATTAGTAGAGTTGATCAAAAATCTAATTCTATTGACTTAACTTTTAATGGTTCAATTGATGTTGACCCTAATATGGATTTGGTTTGTGTTTCTTATGCTTTAAATCATAAATATCAATCAAAAGTTTATTTTGATGTAACTGCAATTAATAAAAAAAGTACACGATCCAATAAAACCAATTCAAATGGGACTATTGATTCACCAATAACAATACCTGTTGTTTGGAGTGGGTTTGGATTAAGGCCAAATGGTACCTATTCTTGTCAATTATCAGGCAGGACTTTAAAAAATATAGCTGGTTATGAAGATCAACCAATTAAAAATATGCAGACGGTTTTTAATGTTTATACTCCATCAATTCCATTAATAAAAGGTTTCGAATCCAAATTATCGTATCCTGTGCTTATTGGAACACCAAGAATTTTTTACAAAACATATACTCCACCACAAAAGCCATTAAGCCAAATTCCAGTTTTTAAACAAGCAGTACCGGATAGTGTTGTTGTTCCTGTCTTAAATGGTTTAGTTGTTGATGATCAAAATATAAATTTATCTTGTAATCAAATAATGGGTCCAGCTAGCGGGTCTTGGACTAAATTAGTTGGGTTAGATAATGCCGATGATAATAATAAATCTAAAATAATTGAATCAATTTTTTCTATAGAAATTAGTA
The DNA here is from genome assembly GCA_964401705.1 of uncultured Candidatus Saccharibacteria bacterium. Lineage (GTDB taxonomy): Bacteria > Patescibacteriota > Minisyncoccia > Phycocordibacterales > UBA9973 > 2-01-FULL-33-17. The sequence continues at coordinate 7,110 of CAYNZJ010000020.1, forward strand.
AAAGTCCCGCTACAGGATTTATGCATTCTAGCGTGTATAGTTGTTTAGCACGATTCTTTATCGAAGGAATACCTCAGATTCGTGGATTTACTGTAACAACTCCATTTTATATTGATCCTCAAGAAGTAGGGCCTATTGAAATGCGTGTTGATGGTATCTCAACAAATAAAGAATATGCTTTTTTTAATCTAATTGCTTCACATAGAATAGAAAGTCAAGTCAATTATATTTGTAACAGCTCAAATGGTAATTATTCGGGGGATATTTCATGGGTGGCCCAATCTTTAGGGGTAAGGTTACCGGTTGCTATTCCTATTAGTGATTCACTTCCAGGGTTAAAAACCAAAACAATGTATAATTGTACTATTACTGGTTCAACCTACCAAAAAGAACAAATCAGATATCAATTTAATATTAAAACCCCATAGTGTATAATATATTTATGTTTAAAATCACTCGAAATTTATTATTTGTATTGTTATTTTTACCCATAGTTGCTTTGGCGCAATTTACAGGTTTTAAAGATGAAACAGTCAGCGAAGTAAATTGGACAGCAGAAAGCAATATTGTACCTGGTCAAAACGATATTTATACCTCTCAAAAGACTAATTTTACTTCAGAGCAAAACATCAGCATAGACAGATCAATCGATACTAACGCTGGTAATGGGCAATGTGTTGTTAGTGCCAAAACCTTGAAAGGTTATGTAGAATATATCGGTTGTGCTGTGCGTGTTGTTGTCCTGCCTTTTATTATTGGGCTTGCGGTCCTTGCTTTCGTTTATGGAGTTGTAAAAATGATTTCGAATTCTTCAAATGAAGAAGCTCAAAGCCAAGGACGAACATTTATTCTTTGGGGCATAATTGGGTTCTTTGTGATTGTTTCAGTTTATGCACTTATTGGTGTTATTAGACGAACCGTGGGGTTTGGTTTTAATGCAAAAGATGATTCTGCCCCGTATTTACAATTAAAAGATAAAGTCCAAAATATAAAATAGTATGAAAAAAATATTTTTATCAATCTTAATTATTACATTTTTATTTAGCTTGGTTCCTATTCATCGTATAAATGCACAAGCTTCTTGCCAAGAACAATGTGCCGGGTTAATGCAGGTTAGTTCCAGTGGTAAACGGGATATTGCAGGGGAATCTTATAAATGTTGTATGGATGCTTGTGCTAACAAATCAACTGATTTTGGTTTGTGTATTGGAATTGATAATCCATTAGGAGAAAAAAAGGAAATTAAAGATATTCTAGGTAGTATTTTAAAAGCAATATCTGACATAATTTTACCAATTGTAGTTGTAATGGTTATTTATTCTGGATTTTTGTATGTTATGGCTCGAGGTAAAGCCGAAGCAATAGAGAAAGCTCACAAAACTCTTACTTGGACACTAATTGGTGCGGCTGTACTGCTAGGGGCACAACTTATTGCTAATGTATTAATTGATACCGTTTCATCTATTGGTAAAGATAGTGGCTATAGTTCTACAACACAAAAAAATACTAATACTGGATCATCTAATATTGGTACAGGGTTTGGTAACAATGCTAACACTAATACGAATAATAATTCTGGAAACAATAATAGTAATGTTTCTTCGGCTATTAAAAATTTAAAATTTAATTTAAAATCACAAGGTACAGGTTCGGTCACAGGGGTATTTACTTTTGATGTAGATTCTACTTTTACCCCTGATTCCAAGACTTTAGAACTTATTTGTTATGATTCTGGTGATACTTCAACATTAGGCCCTATTAATCCATTACCTAATTTAACTCAAATTAATGCTGGGGCTTATACAACTAATTCATATACCATAAATGGTAAAGGGGACCAAGGCTGTCATATCTTTTATGAATTAGCAGGTTCTTTAAAAAAATCTAATCTTTTAGTTGTTAATATTTCATCTTCAAATTCAAATAACAGTAATCTTTTAATTAAAGATCCTTTAGATAAGATTGATACTATTAATAATAGTTTAGTTTATTCAAAAATTACAGATTTTACTACAAACACAATTACTTATGATTTAAAAATCACTGATCCTGATGTTGATAGTGCTGGAATATTTTGTGTTGATATAAAAGAACCAGATATTAAAATAAATGGTAATCTTGAAACTCAAACAACAGTTCCAGGTCTTAGTAATGGTTTCTCACATTCTGTCAAAACAACTCTTCAGGGTACACTTAAAAATACCGAAAGCTATGTTTGTGCTGTTGAATATTCTAAACCAACAGTAAAAGAATGGTTAACCACTTGGGCTTTCCCATTAAAGGTTGGTTCAGACAATAGTATTCAGATTTATAAATAGGGTATTTCCTTTGCACTATTAAATGTCTTTATGGTATAATAAACATATAATAGTAAATTAAGTATTAATTATTTTTTATGTACAAAATCCTTGGTGTTCTTATGGCCGTATTTGGTCCAGTTCTAGCTTTGGCTCAATCTGTTAACCCTGGTCCAGCTTATGTTGGTAACCAAAATGCATTTACTTTACTCTCAACAGGGCAAAGTCTAATGAATTTATTAATCCGTGTACTTGTCGGTTTTGCTATTTTAATGATTATCATTGGAGTAGTACGATTTATAATGGCAGGGGCATCTGGTTCTGAAGAAGCTCAAGCAAAAGCAAAAGGTACTATTTTATACGGTATTTTAGGTTTATTTGTAATTACAACAATTTGGGGTCTAGTTGCTATTGTACGTCGTACTTTAGGTACTGGTACACCTGGTTCTTCAAACGTAGAACTTCCTTGTGTTCCTGGCCAAAACCAAAACTGTTAATAAATTCCTATGACATCTTCAAGCGTTGTTGGGGCTATTATATCTAATATTGTTCAACCATTAATTCAATTAATGTTTATAGTTGCAATATTGATATTTGTTTGGGGTGTAGTAGAAATGATAATGAATTCTTCTAATGAAGAAGCTCGAAGTGTTGGTACAAAACATATGATGTGGGGATTAATTGGTTTATTTATAATGTTTACTGTTTATGGAATATTAAATTTACTTGTTAATACTTTAACTTCATAGAATAAATAAAATTAAAAAACTCCCGAA
>CAYNZJ010000021.1:0-9782 GCA_964401705.1 uncultured Candidatus Saccharibacteria bacterium
GCATCAAATGTGCAATTAATTGATCCAAAATCAGGTAAACCAACTCGCACTGGAAGCAAAATGGTTGGAGACAAAAAGGTTCGCATTGCCAAAAAAAGCGGACAAGAAATTTAATAAATTTAAGAGTAGGTAATGGGCCTAGTGACTAGTAATTAGTGACTAGGTGCTGGGGGAGCAAATTTCTAGAACCTAAAAACTAGAAACTAGAACCTAACCTTTGCCGAAGTAACATACAATTATGAAAAAAGATTCTTCTGTAAGAGAAAAAGTCGCTAGTGCATACGAAGTTATGAAGTCTGAGTTTGGTTATACAAACAAATTACAGGCTCCAAAGCTTACCAAGGTTTCAATTTCAATTGGAACAGGTATGATGATGAAAAAAGATCCAAAAAAGAATGATTTCGTTATGGATCGTCTAGCTAAAATTACTGGACAAAAGGGATCTCTTCGTCCAGCTAAAAAATCAGTTGCAAGTTTTAAAATCCGTCAAGGTGACCCAGTTGGAATATTGGTAACACTTCGTGGAGAAAACATGTATGCATTTTTAGATAAATTCTTTAATATTGCTATTCCTCGTACTAAGGACTTTCGTGGTATTGAAACAAAAATAGTTGATAATATGGGTAATGCCACAATTTCAGTTAAAGAACATACTATCTTCCCTGAAACAAACGATGAAGAATATAAAGATGTTTTTGGTTTTGCGGTAACCATTGGTACAACTGCAAAGACTAAAGCCGAAGCATTGGAATTCCTAAAACTCATCGGTGTTCCATTTAAAAAATAGTTCCACCTCTCCCTAGCCCTCTCCTTATAAAAGCGAAGGAATAGGATAAAAACCCTTAGAAATAAGGGTTTTTGTTATGCTTGCTTTTTGTATATAGTATGGTATAATTAAAAAAATAAAATTAAAAAATTATGACAACTAAAAATCAAAACTTAAACTTAAAAGAAAGGTTTAATTTGTTCCTTAAAAACAACTATGTTAACTCCCTGGAAAAACTAAAAGAAAAGCAGTCTAATAAGCTAAAAATATCAGGAACATTAAAACAATATGAAGCCATAGCGAATGCTTTGGTATTATGGGATTTTATTATTTTTGAAAATGGCCGCTCTTCAACTAAAAGTTTCCTTGAAGAGGTAATGTTAGAAGGTAAAAATTTAGAGAACTATTATTCGCGTTTAATTGCGATGATATATCTTCTACCCGTACGTGTTTGGAGGAAGATTCTATGGAGATACAACATTGATTTTGTATCAAAAGAATCCTTTCTACGCAGACTTTCACAAGAACAATACGACGCTATCGAGCAAAATTATGATGTATGGGTATCTGGTGGAATTCCTCCAGTGCTAAAACTAAGATTTAGAGATAGAGTAGGTATTTATTTTGGAAAAATAACCCGTGAAAGCTTAATGGAACATGACGAAGAATACACTCATGAGAGCACAAAAGGTGCTTGGGCCTTTAACCTTCTCAACTTAGATTTTGGATTCGGTCTTTACCCTAAAGGTAAAGAAGATGATACTAAAATCATTAACAAAAGCTTTACGCGCTTCTTGTCAGTAAAAGAACACATTAATGATTTTACTGTTAATCAGGAAGATGGCCGATATTGGCAACTTTACCGGTCGGCCAGGTCAAACTATGTGTTTAGACCAAACAAAGATATTCGATTACAAAAACATGTGTGTCCCGGATTTTGGGCTACATTGATCATGCATTTTGTTTTTTGGTTTATCTCGCCTATCATTTTTGGGGGAATGATTATTTCCATTTTTAATAATGGACCATCGTTAAGTTCAATAATTGTTTTACTGATAACTTCTTTTCCAACTGTGTTGTGGTTATTCTTAGCTACAATAAAATGGCTATTCTTAGCTACTTTTGGAGATGACGGAATCCTGTTTTTCATTGTTGACTTCTTTCAGAAAAATCCAATAGGAAAAATTCTATGGCAAGGGACAAGAATATTTTTTAAGGTGATAAGTGTTCTTGTAATGTTATGCTTTTTTTTCTTGTTAATTTTTAGTGTAATTTACAATTGGTCTATTATAGTAGAGATTTTTTTAAGCTTTCTAATTTTAATTGGGAATAGCTTTAATTCTTGGCTTGCGTGGGCTGAAAAGTATTTAACATGGGGTCCATTAGTTGCAACTTTACTGCCCTTAACACTTCTTGGAACCTTGTGGTATATTCGTAGATTAAAATCAATGCCTCGTGGTTATGCAATAACCCTGCTTATTCTAATAGGTATGGGTGCTTCTCAGGTATTTGAAAAATACTTGGATAAAATCATCGTTAGTTACATTCTTAAAGGTATATATTTTGTTTCAAGATTCATATCCGATTTCTTTATAGAAAGCTTAGTTTTAGTAGGTTCTATTTCTATAGTAATCTATTTCTTTAAAAGCGTTTCTGTTTTTAATGAGGATGAAAGAGAGTATGCAAAGCGTGATAGGTTTAATCGGTTTATTTCTATCGGTTGGATTATATTTTTGATTAGTGTATTTTTAATCAAAGGTAATTTACGTGAATTAGCTTATACTGATAATTTGTTATACTTTTTTGTTTTCTTCGCTTCTTTTATCTCTGGGATGTTGGCAATTCTTATATATCTCTTTACTATAAAGGTAAATACTGAAACCATTGAAATTCGTGAAGAAATAAGAGAAAGTGTTAACGATCTTACTTATGTTGTGGATTACGACAACAAGAAGAAGATGGAAAAAATCCTGTTCAGTAATATTCTTAAGAATAAGTGGTTATCATCTCTTGGTCATGAAATTGCATATCAAAAAGTAAGACATCTGTACGAAGTAATTACATATAGAAATGCAAATATTTTTAGTTTCTTTTCAGCGATTCCAATTTTTACAGAAAAAAGTGAAAATGAAATCTTAAAAAATCAGGATAAACTTAACAAACTAGATTCCTACGAATATGAAAAAGTAATAGTTTTGATTTTAAAAGGAAATTCATACAGCAATTCTATAAGAATCTTTAAAGAAAGAGAGAAGCAGATTAAAAAACAAGAAGAGCTTAAAGCTAAAAGAAGAAAGATAAGGCAAGCAGTATGGAATGTTTTTCTTTTTACAATTCGGTTCTTAATAGTTATTCCGATCCTTTTTATTTGGAAATGGACACTAGGGTTGGTTATCCGCTTTTTAGCTTGGGTTTGGCAACAAATTCTAACACTTAGAAATCTTTGGAAATTATTCAATGAACGTTGCCCGTATATTACGGAGTCAGAAACTATTGAGTAAAATTAAAACTCAAAGTAGATAATCTATTTTACCGGTTTTGCAAATATGCAAAACCGGCTTTTTTATTTTCTAAATCTTGTATGTTGATATATCTATAAAAATATATATAATGTAAACCAATTTAAAATATATGAAAAAAGTAATATTAACGAGGCTATTGTCTCGTATAGTTTTTTAGTAAATTAGAATAAAATATCAAATGTGTGTGTTGCAATCTGTCGTCGGGTCAAACCGGCGGTTTTTTTATTTACCTTGACGATTAATATACAAATGGTATAGTTGGAAAAATCAAAATATTATGTTGTATATAATAATTATTTATATTCTTTCCATAATGTTATGGAAAATGTATGTCTGGCTCAAAAAAGAACCAGTTGATAAAATCAAAAGATTAATCTGGGACAATGGGCTATATCTTACAATAATGGAATTTGAAGAATATATTGATAACCATCATCGTTACAATAACCATTGGCAAAATGCAGAATTTTTTAAGAAGGTTGTAAAGCATTCCAAAAATCTCGAGGATTTTATATTAAAACCAGTTAATATTAATCAAATATATGGTTGGGATATCAAACAATGTTTTTCTGTTTTAAAATTTATTCGTAGTGGAACACGTCTGGATGATAATGCACAACATGCTCAAGATAGATTGTTAGTAAAAAACTATTCGTCAGTCTTTTTAGATGAAAGAATAATTTATGAAGAGAATAGCAAATCTGTAAAAGTTCTTTCTGAGCCCGCGTTGATAGGAATTGTTATTCCTATTTCAATTAAAACTGAAGATAGGCTAGAATTTTTAATGGATCGTTTATATAACGAAGCCTTAAATAACGGGGACTTTGAACAGGCAATGGAAATCCGAATTTCAAAGGCTTATTGTTTTTATGGTCTTTTAAATATTTGGTCTACCGATGAATTTCAGGAAGCTTTATATTCGCCACAAGATGAAACTCAAATTTTAAAACTAACTGGCCGGTTGGTCGACTATCAGTATATTCAAAGTAAGTTTTCGGACACTATTTTGAAAGGAAAATATAGGAAATATTTCGAATAATAAGCCTTTTGGGGAACCAAGAGGCTATTTTTATATCCGTCTTGCAAAAATACAGGTTTCGTGGTACATTTTGTGGGTACTCTGATCAGTTGCTGTCCGTACATATTCATAAGTAGACTCTATCTTTTTATGATAATGCGCGAGAAACACAACAATAACTAAGAGTATAAAATTTAATAGGTAATAACCCTAGTAGTAGAATCCTTGGTTCACTACGGGGCAAGTAAAACATGGCAAAAGCTTCTGTTGTTGCACGTAATCAAAAGCGTGCGCGTCTTATAGCTCAGTATGCTAAAAAGCGTGCTGAACTAAAAGCAAAAGGAGACTACGTTGGTTTGCGCAAGCTACCTCGTAACTCAAATAGTATCCGTTACAAGAATCGTTGCGCCCTAACAGGTCGAGCACACGGTTATATGCGAGACTTTGGACTTTCTCGTATATCATTTCGCGAATTAGCAAACGAAGGGGTTCTCCCGGGTGTCCGTAAATCATCTTGGTAATTATATGAATCCACTAGCAAACTTTTTAATAAAATTAAAGAACGCATCTCGTGTTAAACATGAGAGTATTGTTGTTCCTTATTCAAAATTCATTCATGGAATTTGTTCATGTCTTCTTCGTGCTGATATAATCTCAGGCTTTGAAAAAAAGTCTAAAAAGGCAGGTGAAGAAATGATTGTTACACTTAAATATACAGCAAATGGTCCAAAAATTAACGAAGTTAGTTTGGTTTCTAAACCTTCAGCTCGTAAATATATTGGTGTCAAAGAAATCCACCCAGTTAAATCAGGGTTTGGTATTATGGTTCTTTCAACTCCTAAAGGTGTCTTAACTGACTCTGAAGCAAAGAAAGAATTGGTCGGCGGAGAAGCATTATTTAAAATGTGGTAATTTTTATTACTGTAAATAAAATACATTTATGTCAAGAATAGGAAAACAAATAATAACAATTCCCGCTGGAGTAACTGCAACTGTCGATGGATCTTTCTTTAAAGTTACTGGTCCAAAAGGAAATCTTGAAAGAGATTTTAAAACTGATTTAATCAGTATTGTTATCAATGGTAATGAAATTAATTTTACTTTAAACAAAGAAACTATTGAATCAAAAGCTCTATGGGGAACAGTAGCTTCACATGTTAAAAACATGGTTGATGGAGTTAGCGTTGGTTTTACAAAAAAATTAATTCTAGAAGGAGTAGGTTTTAAAAGTGAAGTCAAAGGTGATAGCCTAGATTTAGCTCTTGGTTTTTCTCACCCAGTTAAAATGCAAATCCCAACTGGTTTAACAGTTACAGCTGAAAAAAATAATATTACCGTTAGTGGTTTTGATAAAGAACTAGTTGGTAGTTTTACTGCAAAAGTTCGTGCTATGAAAAAACCTGAACCATATAAAGGTAAAGGGTTCCGCTATGATAATGAAATTATTCGTCGTAAACAAGGTAAGAAATCTGCTTAGTATATGAAAACAAATAATATAAAAAAAGAAAAAAGAATTCGCCTAAAACGCAAAATTCGTAGTATAATAAACGGTACAGCAACTACACCTCGTTTGTCTGTTTTTAAATCAAATGTGCATATTTATGCTCAGATAATTAATGATGTAACCGGCAAAACATTAGCTTCATCATCAGATCTTACAATTAAAAAAACAGATTCTAAAATTGCTAAAAGCACATATCGTGAAAAGGCAATAAATGTTGGTAATGATATTGCAAAAAAAGCCATTGCTATGGGAATAAATTCTGTAGTTTTTGATCGAAATGGTTACAAGTATACAGGTCATATTGCAGCATTAGCTGATGCCGCAAGAGAATCTGGTCTAAAATTCTAAATATATGTCAGAAATACAAAAACAAACAAATAGCTCTACACCACAAGCTCGTCCAGCTAATTCAACCCCAAGACCAGCTGGTGCACGTCCAGCATTTACACCTCGTCCTGTTGGGTCACGCCCGCCTTTTAATAGAGCAGGTGGAGCTCCAGGAATTGGTGGACAAAAACGCCGAATAGTTCGCGGAGAAAAAAGTACAGATAATAAACCAAAAAGAGACGACCGTCGTGGTGGTTCATCTGAAAGACCTCGCAGTGAATATGAACAAAAAATGATTGATGTTCGTCGAGTTACTCGTGTTACATCCGGAGGACGTCGTATGAGTTTTGCTGTAGTACTTGCTATTGGTGATAAAAAAGGCCTTGTTGGTCTTGGAACAGGTAAAGGTGGAGACACTGCTATTGCTATTGCTAAAGCTTTAAAACAAGCTAAAAAAGGTTTAATTAAATTAAACTTAACTGATAAAATGTCATTACCACACGAAGTTGATGCAAAATTTAATGCTTCTCGTGTAGTATTGCGACCTAATAAAGCAAAAGGAATGGTAGCTGGATCTTCTATGCGTGAAATTTTGACTTTAGCTGGGGTAACAAATGTTACTGGTAAAGTTAATTCTGGAACAAAAAATAAACTTTCTAATGCAAGAGCTACAATGAAAGCATTAGCAAAAGTTGGTCGGCCAGCTCCTGTTTATACAGTTGGGGCAAGTGATGCATTTACAGCTTAATTAATAAATATATGCAAAAAAACACACTTATATCACATACTTCTCGTAAACACGCCAAAATAGTTGGACGTGGAGGCAAGCGTGGTAAAACCGCTGGTCGTGGAACAAAAGGTCAATCAGCTAGATCTGGTAATAAAAAACGTCCAGAACTAAGAGACATAATTAAAAAACTACCAAAACTTCGTGGATATAAATTCAATAGTATCCAAAACGATATCAAAGTAGTTACTTTAGCTCAGCTTGATAAATCTTTTAAAGATGGGGACAAAATAACACCAGGGATTTTAATCCAAAAAGGTATTGTTAATACTCATCACGGGAAAGTTCCACATATTAAAATTCTTGCAAAAGGTAAACTTACAAAAAAAATCACAGTTTCTAAATTCTCAGTTTCTGATGGAGCTCGAGAAATTATCAAATCTGCTGGTGGTAATGTAGAATAATATTATGGAAAAAATCCTCCTTACAATTAAAAGAATCTTTGCTAATAAAAAAATTCGAAAACAAATTTTGTTTATGATTTTTGTTTTGGCTTTGTTTCGATTGTTATCAAATATTCCAATTCCAGGGGCGGATCCTTTTAGACTCTCACAATTTTTAGATAGTGATTCATTCTTAGGAATATTTAACTTACTTTCTGGTGGTGGATTATCATCATTGTCGATTATTATGCTTGGAGTTGGTCCTTATATTACTTCTAGTATTATAATGCAATTATTGTCATTTGTTTCACCAAAAGTAAAATCACTTTACCAAGAAGAAGGTGAAATTGGACGCAAAAAGGTTCACAATTATACTCGACTTTTAACAGTTCCACTTGCAATTTTGCAATCAGTTAGTTTGCTTTTGTTATTATCTCGCCAAGGTGTTTTACCACAATTCGGAATGATTGATATGGTTATTAATACCGCAGTTGCAGTGGGGGGTTCATTCTTACTAATGTGGTTAGCTGATATGGCTACTGAATTTGGTGTAGGGAATGGAATGTCATTTATAATCTTTGCTGGTATTGTTGCTAGTATTCCAACTTATGCTAATCAAATAGCACTTAACTGGAATCCAAGTGATACTGTTATGTATGTTATCTTTGCAATTCTTGCAATATTGTTAATTGCTGGAGTAATATTTATTACCGAGGCTGAAAGACCAGTTCCAGTAACATATGCAAGACAAGGTGAAAGCGGTCAGAGAATCTTTGGAGCAAATCAAACATATCTTCCGCTTCGTGTTAATCAAGCTGGAGTTATTCCAATTATTTTTGCTTTATCAATATTGTTATTCCCGCAAATAATCGGTAACTTTTTAACAGGTAACTCGCATGCTGTATTAGCAAAAATAGGCACAGCTTTGACTCAATTCAGTCAAACAACTTGGATATATAGTATTATCTATTTTGCTTTAGTTGTTTTGTTTACTTATTTCTACACAGCTGTTACTTTTGATCCAAAACAAATTAGTGAAAACCTACAAAGAAGCGGAGCATTTATACCAGGAATTCGCCCAGGTGTTCCAACACGTGATTATTTAGGGCATATTGTAACTCGAATTACATTGGTGGGTTCATTATTTTTAGGTATTGTTGCAGTATTACCATTAATTGCTCGTGCAATTAGCGGTAACCAAGCTTTAGCTATTGGTGGAACCGCACTTCTTATTGTTGTTTCTGTTGTTATTGATGTTATTAAAAAAATCGAGGCCGAAATGTCCTCTCAAGAATATCGTTAAAACAAAACCCCATAATTGGGGTTTTGTTTTGAGTTTTGAAATTTATAAATTATAAGTTAAAATAAAGTTATGAATAAACTAACGATTATTGCTTTTGGAAGATCTGGTTGTGGTAAAGGAACCCAATTAAAACTATTATCACAAAAAATTGAAGAAATAAAATCTAAAAAACCGTTAAGTTTTGCTACTGGTGATTTTTTTCGTGAATTATTTGCAGAAGATAGTTTTACATCAAAGACTGCTCATGATATCACAAATGCTGGTCAATTACAGCCTTTATTTTTAACTGTTACTATGTGGGGTAGTGCTTTTATAAAAAAGATAGAATTAGATTCCGATCTTTGTATTGATGGTTTTCCCCGTAGACTAGATGAAGCCAAAATGTTAAATGAAGCTTTTAATTTTTATAAAAGAGGAAAGATTATTCTTTTAGATTTTCTTGTTTCTCGAGAGACTTCAAAAGAAAGAATGTTAAAACGTGGAAGATCAGATGATACTCTTGAAAATGCAGAAATAAGATTAAATTGGTATGATTCTGATGTGATTACAGGGTTAGAATATTTAAAATCAGAACCTGGTTATGTATATATCCCAATTGATGGAGAAAGAACAATAGATGAAATACATATAGATGTTATGGAAAAAATTAGTAATTATTTATAAAAACATGGAAAATAAAAAAATCATCATTTCTCTTGGTGGCTCGATTGTTGTGCCTGAGTTACCTAATTCAGATTATATTAAATCTTTTGTTAGTCTTATAAAATCGTATGTTAATCAAGGGTTAAAATTTATAATTATTGTTGGTGGAGGCAAAACTTGTCGAAACTACCAGAATTCTTTAAAAGAAATTAGAACTGTTACAAATAATGATTTAGATTTATTAGGAATAGCTTCCACGGTTTTTAATGCGGAATTTATAAAATTATCTTTTGGAGATAGTACATATAATGAAATAATTCGTAACCCTAAAGAATTAGAGTCTATTGATTCGAATATTATAATTGGTGCTGGATGGAAGCCAGGTTGTTCTACTGATTATGACGCGATACTATGTGCGGAACAATCAGGGGCTAAAAGTGTTATAAATCTTTCAAATATTGATTTTGCATATACAAAAGATCCTAAAAAATTCCCAGATGCAGTTAAAATAGAGCAATCTAATTGGGCTG
>CAYNZJ010000022.1:0-6460 GCA_964401705.1 uncultured Candidatus Saccharibacteria bacterium
TTTACTTGTTAATACTTTAACTTCATAGAATAAATAAAATTAAAAAACTCCCGAAGGGGAGTTTTTTGTATTGGTCACTCATAAATTTAGGGAATCTCGTCTTACAGACGCTGTACACCCTTTCGGTGTATTCGCTTTTTATATTGGTCACTCATAAATTTGTTGACTCAAATTTTGTTCGACCCCACCTCGCGGTTTTTGCCTTTCGCTATTGCTCAAACAAAAACATCGCTCCGGTTCACAAAACCTAAAAATTCCCAGCAGTGGGAATTTTCTTAACAGTTTTGTGCCTCGTGAGGGAATCGAACCCCCGACCATCTCCTTAAGAGGGAGCTGCTCTACCAGCTGAGCTAACAAGGCAGATAAATAGCAAAAATAATCACCAAGGACTTGAATCTTACAGATTCTGTACACCCTTCATATCGTACTCACTTTGTTCCGTGCGATATATTCAGGGTCTTCAAGCCCTCTCACATATCAGAAAAAATTCTGATATTCACGTCACGTTGTGCCGAGGAGAGGACTTGAACCTCCATACCTCACGGTGCTTGCTCCTAAGGCAAGTGCGTCTACCAATTTCGCCACCTCGGCATTTATATACTTTAACCTATTTTACTAAAATATTCAACCTTTGATTGATTTTTTAAGATTTTTATACTATTATAGTAATAGCTCAATTTGCCCGAGTGATGGAATGGTAGACATAGGGGACTTAAAATCCCCAGGACGTAGTCCGTGTGGGTTCGAGTCCCACCTTGGGCACCAGAGAATATATTTTGGTATATTCAGGGTTTTTTGATCCAGTCGCCAAGTGGTAAGGCCAGAGTCTGCAAAACTCTTATACGGCGGTTCGATTCCGCCCTGGATCTCATGCAAATAAAAAATAAAACACCTTATATAATTATTATTTTATTAATTAGTGTAATAATTATTTTTTTTATTTTTAATAATAAAAAACAACCTGATATTAAAACTCCTATAAAAATAGAAAAGAAAGACATTGATATTTTAATAAAAGAAAAAGATGAATTTGGCCGTAAAATAACACAAACTCGCAGTAGTGACCCAGATTGCACAGGAGGTATTCTAGAGCATATTTACTATGGTGAGCTTAAAGAAGATAAGCCAGTAAAAATTATTTTATCTTGCGACCAAGAGCGGTTTAATATTGTTGGTTCAGTTATACAAATAATTGACTCTACTAACGAATCTGATATGCCTCAAAATGATAGCTTTAATGCACTTGCTGATATTTCAAATGGATCTCAGGTTGTATATTTAGAAGATGATTACAATTTTGATGGGTATAATGATTTAGCTTCAATTTCATCAAATGGTTCAGGAGTTGATAGTTATAATATTTTTTTATACGATAAAAAACTAGAAAAATTTGTTTTCAATACTGAATTAAGTAAACTCCAAAATATACTTGTAAATGAAAATAATAAATATGTATTTGAAGACTTTTCTTATTATGAGGGGGATAAATATATAGAAGATTATAGAAGGTATAAATGGGTAAATGGGCATTTGGTAAAAGTTGAATAAATTTGACATTTTTTAAAAAAATAATGGTATAATATTAGATATTAATATTTAAGTATAAATTTATTTTATGGATAATGCCCCGGCGATAGTTGTTCTTATTTACATTATAATTATAGTTTTAATGGTTGCTTCTTATTGGAAGATTTTCCAAAAAGCTGGTAAGCCAGGTTGGGCATCAATTATTCCAATTTATAATATAATCGTATATTTACAAGTCGTGCGTAAGCCAGTTTGGTGGATAATTTTATTGATAATTCCATTAGTAAATATCATTTTTATGATAATTATTGCTCATCGTCTTTCAGTCGCATTTGGACATGGGGCAGAATTTACAATAGGTATTATAATTTTACCTTTTATTTTCTTACCAATACTTGCCTTTGGTGACTCAAAATATGTTTTAAATCAAAACAATTATAATCCAAATCCAGTAGGTGGGGATACTGCTATACCTACAACTTCATAAGCTAAATTAATAAAAAACAAAAACCAAGACTAATCTTGGTTTTTGTTTTTTTCTTGGATTTCGATTTTTGTGATTTTTTGGGATAATTTTTCACCTTCATCTATCGCAAAATCAATAAATGGAGTATGGGCAATTGGGAGTCTTTTTTGGATATATTTTTTTATTTCTGTTCTTTTTCTTTTTAAAAAGTTAAGTGCGCCTTCTTCTCCACTTTCGGGGATAACAGTTATAAATACTGTACCACGATCAGCTTTATCATTAACATCAACTGTTGAAACAGTAATTAGTGATTTCCCATTAGTCTCGCGGGATATGTATTCAGCAACAATTTCACGGATACGGTTTTTAATTTTTTCAGATTTTAGTTCAGACATCCCGTTAGAAGCAGATCGCGATCAATTCACGATTTTGCTTTATTATTCTTATAATTTTACTTCTATTTAAATTCATATATTTATTATCTTATTATATTGCGATCGCGGCTTCTAACGGGAGACATATTATACAGTTTTCATTATTGTGGCTTGTAATACATCTCCTGGGGCAATAGTTATTTTACTTTCAACTTGAATTCCACATTCATCACCTTCAAATACTTCACGGGCTTTACTTTTATTATGTTGCATTTCTGTAATTTTACCTGTCCCAATTTCATTTTCGCGTCTAACTATCGATACTGTGCTGTTTATTGTTGCAGAACCCATATCGACTTTGCATCCAATAACTTGTTTTTCTTTTGTTTGGCTAAAAATCTTAATAACTTTTAGTAATCCTGTGGTTTCTTTTGTTTCTTTTCTTGGGCGTCTTTTTTCTAATTCAGTTTCAAGATATTCGGTTAGTTTGTAGATAATATTAAAAGTTTCAACAGAAGTTCCTAGTTGTTCACGTAAATCCTCGGCTTTTTTATCAATAATTGTATTAAATCCAACAATAATTGTATTTTTATCAGTAGATGCTGTTCTTAAATCATTTTCACTTATACTCCCAACTCCGGTATCAATGATATAAAATCCATTTTCGTCAGAATTTAGTTTGTTAACTTCTTTTTCAATTGCTTCAATACTACCAACAACATCTGCTTTTATAATCAAAGGTATAGAAAATTCACTTTGTTTATTTTGTAATCGATGATGGGTAGTTATACTTTCTTTGTTTTCATTAACTCTTTTTTCTGCAGATTTTTTATCTTCGAATGTTTCAAATATTTCACCTACATTTGGAACATTATCAAAGCCAACTATTTTAACAGGGGATGAACAATAAGAAACTGTAATCGGATCACCTAAAAAGTTTTCCATTATCCGTACTGGTACCATTGCTGTCCCCGATACAATAAAACTTCCTTTGTTTAGCGTTCCTTCTTTTATAATCAAAGTCGCTGTGATACCTCGTTTAGGGTCACGGTTGGATTCTAGTACAAAACCTGTTGCCGGTTTTGCTAAATCTGCTTTCATTTCATTAAAATCACTAACAAAAATAATTAAATCCAAAAGCTCATTAACACCTTCACCAGTTTTTGCTGAAATTGCTACCCATGGAATTGTCCCTCCCATGCCTTCTAAATAAATACCATGTTCTATTAAAGTATTTTTTGTTTTTTCAATATTTGCTCCGGGTTTGTCAATTTTGTTAATAGCTACAATGTATGGGGCGCCACTGTTTATAATAGCTTCGTGTGCTTCCATGGTTTGGGCTTTGACGCCATCTTCAGCAGAAACGACAAGTATTGCAATATCTGCAGCATTTGCTCCACGAATACGCATTCCAGTAAATGCTGCATGTCCTGGGGTATCTAAGAATGTTATTTTTTTAAGTTCACCTTCGGCGGTTTCATGCAGTACTTCATACCCAGCAATATGTTGAGTTATGCCACCAGATTCGCCAGATACAATATTTGATTTACGAATATAGTCCAGCAATGTTGATTTACCATGGTCAACATGACCCATAACACTAACAACAGGAGACCGTGCAATAATTTTTGTTTTATTCGGCATAGATTTATTTTAATTAATTAGCTGATTCTTGTTTTGCCGATTCCAAAACACTTCGTTCTTCATTTGTTAATTCGTATTCGGATTTACCAGATTTTATTGGTTTTGCAAATACGCTCATTCTTTCACGAGTATACAAACTAGATAAAATAACTCCATCATAGTTATCATCCATTATTGCAATTGCAAAACTTTGATTTGACCCAGCATCTTCAAATGGCTTGAATCTAATAGTATTAACATTTCTAATCCTTGTTTTTAATCGATCATTTAGGTTATTAATATCACTAGTATTTTTTACCGCATGTGCATTGTGTGAATTAAGCCTGTTTTGCATATCATGAATTATGTTTTCTAAAGATTTTGCATTTTGACCGTTAAAAAGTGAACGTAATCTACGTTCTATCAAAATAACATGAATTGCCAAAATAATTACAATTAAACCTAAAGCCAAAATAATAATATAAGTAGTTGAAAACATAGAAATATTATACACTAAAATGCTTATTTTGCAAGGATTTTTCAATTATGCTAACATAAAATTATGTCCATATTTTCCCAAAATAAAATATACTTGGATTCAGCCAGTGGGGCAATTCTTAATAAAAATGTATTTAAAAAAATGCAGAATCTTAATATTGATAAAATGGGTAATCCGGCTTCAAATCATTATTTTGGTTTAAATTCTAAAAATATTTTAGAAGAATCAAGAAGCATTTTAGCTAAAACAATCGAAGCTCATACTGATGAAATTATCTTTACTAGCTCAGGCACTGAAAGCATTGCTCTTGGGATACTGGGTACTATTTATCAGTCTTTGGATAAAATCAAAATACCTCATATTATTACTTCAACTATTGAACATAGTGCAGTAACAAATACCTGTAAAATGCTCGAAGATATGAAATTAGCTGAAGTTAGTTATATTAAACCACAAAACCAAACCGGCCTAATCGATATTGATGAAATCATAAACAATATAAAAGATAATACAGTTTTAATTTCAATTCATATGGTTAATTCTGAAATTGGGGTAATTCAAAATATTCCAGAATTAATTAAAAAATTAGATAAAATAAAAGAACAAAAATACAATCTTACAAAAATGAGGTTTTCATCTAAATCATACTATCCTTATTTACATATTGACGCATGCCAAGCATACGCACACCTTGATTTAATTCCTATAAAACGCCAAGCTGTTGATATGATTTCTTTTAATAGTGTAAAAATCGGAGGCCCTTCAGGAATAGGTGTTTTGTATAAAAAAAGAAGTGTAAGTATAAAAAATATTTATGGGGGTGGTGATCAAGAATTAGGGTTACGCCCTGGAACTCAATCGCCAATTTTAGCTTATGGTTTTGCTGAAGCTTCTAAGATATTAAAAAATAACTTAATTAAAAATGAAAATAAATACAATAATTTAAAAGAATATTTTTTAAATGAACTTTATAAAATTTCAACTGAAGAAAAATTTTCTTTTATAGAAAATAGCAGTAAATTATCTGTACCAAGTATTATTTCAATATCTTTCCCGTATTTTAGTGGGGAACAATTTACTATCGAACTTGATGCCAGAGGAATTGCTGTATCTAGTAAAAGTGCTTGTAATACAGAAAATAATAAAGAATCTATTGTAATAGAAGAAATTCGAAAAGCCTCACAAGACGAAACTTTGCAACAAGCTGGGCTTGTGGATGATCATAAACCCAGCTTGTTGCAAAACTGGGGGACTATCCGGATATCATTTTCCCCAGACACAAAAAAAATCCATATAAATAAACTATTAAAAGCAATAAAAAATATCGTGCAGACATATCGCACTGTGTTATACTAAATAATATATGCCACCATTTAATCATTTCACAACCAAAGCTAAAGATGTAATTCGTCACGCACACGAATTTGTTATTGAGCGTGGGCAAAACCATGTTTCATCACTTCATTTGTTCGCTGCGCTTGTTACTCAGGATGATTCTTTGATAATTCCTATTCTTGAGAGAATTGATGTCGATACTGCACATCTTGTTGATGTAATTTTAGAACAAATTGAAATACCTGAACGAGGTAATACTCTTTCACCTTCATACCAAATATATTTAACTCCAGATTTAGCTCAAGTAATTGAGCATTCTAGTAAAGTTGCAGCAAATCATAAAAGTGAATTTGTAGATGTTGAACATTTATTTTTAGCTTTGTTTGATATTGAATCTCCAGCAAAAAATATTTTAGAAAAATTTAAAATCACAAAAGAAAGCGTATCTAGCGTTGTTAACGAAGTTAAAAAAGATATTTCAAATAACAACATACCAGCTAGTGGTAAAAAAGCTAAAAATCTTGAAAAATATGCTCGGAATTTAACTAATCTAGCAAAGGAAGATAAACTAGACCCTGTTATTGGTCGTGATACTGAAATTATGCGCATAATGCAAATCCTTTCTCGCCGAACAAA
>CAYNZJ010000022.1:6560-9247 GCA_964401705.1 uncultured Candidatus Saccharibacteria bacterium
GCATCTAATATGTTAAAGCCTGCTTTGGCTCGGGGTGAACTGCGTGCAATTGGAGCAACAACAATTAAAGAATATCAAAAACATATTGAAAAAGACCCAGCATTAGCAAGGCGTTTCCAACCAGTGTTTATTGAAGAACCAAGCATTGATGATGCTGTAGCCATACTTCGTGGGTTAAAAGATAAATATGAAATTTTCCACGGGGTTCATATTACTGATGATGCAATTATCGCTGCTGTTAATTTATCATCACGTTATATCACAAACCGATTTTTACCGGATAAAGCAGTAGATTTAATTGACGAAGCTTCATCATCATTAAAAATTGCACTGGAAAATAAGCCAGCGCTACTTGAAGAATCACATCGCAAGATAATGCGTCTTGAGATTGAAAGAGAAGCCTTGCGTAAAGATATGGTTCAATTAAATGAAAATAAAATACCTAAAGAATTAAAAGAAAGATTAGCTATAATTGACGAGGAAATAAACTTAGAAAAACATAAAACCAAAGATCTTTCTTTGCGTTGGCAAAATGAAAAAGATATTGTAATTAGTGTAAGACAAATCAAAAAAGATTTAGACACTCTTAGATTAGAAGCTGAAAATTCTGAATTAAAACAAGATTTAGCGAGAGCCGCTGAGATTCGTTATGGACAAATTCCGAATCTTTTGAAAGAACTCGAACAAAAAATGTCAAAGCTTAAAAAATTACAAAAAACTCGTCGTGTTTTAAAAGAAGAAATAACAGCAGAAGATATAGCTGAAGTAGTATCACGTTGGACGGGGATACCACTCATGCGAATGCTTGAAGAAGAAAAGCAAAAATTAATACGCATGGAAGAAGAATTAAAAACTCGTGTTGTTGGTCAAGATGAAGCTGTCAAAAAAGTTTCTGAAACGGTAAGACGTAACCGCGCTGGAATATCCGACCCAAATCGTCCAATAGGTTCATTTATATTCTTGGGTCCTACTGGTGTTGGTAAAACCGAGCTTACCAAGGCTTTGGCTGAATTTATGTTTAATGATGAAAAGGCTTTAATAAGAGTTGATATGAGCGAATATATGGAGCGTCACAGTGTGTCTAAACTCGTTGGCTCACCTCCGGGATATGTTGGGCATGATGATAGTGGTCAGCTTACTGAATCAGTTAGACATCGACCTTATTCTGTAATTTTATTTGATGAAATTGAAAAGGCCCATCCAGAAGTATTTAATATTCTTCTTCAGGTACTAGATGAAGGCCGACTAACTGACTCCAAAGGCCGAGTAGTGAATTTTAGAAATTCAATAATAATTCTAACATCCAATATTGGTTCACAATTTATTGATAAAATGGAATCAATTGGGTTTGGGGCATATAATCAAAATACTGCGTACAATGACGCTAAAGATCGTGTAATGGATGCTCTTAAAAATCATTTTCGTCCAGAATTTTTAAATCGTCTAGATGAAATTGTAATGTTTGATGTATTATCACCTGAATCAATTCGTGAAATTGTTAATATTCGAACTCAAATTATTCGTGATCGGTTATTAACCAAAGGCATTAATTTAAATATTACCGATGGAGCATATGAATATTTAGCAAAAGAAGGCTACGATCCACATTATGGGGCAAGACCGCTTAATCGTCTTATCCAAACTAGAATCTTAAATCCTGTCGCATCACATATTATTGCTCATGATATAACCCCAGGTGCAATAGTTGAGGTAAGTGAAAAGAATGGGGAACTGATTGTAGAAACTAAAACCAATAAAAAAGTTAAATCAAATATAGTTACAAAATCTCGATCAAAACAAACAAAATAAGTGAAACCCCGATATTATGTCGGGGTTTCACTTATTTTGTTTTCATGCTATAGTTTGGAAAATCATATCAACAATGAAAACAATAAAAATTTTTGGCGTTGATATGAGCGGGACTCTTATTAATGCAAAGAATAAAATAGGCAATAATATTGCTTATGAGGTTAATTTATCTCCTGAGT
Source organism: uncultured Candidatus Saccharibacteria bacterium (assembly GCA_964401705.1). Classification (GTDB taxonomy): domain Bacteria; phylum Patescibacteriota; class Minisyncoccia; order Phycocordibacterales; family UBA9973; genus 2-01-FULL-33-17. The sequence goes on from CAYNZJ010000022.1 coordinate 8,549, forward strand.
TTATAGAAACTCTTTCCGAAGAATTAATAAATGAAGAAAGAAACATTTTAGTTAAAGATATAAAGAAATATTCCTTAACTAGGTATAATAAAAAGTCATACAGACTTTCTCTTCAAAAAAACTGGAAAGAAATTTTTGAAACAATAGTTAAAAACACAAAAATAGATCAAAGTGTTATGGTTGAAGATGTATTACACCTCGCTGGATCTACAAAAGAGTATTTTTTATATTATGATTTAGAGGAATATGTGCATCGTGTTGTACAAAGAATTCTTTTTAAAAACATAGGAATTTTTATAACTGATTCTTTTATTGCGGAAAAAGTATCAGAGTGTTTTAAAAAATATTTTCCGAAAATAGATTTCTATCTTTACTTAGATAAAGATACAAATCCATATGGATCAAGTAATAAAAAATCTTGGCAAAAATGGTACGATCTTTGTAAAGAAATAAAACGAATAAGAACCTTTGAGTTTTTTGAGAATTCTAATAATAGAATTATTCAATTAAATAATAAGGTTTATAAAAGACCAGAGAATTATCTTAGAGTCTTAAAATTCGGGCCAAACGATACTTAACCCTATTGATAGCAAATATCATAGGGTTTTTATTTTTGTGCGCCGGGTTGGATTCGAACCAACGAAGCCGAAGCGACAGATTTACAGTCTGTTGTAATTGACCACTCTACCACCGACGCAT
>CAYNZJ010000023.1:0-8739 GCA_964401705.1 uncultured Candidatus Saccharibacteria bacterium
GTGCAAACAAAATAAAAAGTCTTTTCTCTACTCATCCATCAGTTGAAGATAGAATTATTGCACTTTTAAATAATAGATAAAAGTTTTACAGATATAGAAATTATTAGTAAATTACTAAAAGTGTTTATTCATAAATGCTCTACCTGAACCTGATTTTAGATATTTCTCAAATTCAAATGCCTTGTATTGATCTTTAAATGCAACATAATTCAAAAGCTCAATTGGTCTTCTCTCTCTAGTTGCTGGCACATAACCCTTTTGATGACGATTTATGCGCTCCTTTAAATCATTTGTGCAACCAATATAATAACCATCTTTGCATTTTAAGTTATAAACATAATACATAATATAAATATAACACATAATAATATATGTCGCCTTTGCAACCCTTCAGCGGACTTTGTCTCGCCGAAGGTTCGCTACTGCGAACCAAAGGCGGAAGGTAGGAGATTCGAACTCCTGATGGTATTACCCATACTCGCTTTCCAAGCGAGCGCACTAGACCACTATGCGAACCCTCCACATTAAACTATATTATTTCTAACACTTTAATTAAACGACAGCAAGCCCCCGTCAGGGGGCTTGCCTTGTGCACGCATAATATATATTAATTAAATTTATATATATTATGTTGATGCTATAATGATCAACTCTTTTAAATTATATCATCAAAAACAAACTTTTTAAAATATATTTTATGGTATAATCTTTTTATGTTTATAATTCCTTTTTTAAAAGGTTTATTTGTTGGTTTAGTTGTATCGGTCCCAACTGGGCCGATTGGTTTTTTAACTGTAAAGCGTTCAGTTAACGATGGATTTTGGTCTGGATTTTTTACTGGTCTTGGGGCGGTGGCATCGGATTTGGTTTATGGAATGATAATAATAATTGGGATGAGAAATGCTACTTTATTTTTTGAAAACTATAAAAATCCAATAAGTTTATTTGGGGGAATTATTTTAGTTGTAATGGGGGTAGTAACTTATTTATCAAAAAGAAAAAATAATAAAGAAATCAAAAGCAAGGTTACTTATTTGGGTCAATTTATGACATCCTTTCTAATAACTATGCTTAACCCTGTGCAAATAATTGCATTTACTGCGCTGATGGGATCAATGTCGGTTTTTCATGGGTCTTTTAATTTATCAGTCGTTTTTTTAATTGGACTTCTGATTGGGTCATTAATTTGGTGGACATCATTATCATTTGTAATGTCAAAAATAAAAAATAGTTTTAACGAGCATCATATTTTGTTTGTAAATAAAATAGCTGGTGTTGTTATTGGTTTATCAGGAATTTTTATTTTAATGCAGTTATTTGGAAATTAATTATGAATTATTTAATCGAAGAAAAATTTAATTATCCATTTGGTCCAGGACTTATGAATTTACGAATTCATACAGGAGATATTCCAAATGAATCTTTAGTTACTGCAACTAGTGTGTATGTGTTTAGTGGGGATAATATAATTTTAACTGATGGAGCAGGTGACGGTAGAAATGGTTTTGAAATCCCTGGTGGCCACAAAGATGATAACGAATCATCATATGATTGCGCAGTCCGTGAACTGTATGAAGAAACTGGGGTTAAGTGTGATTACTTAAAACAATTTGGTTATATTGAAATCATTAATCCAGAAATTACAAATCCTAATAACGGTTACCCATACCCAATTAGTTATATGGCTCTTTACGTTGGGGTTTTAAATGATATGCCCAGCCCAAATCACCATGGTAGCTGGCTTAAATTAAAAGATGCTCGCAATTGTTTGGCTGTTAAGGATTTTATTAAAACTTTTGAAGTTGCAAACCAGCATTCTTTATACCTTAAGGGTGTCTTTAAACAAGAATTTTTAAAAACATATAACGATAATGGTGAGGATAGTAACATCTTAATGCCGTATGAAGTTATTCATGTTAATGGGGCATGGCATAAAGGTGTTCATATTTTTGCAATTAATGAAATTGGAGAATTTTTAATTCAAAAGCGTTCAATGAATGTTCAAACCAAACCCGGGATGTATGAAAATACTGCTGGGGGTCATGTCGAGAATAACAATACTCCAATCCAAACTGCAATAATGGAGATGCAAGAAGAAGCCGGGATAAAAATAAATCAAAATGATTTAATTTATATTGGAACTATTACTGATGTTTTTAAGGTTGAAGATCGGGGGATATATAACCGTGAATTTGATTATGTTTATATTGCTAAAATTAAAAAGTTTGATTTTACCGAACATAATAATAATCTAGAAATAGGGGAATATATTTGGGTGGATGCAAAAGACTATATAAATCGGGCAATTTCCGGCGACCCAACCATTGCCACTCGTATGAATGAATATTTATTAATTAAAGATTATTTTGGATTTTAAAAGTTTCTATAAAATTTATAAATAAAAAAGCGTGTTTCCCATAGAGAAACACGCAATATTTTTTAGTATATATTTATTATTGCACCATTAATTTTTGTCGGACATGAACATCTCTGTTCATGTCGTCTTTCCCGGTCGCTGTAACCCGGTACATGCCAGGTGACAAATTTACAGTAAGGATATTTCCGGGCCCATTAAATATGGACTGGAACACCATTCTACCCACTGCATCTTGAATCGTTACACTGTGGTTGTATTCTCTGGTACTAAACCCATATGCACTGAGCACAATTTGGTTTTCTTGTGATGCTGGATTTGGGTAAATAGTCAAACCTGTTTCAGGAGCATTACCATTTACCACAAATATTGGTGAATAGTCAGTTCTACCATCACGGTCAATTTGTTTAACTCGATAGTAAGATTTTCCTGGGAGCGGATTATTGTCAATAAGTGAATATTTTTTAATTTGGCTTGAATTACCAGACCCTAATACTTCACCTATCTTAATCCATTCTCTTTCCCCATCCGTTCTCTCTACTTCAAACTTCCAGTTATTAATTTCAGTTGCTGTAGACCATTCTACGAGAACTATTCCATCTCCTGATGAAGCATTTAACTTATACCAAGTCACCGGAAGTGGTCCGTCTTTGTAAGTGGGGATACTACATAGACAATCCACCTTGTTCGAGCTTTTATACCTCTCAAAATCAGAGGCCTTCTGATCCGGCCAGCTTATCGTTGTTGTGCCGGTATCAACCTTCATGGTTATTACCATAAAAGCTTTGAGGGTAGATTTCATAGTTACAGCTGTCCCTCCTTCTTTGTACGTCACAGTTAATTTACCATTGGAAAAGGTCATTCCTGTGACCTTATACCCGTTTGAGGCAAAGCTACCCGCGGTGTATGCTGTGTCGATTGCGTTTACTTTTCCCGACATGGAAATCTTAAGTTTCCCGTCTCCTAAGGTGAAGTCATCGTACTTGCACTTACCCGCAGATACGAAGAAAGTGAATGTTCCAGCAGTTTTTGAAAATTTTGTAGAGTCTACTCTCAACTGCAAGCAGTTGGAATAAGATCTTTGGCTAGTTAGACCAAAAAAAGTTAGTAAGATCGCCATCAAAGACGAAATGCGGTTTCTGTTGTTGGTAATTTTTTTCATTTGTTTATATGTTTTATATTTCGAAAACACTATAGCACATTTCTTTAAAACTTGCAAGTAATGAATATATGTGTTATTATGCGGGATATGAAAAATTTATATAAGGCGTTTAGCTTTTTTGTTTTATCAGCTATATTATTAACCCCAGCTTTTAGCTTTGCCGCAAGCCCAACCAACGAAGGTCTGGCTACAGCTAGTGAAGTTTTGGTCGTATATAACTCGGCCTATACTGCTGATAGCAATAATGATTCAACCCAAGACTCTCTTGAGCTTGCAAATTATTATGCAAACAAAAGAAGTATTCCAAGCGGTAATGTTGTAGGTATAAATACTCCAACAACGCTTGCAATCACACGATCTGACTACAACATTTATATAAAATCTCCTCTTGAAACATACTTAACTGATAACAATCTAAAAGACAGTATTAAATATATTGTTTTAATATACGGTATTCCAATGAAGGTTTATGATATTTCGGGTGCTGCAAATAATTATGTAAATGCTGCAGGTAATCATTCATCTGTTGACGCATCGACAATGTTCCTTTTTCAATCCAACTACAGTAGTACTGATGGTAAAATCACAAACCCATATTTTAATGCTGACCCTAATTTAGATTTAACTTACCGTTTTAAATCAAATACTTTTGGCACTGATGTTAAAATGCAATATTTAGTCACACGCCTGGACGGTTACACTATGGCAGATGTTAAAGATATGATTGATCGCGCATATGATGCTGATAAATCCGGCACAGGCTCTTTCATTCTAGATCGATATAGTGGAGCTAATAATTTTGGATTTGACTCAATAACTAACACAGCAACTAATTTAAAAAATCTTGGTAAAAATACTTACCCCGATCCATTTACAACAGGTACAAGTGCAGTCAAAAGTATTTCAAACAGTGTTATGGGTTATGTAAGTTATGGTATTTACGCAGGTTTAGGTAATGACTTTTTCAACAATGATCTTGATTTTAATTATTTGAATGGAGCGGTCGCAAGTACTTATGAATCATACACAGCATTTAGTAATGTAGAGCCTGACAATACAAACTTTGGGCAAATTTACCAGTTCATTCGTTCTGGTGGGTCAGGTGGTATTGGTAATGTTTACGAACCTTTTACTACAGGTGTTCCAAATGATTCAGTCTATATGCCGGCATATTCAGTGGGTTATACTTGGGCTGATTCTGCATATATGTCTTTACCTACTATTAATTGGCAAGCAATTGTAGTTGGAGACCCGTTAATGCGCATCGTTAAAGACAATATTGCTGTACCTACAGTTTCATTAAATACTGCAACAAACTTAGATACAAATTCCGTTACTTTAAATGGCAATATTACAAACACTGGTGGTGAAGATAATATCGTGCGTGGATTCAGATACGGCACAACAAATACTTATGGTAGTTTTGTTAAAGAAATTGGTACGTTTAGTACTGGTGATTTTTCTTTAGATTTAACCGGTCTTACTTGTAATACAACTTATTATTACCAAGCTTATAGTGCTAACTCTTTAAGAGCTGGTTATAGTACTGAATCTACATTTAAAACAAGTCCTTGTTCTGTACCAATTATTGAAACTGACTTGGCGTATGATACAACAATCTCTAGTGCAAAATTGCCTGGCATCATCACCGATATTGGGCAAGGGCCTCTGACTGAACGTGGGTTTGAATTTGGTTTAACTACTAATTATGGCTCAATAACAACACAAGACGGTAATTTTTCATCAGGAGCATTTACAATAACAGTTGATGGATTGGAGTGTTATACAAAATATCATTATCGTGCATTTGCAAAAAATTCTGTTGGTACTGGTTATGGTCAAGATAAAACTTTTACAACAAATTATAATTGTAAGCCAACAATTTCGACAAATGTTGCAACAATAAATAGCGGTGTAAGTTATAGCCTAAATGCTGACATTAAAAGCGTAGGTGAAGACGTTGTAACCGAGCGTGGTTTTGATATAGGTACAACTACAAATTACGGAACCACCATAAAAGAAAATGGTAATTTTGGTGGGTCATTTGGTTATGTTTCAAAATTCGGAAGTTACGGCAGTGGTAATGGCCAATTTGAGGGACCACGATCTATAGCTTTTGATAGTAATGGTAATATCTATGTAGCTGATAGATTAAATCATCGTATACAAAAATTTGATTCGTCTGGTAATTTTGTAACCAAATGGGGAAGTTTTGGATCAGGTACTACTCAATTCAAATATCCGCGTGGTATTGCTGTTGATAGTTTAAACAACGTTTATGTAGCTGATAGCGATAATCATAAAATTAAAAAGTTTGATTCATCGGGGAACTACATAACAAGTTGGGGAAATTATGGCAGTGGTAATGGTAAAATTTCTTACCCACAAGATCTTGTAATTGATTCATTAAACAATGTTTATGTTTCAGATTATGATAATTCACGTATAACAAAATTTAGCTCTACTGGGAGTTATATAACAAAATGGGGTAGTTACGGTAGTGGTGATGGTCAATTTAAACCAGCTTATGATTTAGCAATTGATTCAAATAATGATATTTACGTAGCAGACCGTAACAATAACCGTATACAAAAGTTTGATTCATCTGGTAACTTTTTAATGAAATTCGGTAACTATGGAACAGAAGATGGTGAATTATTACTCCCTTCTGGTATCTTGGTTGATATAGATGGCAATATATACGTTGCTGATGAAAACAGCCGTATACAAAAATTTGATAATACAGGAAGCTTTGTATCAAAAACGGGTGACGCTGGTAGTACAAATGGTTCATTTAATAGCCCTCAAGGTATAGCATTTGATGCTAGTGGTAATATTTATGTAGCCGACTCGGGGAATAATCGTATTCAGAAAATTAGTACGAGTGGATTATTTTCAATAACAGTCAACAATTTAGCTTGTGGTACGACTTATAATTATCGTGCATACGCAGTTAATACTGTTGGTACAGGTTATGGTGCAAATGAAACATTTACTACACCTGGTTGCCCAATATCAGCACCAAGTGCTCCTGTAACCACAACTCCTACAAAAACCAAAAACCCTAAATTTACTTGGACAGCTTCAAGTAGTAATAGTGGTTTAAGTGCAAATCCTTACGAAATAGAAATTTCAAAAGATAATACATTTGGAACCGGTGTTACAAATGCAACTTCTACTACAAACAGCTATACCACACCAAATTTAACAGATGGTGAATGGTTTGTGCGTATCAGAGCAATTGATATTAACAATAATTATTCAAACTACTCAGAAGTTGGTAGCGTAATCATCGATACGGTTGCCCCATCAGTAGTTCAAAATGTTACAGGGCCATCTACTACAACATCAACAACACCTACTATTACTTGGGACAATTCAACAGACAATGCTGGTGGTGTAGGTATGCACAGTAAATTACCTTATGCAGTTTACTATTCACAAAATCCAAACTTTACATCAGGTGTCACACAAATCAATGTTGCATCAAATAGCTTTACACCATCAAACCCTCTTTCAAAAGGTAAATGGTATTTCAAAGTAAGATCTCGTGATATGGTAGCCAATGCTACGGTTAATTATTCAAATACTGCCACAGTTACAATTCAATAAATTTAATAGTAGAAGATACATAAAATAAAACCCCATATGGGGTTTTATTTTATGTATTAAGTAGTATAATGAATATATAGATGAAAAGCTTCAGTAGAAAAATATTTTCAGGCATTTTTATACTCACATTATTGTTAAGTAATGCTGGGCAAGTTTGGGCTGATACAAGTTTTGCTTGGGTTAAAGGTTTTAGTAGTACAGAAACAGAGGAACCCTATGAAATTAATGTTGATTCGCAAGGTAACGTATATACAGTTGGTATTTTTGATGACACTGTTGATTTTGATCCTGGTGCAGGAACAAGTAATATGACATCAAGCGGAGCTTACGATATATTTATTTCCAAACTCGACTCATCAGGTAATTTTGTATGGGCAAAAAAAATTGGAAACACTGGTGGTGATCAATCATATTCTTCAAAATTAGATTCTTCAGGTAATTTGTATATAACTGGATATTTTGAAGATACTGTTGATTTTGATCCTGGCGCAGGAACAAATAATGTAACCTCAAATGGGTATTTTGATATTTTTATTTTAAAACTTGACTCATCAGGTAATTTTGTGTGGGTGAAAACCGTAGGTGGTTCAAATGATGATCGGGGTATGTCTATACAACTAGATTCTTCTAATAATATTTATGTTACAGGATATTTCCTTGGTACTGCTGATTTCGATCCCGGAGTGGGAACTAGTGATCTAATAAATTCATCAATTTACACTGGAGATGTCTTTATTTTGAAACTTAATTCATCAGGTAATTTTGTATGGGCGAAAAGTTTTGGGAGTGTAACTGATCACGACGAAGGAAAAGATATAAAAGTAGATTCTTCTGGTAATGTTTATACTGTTGGATATTTTCAGAACACAGGAGATTTCGATCCAGGTGCTGGAACCAGCACATTAACCTTAGTTGGAAATAGTGATGCTTTTATTTCCAAACTCGACTCATCAGGTAATTTTGTATGGGCAAAAAGTATTGGGGGTACAGGATATGAAACCCCTTATTCTCTTATTTTTGATTCATTAGGAAATCTCTATATAAGTGGAGCATTTTCAGAAACTGTAGATTTTGATCCTGGTGCAGGAACTACTAATATAACAGCCAACGGTGATAGTAACGCCTTTATTTCCAAACTCGACTCATCAGGTAATTTTGTCTGGGTGAAGAGTTTTGGTTCTGCTGGATATACTGAAATATCTTCAAGTGTAGTAGATTCATTTAATGATTTATATTTTACTGGATTTTTTGAAGGAACTGTAGACTTTGATCCTGGTGCAGGCACAAATAATGTAACCACATCTGGAGACGGTGACGGTTTTGTTTTAAAACTCGACTCTTCAGGTGATTTTATTTTAGTTAAAAGCTTTGGTGGTTCTGGGTATGTCTATCCCCAGTCTATCTATATAGATTCTTCTAATAGCTTGTATTTGGCAGGATATTTTGATACATCTGCTGATTTCGATCCTGGGGCAGGAATAAGTACGCTAAACTCTTCTGGTAACAATGATACTTTCATCCTAAAACTCTCTCAACTCTCCACCCCCACCACCACAACCCAACCATCCTCATCAATCACCACAACCACAGC
>CAYNZJ010000024.1:0-8605 GCA_964401705.1 uncultured Candidatus Saccharibacteria bacterium
GTTGGTAAAAAATTTACCAAATATAATGATTTTAAAAAATATACCTTCGCTCATGCAGTGGGAGAAATAAATTCACAATATGAGATGAATTTGCGGTTTAATGAGTTGAAAGAGGGACGCAAAGTTGTTGCAATTCGTTTTGAGTTCACTCCTAGCCATACAGCACAGGGATACAACCCTGCAACTAAACAACTTGTAAATATGACGGTTAAACCTAGGCGTAAACCAAAGCAAGACCAAGACGACGACAATCTACCGCCACAAGTTCCACCGACACAACCAGAATTAACCTTAGTAGAAACCGCCAGTATGGGGCAAAAGTTGCTAAAATCTACAGTAAAAGGGCTAGCTAAAGTAGGAATTAAACCAGTTCCAGAGGTACAAAAAGCACTTAACGAACGTAAGGACACATCAGCAAAAGAAACAATTAAAGCCATCGCAAAAGGTGCAATAAATGCAGATAAGAGACGAGTTAATACAGCAGTGGAAACAACTAAAGAAATCATTACTTTATTAATGAAAGTTAAAAATTTAACCGAAGCAGAAGCTAAAATATTTGCAATAGAGCATGAATTAATCTAATAACTTAGCAGTAAAAACAGTTCACTATTATGGTAGTAATAGAGAATTACAAAGGTATTTAGTGTACAATAATGGTAATAAACTAATATTAAGGATATTAAAAATGACATATGCTGTAACATTTGATTTAGAAGTATCTCAATTAGAGTTACATTATCACAATTCATCATATACAAATGCTTGGGGTGATATACAAAAATTCTTAACTGCAAATGGATTTAACTGGATTCAAAAGAGTGTTTACTTTGGTAATGACACTATCACCGCTGTAAAATGTGTTGTTGTAATCCAAAAATTAGCGAAACAATACCCATGGTTTCCACTCTCTGTCAAAGATATTCGAATGCTTAAAATTGAAGAAGATAACGATTTAATGCCTGCTATAGAATAATAAAAAACCCGCCAAAATTGGCGGGCTTTTTATTTGTATGTTACAATCGCTATGTAATATTAGTACAGGTGTTAACATGAATAAAATCAGCATTAGCGAAGCAGCTCGAATAGCAGGAATTAGTAGAACTAATTTATACAAAACTTATATAAATACAGGTAAAATAAGCGTTGTTAGAGATAATGATAAAGTTTATATTGATGTCAGTGAACTATTAAGAGTGTTCCCAAACTGTAAACTTTGTGATACCCAAAAAGCACAGGAGTTACCAATTGAAGATAACAGTAAAACACAGGATAACAGCGAACTTGTAGCATTGTTAAGAGCGCAATTAGCAGAAGCAAAAGAGCGTGAAGAATGGTTTAAGCAGCAACTAGAAAAAACCACACATCTACTCGAAGACAAGACCCCAAAACCAAGAAAAAAACTATTTGGGATTTTTTAACCTAGTGCGAATTGTAGCCAGGTTACGCCATGGCCACAATTCGCACCCACCAACCGCAGGGCGGTAGCTTTACGCAAATGGGTTACACTCTTCTTGCGTCTCCAGCACAGTTTTAACCGCTTCTGGATCTTCTTTGGTCATCTGTAATGGGTCACTATACCCAATAGATTTAGCAATCGCACTTTCTGCGCTTAATGTTAATTTCCTCGATGCGTTAACCATTTGTACAAACTCATCAGAATCTTTGTTAAATTCTCCAGTCATTAATGGCAAATAACCATTGTAGCAAAGCTCCAGCAACTCTCCACTACGATATAAAAAGTGCTCGCCTGTCCGTAATTTAGAAAGTAACTCTTTTGGATAACGTGCGGTCAATACTTTTTTAAGATGCTTTTCGCCTGTGCCTTTGTCTGCCAGCACTATTGATGTTTCAGCGTTTTTAGTTTCTTCATGAGTGATTTTCGTACCACTATAATGCTCTTCAAAAACACTTAGAACTAACGGATCACGTGTGCCATAAATGTACTCATAACTATTATTGGACATAATTACAGATAACATTTGCTCCGAAGTCTTGCCAATGCTCTTAACTTCCAACAATGCCGACGTTTGATAAGCCGTGATTAATTTAAATCCTTTGCCTGCGCCCTCGGTAAAAATATCAATGAAATCTTGACTTGCATATTTCATAAATTCATCGCCAATAATGGTAACAACTCGGCTAATTCTCTGTTGAGACTTAACGAACCTTAGCGAGCTAATTATAACGCTTAAAATAACGTTTTCATCTTTGGTTTTAGCTTGGACATACAAGCACCCACCCGCTTTGATAATATCTTCATATCTAGCCCCATTCTTTGCGTTAATACAAGGTTTATAACTAAGTTTTATTAAAGCTGTTTGTAGGCTTGTTTGTTCTTTGGCTTTAGGGTCAAAAAATAATTGCAAATGCTTCGTTACTAAATCGTAAATCGTAACCTCTTCTTGAGACCTAGCAACAAACAGCGCAATCTTTTGAGCCGTTGCATCGTCTTTTTGTATATGATAACTTACTGCCATGTCCTCAGTCTCTTCTAACTTAGCTAGCTGCATCAAGATTTTTTTTATAAAATCTGCATCTTTAATTTGCAAAATATTTAACTGTTCAGGCGCAGTTAAGGATAGCTCAATATAATTGTATGGTTTTTCGTATTTGTTGGCATATTTCCAAAGCACTGGAGCCATAACATCATCGCCCCCATCTTTGGCATCACACATAACGACGAATTCATCATAGTGCATTAATTGCACAACTATATTTTGAATAGCCACATTTTTACCTGCCTGACTTTTTCCCATACTATTACCGTGTGATTTTTTAATGAAGCTCGCATAATCGCAATAAATTGGCTTACCTTTAACGTCTAAAGACATGAAAACCAAGCCTTCTTTGAATTTATAAAAACTTTCTGGATTATAAGATTTAGTTTTAATCTCATCATGGTTTTTAAAGATCGTTGCGGTATCTTCAACCAAGTTAATGCCACGGCTTGTTTTTCTATCAATCCAGCGCGTAATTTTTGCGGTTATTCCTCTTGATTCTACCACAACAATCCAAGCCGTAATTCCACCACTAATAACCCACCATGCAACCCAATTCATAACATTAAAATCATACTGTGAATAATTTAGCATTCCAATAAAGTGCATTAGAAACCAGTAAAAAATTATTAAAGCTGGAATTATTAAAATACAAGCCATAAAAGTACCGAACCAGCCACGATTTGACATCGTAATGGTTGCAGAGATAGAAACCACAGCCACCACACCAATAAGCAAGCGAACAGTAAACCAAGAATAAGGAATTACCGAATAAAAAAACAAATGATTAATAAATTTTGCAATATCATCTTTAAAAATAAAATATGCAATGGTTAAAAAAATTACTGAGTAAAGATATTTTTTCATAAACACTATCCAATATTAAAATTTAATTACTTACTATTGTAACAACTCTAATCTATAAAAACCCCAACGAAAACGCCTATTTTCCAAAAACAACATAATTAAATTAGTGCGCAGGGTTCCCTACTTTTCCATAAGAAAAGAAAGGGCAAGCACTAATTTAATGGCAGCTAGCCGAGACAGTCGGGGGCGGAGCTTATTTATAAGCCCCCGAGCTGTTGATGACATTCAGGAATCAACCCAATAACTAGCCACTCCCAAAGTGGGTAGTTATTGGGTCGGTGAATACAAAATAAATTAATCGCCCAAGCGATTAAAAGACCCCCTAGGGTCTGCTTTTTTTGTAGAGGGTTTACCCTCCGCCACTCCCCTGCCGTGAACCTCCCTAGAGGTGAGCGAGTGAGGGCAACCCCGTACAAGGTAATAACAAGACGATAGCCCCTCAGGGCGTAATTGTCGCAGCTTATTACCGTACCATATAGCACAAATTTATTTTAAATTGCGGTTGTAGGGGGTTGCCCTCACTCGTGAAACGATGGGGGAGTGGCGGAACAAATAAAAGTGCTTACAATTCCCCAGAATTGTAGTATTTATAGGGCGTACAGCCCGTTATAAATACGTAAGCACAATATACTGCGCTACGTAGCGCAGTATATACCTCTATAGTTGTGTATAATGATGTTATTACAACCTTATTATACACCTAAATACAACTCACTTAAACAACTAACCACACAACTATAAATTATAACACGAACGCAAATAAAAAAACCGCTTTTCAGCGGCATTTTTATTTATTTAATTGCTTTAACTCAGCAATTAATTTCTTTGCAAATCCATCAAAATCTAATGCAATATTTTGATTGTTTTTTGCATTAAATAGTTCAAGTTCTATATTAAAATCATCAACTAATTTTTTAGATACTGTTATAGAAAGCTTTGATTTTTCTTGAGTTTTAATTTGTTTAATTAGTGCCATTATATTTCCTTTATTTAGATTTAACTGTAGTATCTGCGCTGTTACTATTTGACTGTGTAGAATTAGAATTTAAATCCATTTTATAAGATTTTCCCATCTCTGCACTGTCTGAATATTCAACTTTTGTTATGTATTTTTTACCTGATAAATTGCCAGCACCGAACCAATCAGTATTATTTTTACCCCATACTAAACCAGAATTAGTACAAGCAAAAGAACTACCATTACTAACAGTAAATTGAATACCATTCACACCCGTAAAATCAGCAGTATATTTAGCTTTATTATACTCTTCTTGAGCAGCTTTAACAATGTTAAATAACTCTTGACCTGATAAACTATAAGCATAATTTATAATATATTTTTTAGCATCTTCTTCACTATAAAATGTTTTATCTAACATAGAATCCGCAATTTTTGTTTCTAAGGCATTAGCAATAAATGCAATCTCTGCAAGTGAATACTCTTCAGCTAAATTACCATTTCTATCTCTTAATCCACTATACCATCCACTACATCCGCCATTAGCTTCACCAATTACAGAATTAAATATAATATTACCGACATTAAAACCCCACAAGTAATTTTCATCACCAGTTTTTGCAGCATTTAACGCATTAACAGCTCTATCATACATAACTTTATTTTGACTTTCCAAAGACGGAACAATACTCTCTTGTGCTAATAAATCTTTTTTATATTGTGCTAAATTTTTCTTAAACTCATCTGCATCCACAACGAGGTCAATTTGAGTATGAATAGTCTTGCTATTTTCATCATGAGCACTATGATAAGCCGTAAATCGCTGCAATGGCATTGGTAATGTACCAAATGTACTAGCTATTAAAGTAGCAACATTCATTTCTTTTGTTGTAATATTTTTTGTACTACGAAACATATTTTTAACTTTTGACATTGTCGTATTATCTGAATATAGATCTTCAGTTTTATTTGAAGTACTTGAACCAGAACAACCAGCTAATACCATACCAGCCGATAAAATAACCCAAATTTTTTTCATAAATTTCTCCATTTATTTATTTAACTCATCATAAATACTAGCACTATTATTATGGCTTTCTAACTCATTACTAAGCCTATTTTTTAATTTTTCTGTTGCCTTGTCTCGTTGCTTATTAACTTCCTCCTGTTCTAAATGTAGGCTTTCTAATTTAGCCTGTTCTTTTGTAATTATCGCATTATTTTCGGCAACTTCTGACGCTGTTTTATCACCCCATCGGCGGTCAAAATCGGCATCAAATTTAGCACGTTCTGCGCGCATTTCTTGATGATTAACTTGCACATCTTTATTCACTTTATCGCTTTGATAAATGTACAAAAGAGTTGCAATAATCATCAAAGGAATAATAAAAAACATACTTTTCATTTCAGATTTTTAACCACATTAAAGCAATACAATAAACACGAAAACCCGATACAAACAGAAATTAATTTAAAATGTTTTACATCAAATTGAAATACAAATTTGTTGCTACTATATAGCAAAAATACCACAAAAAAAGTCATCAGAAATGTTAAAAAAATCGTGGTACAAAAATCAACAAAATGTTTAAATAAAAAACTCTCAAATTTTAATATTTTTTCCATTTATTTACCTTTTCAAAATAATTATTAGAATTCAATCAAGTCGATATTTTAACAACTATAAATTAAAAAAATACCAACGAAAACGCATATTTTACAAAAAATTATAACTATTTTTTATTTAATTACTTTTTCAAAAATAATTAAAACGCCTGAGGTTCTACTCTGCAATAAATCCTCAATTGTCAATTCAAATACTGGTTGACGAATCGGTGTAACACTTACAACTTTGTAGCCATCATTGTTATAGGCATCAATAACACATTGCGTATCATCAACAAAACGATCTTCATCAATTTGTAATCTTTCTATTGATGATTTTGCACTAAAAAAACTAACTTTTTTACTATGCGCCTGCACATAAACAGTTTTATTCATCTTTTAAAAACCCTTCAAATTCATCATAATTGATACATTTAAAAATAGCTTTCATTTCAACAGTAACAACAATATTTTCACCTCTTGAGTTTTTAATCTCATTAACTTTATTTATTGCATCATTCAAACGTTCAGCCGTTAAATTATCGACACAAACAAACAAAATTTGCCTAAATTTTTTATCGAACCAATCCGCAAGGCACAAGCCAATTTTCTTATGAAGTGCATCTATACTATAGGCATTTCGCTGTAACTCTATCGAGATGTCATTAAATAAAGCATCCGGATAGCTTTTAAATTCTTGCTTTCTTTTCAAGACAATTTCAGTTTGCCACGTAAGAAATTTATCACTTTTAAGCGCTGCTATATGTAACCGTTGGACTAGCTCATTGTGGTACATTGTTAAATGCGAAAGTTTTGATTTTTTCGGCTCATCTTCAACACCTACAAACTCAAATCCAAGCGAGGTAATGCAATAATAATTTTTGCTATAACCATTTACTATTTGAGATTGTTTTATTAGAAATTGATCACGAATTAATGTATCTAAAAAACGCCTGACATATGCCAAATGTTCAACGTTTAGCAATGTTTTGATATTTTCCGCGGTTGTCCAGTACTCACCATCCGCCAAAAAATTTAAAACATCATAACGGCGTTTTTTGTTCAATTCAATTTTTAGATTTTTGCTCATGTTTGTCATTTTTGTAAATTTATCAGTCATTATTATAACACCTTGTAACTATCTGCGCAACTATAAAAACGCAAAATTAAAACTATATAAACAACAATTTTAACACGTTGCAAACAACAACGAGCGCAAACCATTAATTTGCTACGCACCACAGAATAAGCCATTAGCAGGTTGATGGACAGCTCACGGCTAAAGCCTACCTGACCACAATCTAGCTAACAACTTATTTCCGCTAATTAACAGTTAGCTGTGTAAGCTCAAGTGTACATAATAATAGATTAGCTACGCAATATTAGGGCAGCAACAGAGCAAATTACCAGCCAGCCAATCAATTTAGAACCATCAAAGCACAGGACACTACCATCGCCAGCCTCAAACACGCATAAAAGGGCATAAAACATGCCTTAGATTCGATTTTTTAACTGAGTTAGCGTTTATTTTGCGGTTCAGTCTAGTTTCACCGCGATTGGCTCGCGCCTTAAACCCAAAACTTTCGTAAATCAAAATCTCAATTCGTGGATCAGTTTTAGAAAATCTGTGCCTTGTCACGTTCTAAAAACTTGTCCTAAAAACTTAAATTTAACTTGTTCACAGATTTTGTGGATAGTCTTGGTTAAATGTTGGGGTGTTTGAGGGTGTAGCTCGCTACCCCTCATCATAAAAAACTGCGTAGCTATTTTTTAGGGGGAGGCTCACGTAGTGAGGGGGCAAAGCCCCATTTGTACCGCAGTTTTTAAGCAAAATTTTATCCACAGGAGTTATTCTTTTAGTAATTTTATTTGTATAATTATTTGTATATATATACACGGCGAGTTTTTGGCGGTGTTTTTGGGGTGTATCGGCGAGTTTTTGGCGGTGTATCGGCGAGTTTTTGGCGGTGTTAGATCAAAAGTTATTGACAGTTAAAGCGAGTTTTTATATAATATCGTTGTTGCTCTAACGGCGAGAAATTGGCTGACTGTTATAACTGGATAAATATGCAAAAATTACATAAAAGCAAAACCCCTAAGGTTTACAAAAATAAGAAGCTAAATAACGCTAATTTTGGCACTTACAATCTAAACGATTATCAAGTGTTTTTACAACTCGTTAGCAAACTCGGTAAAATTGATACAAATGGTACATATAAACAAATAGATTCTTTGGAACGTGAACACACACTAACCGCTAAAGAGTTTAGCCAACAGTTTAATGTGAGCATCGATAGCTGTTACAGAATCTTAAAAATAGCTGGTAAAAAACTTATGAAAACTAGCATAACATTAGAAAAACCAGAGCTATTTGTAACACAAGAAATTAATGTTTGCGCTCAAGTTGAATATCAACACAAAGAAGGGGCAATAAAGGTAAGATTTACAGAAGAAATAATGCCGTATCTAGCCCAAGTTAAACAAAAATTTGTTCTCTATAACCTCAAAGAAATTGCTAATTTTGGGAGTTTGTATAGTACTAGACTTTACGAGTTGATCCAAGAATTCAAAGATACAGGTTACATCATCAAATCAGTTGCTCAACTTCGTGAAGTATTTGCAGTTGGTAAAAAATTTACCAAATATAATGATTTTAAAAAATATACCTTCGCTCATG
>CAYNZJ010000025.1:0-7268 GCA_964401705.1 uncultured Candidatus Saccharibacteria bacterium
TTTAGATATCTAGATTTGCGTATTTGGCGTTGGTTTGGATAAATGATTTACGAGGAGCAACATCAGAACCCATTAACATATCAAATATTTTATCAGCTTCTTCGGCATCATCAACATGAACTTGTTTTAAGATACGAGCGGCAGGGTCCATTGTTGTTTCCCATAATTCTTCCGAGTTCATTTCACCAAGACCTTTATAACGTTGTACATGAATTTTCTTTCCACTAGATGCTGGATTCTTTTCAGAATCTTTATTTTCTTCTTCACCTTCTACTGGTTCTATCCCACCTTCCTCTTCAATAACTACAACTGAAGCATCCTTCCCAATAAATGCATCACGTTCTTCATCAGAATATGCATACATTACTTCTTTACCTTTTTTAATTTTAAATAATGGTGGTTGAGCAATATAAATAAATCCTCCATCAATAAGTGGCCTAAAATATCTATAGAATAAAGTTAAAATAAGAGTTCGAATATGAGCTCCGTCTACGTCCGCATCGGTTGCAATAATGACTTTATGGTAACGTAATTTTGTTATATCAAAAGTATCGCCAATTGCTGTACCCATGGCAACAACAAGGTTTTTAATTTGTTCACTACCCAGCATTCGATCAAGTCGTGCTCGTTCAATATTTAAAATTTTACCACGTAGTGGCAAGATGGCTTGAGTACGACGGTCACGCCCCATTTTAGCTGTACCACCCGCAGAATCTCCCTCTACAATAAACAATTCAGATTCCTCGGCTGATTTTGTAGAACAGTCAGCCAATTTACCTGGAAGCGTCATACCTTCGAGCGCGCCCTTACGCAGAACTGAATCTTTTGCGGCTTTGGCAGCTTTACGAGCACGCATAGCAAGAAGTGATTTGTTAATTATGGCTTTAGCTTCATCAGGATTCTCTTCAAAAAAAGTTGATAGCGCATCACCAAAAACAGCATTAACTGCGCCTTGGGCTTCGGTTGATCCAAGTTTTCCTTTGGTTTGGCCTTCAAATTGGATTTCAGGCATTTTAACTGAAACTACAGCAACTAGGCCTTCTAGCACATCGTCCCCAGTAAATCCACCATCAGTTTCTTTACTAAGACCAGCTTTTTTGGCATAAGAATTAATAACACGAGTTAGAGCTGTTTTAAAACCAGTAACATGGGTCCCAAATTCTGGGTTTGCAATATTGTTAGCAAAAGCTGTTATACGTGTTGTAACATCATCGATATAACGAAAGACAACTTCAACGGCAACATTGTCATGTTCTTTTTCTACATGGAAAATTGATGAATGAATTGGTTTTTGATATTCAGTATAATGTTCAACCAAAGACACAAGCCCACCTTCAAAATAAAATGTATGCGATGGTAATTCAAGCCCTAAATCTTTAAACCAAAATATATCATCTATATTTGTATTCTTTTTAGTTAAAACAGCAGACCCTAAATCACGAGCATCAATAGTAGTTATACGAAGAGCTTTTACAAGATATGCTTGTTGGCGAAAATGATGAACAATTGTGTTTAAATTAAATTCACGATCCTTAAAGATTTCTTCATCGGGTTCAAAAGTAATAATTGTTCCGCGCATTTTTGAAGATTCAATTTTTTTAACAGCAGATTTTTTAACACCTTTTGAATATTCTTGTACATAGCGTCCACCATCACGATGAACTTCAGCGCGAGTGTAAACAGAAAGCGCATTAACAACAGATGCTCCAACACCATGAAGACCACCGGACACTTTATACCCAGATCCTTCACCACCAAATTTACCTCCGGCATGAAGAGTAGTCATAACGGTCTCAAGTGCTGAGACTTTAGTTTTGGAATGAATATCAACTGGGATACCTCGGCCATTGTCCGCTACACGAATACGATTGCCTGGTAAAAGTGTAACTTCAATATTATTACACTCTCCGGCCATAGCTTCATCTCGAGAGTTATCAAAAATTTCCCAAACTAAATGATGGAGCCCTTCAAGACCAGTGGAACCAATGTACATCCCCGGACGACGACGAACCGGCTCGAGTCCTTCTAAGACTGAGATTTCATCTGCACCGTATGATTTTTTTGTTGTTTCTTTTCCCATCCCGTTAGAAATTATTTTAATAGTTTATAATTATAAAAATTTACACCTCCCGGTCAATATCTGATATTTCTAACGGGACCATGTATACTTTATATTATAGCAAAAAACCCAACATACACCAAGCTTTTAAAAGCTATTTTTACTTTGATATATAAGCTTTTTTAAACAGTTAACGAATAGTTGCGTCGAAAATTTCTCTAGTTTTTGTCTCAAGCTCTTTATGCATTGTGTTAACTTCGTCATCGGTCAGTGTTTTATCAAGCGAACGATAGGTTACGCGATAAGCATAGCTTTTTTTGTCAGCGCCGAATTTTGCATCATTTTCGTATTCGTCCATTAGTGCCACCTCTTCGGCCATATCGCCCAATACATCACGAACTAGGTCAAAATAATCATTTGGTGAAAATGTTTTTGGAACAATAAATGAGATATCACGAATTACAGCTGGGTAACGGCTGACTTCTTTATAAACATTACCTAATACAAGTTGTTTTTTAACACGTTCATCGTTTGACCACAGTAGTCTAATATCTGGAAGTTTGGTTGAAATTATTGCAAGGCGCTCAAGCCCTAATCCAAAAGCCCAGCCAGTCCATTTGGTTGAATCAACCCCTAGTTTATCCAGCACACTTCTACGTACAACACCTGCACCGTTTACCTCAACCCATTTACCATCGACTTCAATTTCCATTTCAAGAGAAGGGTCAGTGTACGGAAAAGTATCAGGGTTAAAACGATATTTTGTATCCTTACCAAAAATAGCTAAAACTGTTTCGGTTAAAACTCGTTCTAAATCAGTGCGGGTAATTGTACCTTTTTCTTTAGGGATTAAATACCAACCATCAAGTTGATGAAAAACATTCATGTGTCTGCGGTCAATTTCATCTTTGCGGTAAACTTTGCCATGTGCAAAACAACCAACTGGCTCATTATTAGCTATTTTATTTTTTATATTTTCATTATTCAAATAGTAGTACCACATTACTGTCATTTGTGTCCGCAATATATGAGATTCATCAATATAGTAAGTGTCACTTTTACTACGAGCTGGGTGATCTATCGGAAAATCGAATAAATCAAAACCAATTTCAGTACTAACAACTTCAGGTACTTCAATTACATCAAAGTCTTTAAATTCATCTAATGCTTTGATTCTTTTTACCATTTCACAAAGGGGGCTACCTTCAGTACGAGATAGGTCCGGCATAGCTAAATAGCGTTGCATGCGCAAACTTTCAGCATCATTTCTATTTAAAAGCCCAGATAAAACCTGATCTTGCTCTGTTTGGTCTACTTTAATTTCCATATAACAAATATACCCTTTTTAAGGGTATATTTCAATGCTTATTTAATTTTTAGTTACTTGCTAAGATTTCATTAATTGTGTCTCTTGTTTTGCCTCCTACAATACCGTCAGAAGTTAGTTTGTATTCTGTTTGGAACTTTTTAACAGCCGATTCTGTTATTGGACCAAAAACACCATCCGCCATATTAGTACCGGTTAGGTATTCATTATCAATTAAAAATTGTTGAAGTATTTTAACTTCAGGACCCTTGCTACCCTTCTTAAGAGTTAAGGTTATTTTAGTTACAGTTGAATCTTCTTTAGGTGTTGGAGTTGGTTCTGGTGTTGGAGTTGGGGTTGGGGTTGGGATTGGTTTAGGAGTTGGAATTTTTTCTTCGGGTTTAGTATCTACAATTACAACATCATTAGGGTCACCTTGTGGTGTAACTTTAACATTTTCATTTGTT
This sequence comes from uncultured Candidatus Saccharibacteria bacterium, assembly GCA_964401705.1. Classification (GTDB taxonomy): domain Bacteria; phylum Patescibacteriota; class Minisyncoccia; order Phycocordibacterales; family UBA9973; genus 2-01-FULL-33-17. The sequence continues at coordinate 3,833 of CAYNZJ010000025.1, forward strand.
TGAGTATTATTAGAAACAGGTGGTACAGTATTTTCAACTACATTAGTATTTACATAACCATTATTATTTTGAATTGGAACATTGTTAGTATTAGTATTTTCATCATTAACTTCAACAACTTTTTTACCAAAAATCTTTTGAGATAAAGGCATTTCCGGATGGATTTTTAAATAAAAAGCCCCAAATGTTGCTCCGCACAAAAGTAAAAGTAAAATTATTAAAAATGTTAATCCTTTATTTGACATAGTATTTTTTATTATTTGAATACCTTATTATTATATCATACATTATATGTGTTAAACTATACATATGCAAGTAAAAAAATTAAAAACTATCCTTTTTATAATTATATTAATTTTATTGGGATTTGGAATATACACCGCATATCTTGATAATGGACCAAGAAACCAAAAAACTATTGAAGTTAATTTAGTTTAGTAAATCTGTGTAAATCTTTGCCCTAGCACAATTAGGGCATTCTTTAGATTTCCCATAAGATTCAAAATTACAAACTCTATTTACCCATTCTCCGCTACTAAGCGACTTGTCATATTCAGCAATATCTCTAATTAGTAAATCAATTTCTTCTTGAGTAATTTGAGTTTTATAAATTGATTCTTTTGCCTTATCTTTTGCTTCTAGAAATTCCAATCGTGATTCATTTACTTTTACACCCTTTTCTGCTCCATTTATTAAATATGAATACATTGCTAATTGACGTAAATACCCACTAAGCCTACCTTCTTCATTATATTTTTCTATTTCTGATTTTGTTTTTATACTACCGGTTTTGAAATCTGTAACTCTAACAGCCCCGTCTTTAAATCTCTCTGTAAGATCGATTTTTCCGTAGAAAGAAAGGTTTGGGAATTTAGGATCACGATAAGCAACAGACCTTTCGCTGATATAGTCTTTTTCTATTTGAGGTAATCTATTTTCTACCCAATTCTCTAAAATTTTTTTAGCTTCAAGGTTAAATCTTTTTACCCAATTATCATCATAAATATTTTGTTTATGAATTTGACTTAGAATAATTTCATCTAAATTTTTGGAATATGATTTTAAAATTTGCTCAATACTTCCATGAACAATATTACCAAAGATTAAACTTTCGGAAAGCATTTCTGGCAATTTTAATAAATTTCTAAAATACCATTTCCAAGGACATTCAAAAAAATTATTAAGCATTGTAACAGAGACTTTTGTTTTAACATATTCTTCTTTTACCATGTCTACTAAATCATTGATTTTAAAATCTTGATTTTTTTTATTAGAAATTACATATAGTTTAGGATTATTATTTAGAATATCTTTTTCTGTTTCCTCATATGTTTTTTTATTAAAAAATTCTGAAGGAAGTTCTGCTATTATATGGGCTAGCTCGTTTTCGGCCCCAGAAAGACTCATTTTAGAATAAGAAAAAGTACAAAATCTTTTTGCTCGGGTTAACGCAACATATAATTGACGTTTTACTACTTGTTCATCTTTTTCTTCTATGTGATTTAAAACATCTTGAGGTAAAGTAAAAGCTTGACGTTTGCTATGCATTAGAGCCTTTTCGTCCATATGAGCAATCCAAACAAAATCAAATTCTAAACCTTTTGATGAATGCAAAGTAAGTACCTTAACTCCATGACCTCCATAAAAAACCGCCAGTGGAATATCTTCGTTATAATTCTCTAAACGATTAATGAATTCTAAAAATATTTTTAAATTAAAAGGTTTATTCTCTCTTTGAGATTTTTCACGAACAAGTAATGCTAAATGTAGCATTGTTCTAACTATTTCGATTCTTTTAATTAAATTATTATGATCAAGTGCAGTATCCAATAATAGATTTTCACCAATATACTGAATTAATTCATAAACATCTTTAGTATTATTTTGGTTAATATAGTCTTCGATTTTATACCCCAAAGAACTAATTGGATCCAGATTGGTTAATAGTGTTGGGGTAGAATTTTGAATTAAATCCATAACTGATAATTTATACTTATCAATATTTTGTAAAAATTTATGCGCATCAAGTGGTGGAATATTAAAAAGTGAGTCAAAAAGTATTTCTCCTATTGCCGATGCACAATATGGGTTATCAATAATTTTTAAAATATTTATAAAAGATAATGATTCTTTAGCTTCAAAAAGAGTAAGAGTATTATCCGAAGCTACATCTAACCCCATATCTCTTAATATTGCTACAGCATTCTTGACTTGATAATTTTTAGGAACCAAAATAGCACAGTCATTTGGATCAATACCATTTTTGATTTTTTCTTTGATTTCCATACCAGCACGAATAATTTCATCTCGAGGATAAGCACATTCAACAAGAGAAAGTTTATGTATTTCTTTATGATTGCTTTTTAGTTTATCTAAAGTTAAAGAACTAGATAGCATAATGTCTGCAGTATCTAAGATAGTTTGAGTTGAACGATAATTCTCAACAAGGGTAATTAATTTAGCTTTACCAAATAATGTTTTAAATTGTTCAAAATATTCAATCGATGCTCCACCGAAACCATAGATTAATTGCCTATCATCTCCAACTACAAAGATATTAGGTAACTCGATATCACCCCAAATAGCCTGCAGTATTTGATTTTGAATTCCACTTGAATCTTGATGCTCATCAACTAAAACATATTGATACCTTTCACAAATCTCGGCTTTTACATCTTCAGAATTAATAATTATTTGTAAAGCATATTTTAAGATATCATCATAGTCACAAAGATTTCTTTCTTTTTTTAAATTTTCATACTCGCCATAAAATTTAACAATTTCAGTTGTTCGTATTAAACCTGAAATTTTTGATTCAACAGTGCTTTTTATTTTTCCTTTAGTTTCCCCACGAGTAGAGATACTTGATTCATCATTTTGAAGTTTATCAATATCAGATTTTATAGATGTTAATAAATCATCAGGGCTAATATTTTCACGTTTTAAAAGTGAAATTAATGATTTTATATCTTTAAAATATTTACCGGAATCCCCCCGTGGACGTAAATGAACCCATTCTCCATTTTCTAAAATTTCATCAACTAATGAAACCGATGATGCATCATCTAAAAGTGTTGGTGGCTGATCTAGGCCTAAAACTTCAAAAAACTCATCGACAATATTACCAGCAAAAGAATGAAATGTTGAAATTTTGATTTGAGTTGCAGTCCCACCGATATAGTCAAAAAGGCGTGCGCGCATAGCGCGCACGCCTGAATTTGTAAATGTTAAACACAAAATTCCGTCAGCTTTAATGTCTGTTTTTATAAGAATATTAGCAATTCGAAGTGATAAAATTTGGGTTTTACCAGTACCTGGACCAGCTATAACCATAACAGGACCATCGATATTATCAACAGCTTCTCTTTGAGCTGGATTTAATTTTTTAAAGGCTTTTTCAAAATATTGCTTATCCATAAAGGTAGTATAGCATTTT
>CAYNZJ010000026.1:0-7124 GCA_964401705.1 uncultured Candidatus Saccharibacteria bacterium
AATGATGATTTGTCACGCCGAGATTTTACTGTTAATGCAATGGCTTACCGTATTAAAACAGGGGATTTAGTTGATTTATATAATGGGCAAATAGATTTACAAAATAAGATAATTCGCACTGTTGGTAATGCCGATGAACGGTTTAATGAAGACCCGCTAAGGTTAATGCGCGCTGTAAGATTTTCCGCACAGCTTGGGTTTGCAATAGAGACCGGTACAATGAATAGTATTATTAAAAATGCTGAACTTATCAAACATATTTCAAGTGAGAGAATTCGTGATGAATTTGTAAAAATAATTAATTCCAATAATCCTGCAATGGGCGTGGATATGTTGCGTCGTTTTGGACTCTTAGAATATTTTATTCCAGAATTATTAGAAGGCGTAGGTTGTTTCCAAGGTGGGGCACATAAATACGATGTGTATAATCATTTGTTGCAAGCATTGCAACATGCAGCTGACAAAAATCCGCCAGCTGGCGGATTCCCATTTCATATTCGACTTTCAGCACTTTTTCATGATATAGGGAAACCAAGAACAAAAAGAATACCCCTACCCGGCCTCCCCCTTAACAAGGGGGAGGTGCCGACAGGCGGAGGGGGTACTTCGCCTACACTTGAAACTAGAAACTTGAAACTAGAACCTAACGTGAAGCCTACTTTTTATGGTCATGAAGTTGTGGGGGCAAAGATGGCAAAAAAAATAATGGAAAGACTAAAATTTTCCAGAAATGAAATTGATTTGGTTTATAAAATGGTACGGTATCATATGTTTTTCTCTGATACTGAAGTTATTACACTTTCACCCGTACGCCGAATGATACAAAATGTTGGTGTAGATCATATTTGGGAATTGATGCAAGTTCGTGAATGTGACCGTGTGGGTATGGATAAAACCGAAGCCCCATACCGATTGCGTAAATATCACGCAATGATAGAACAAGCATTGCGTGACCCAATAAGTGTTAAGCAACTTAAAATCAATGGTGAAGATTTAATGAATACTTGTAAAATCAAACCCGGCCCAAGAATGGGTTGGATGCTAAATGCACTACTTGAAGAAGTATTAGAAGATCCACAAAAAAATACCCAAGAGTATTTATTTAATCGCGTAGGGGAATTGGATAAGTTAGATGATAAAGAATTAAAAACTTTAGGCGAGCAAGCTAAAGAAAAAAAGGAAGAATTAGAAGAACAAGAAATTACTCAACTCCACAAAAAACATGGAGTTAAGAAATAAAATTTCCTGCAGTTTGACCTGCAGGATTTTATTTTTTGTGGTACTAACTATAAAGAATTTTTTATTCTATTTATTAGTCCCTTAATATTTTTTTGTTCTTTGGGTGGAATGTTACCATTAAGGTCTTTTATCCAATATGCCAACCAGTGCAAAATAGCTGTTCTGTTTGGTGAAAGATAAAATATTTTTTCTTCCAAATTTATTGAGATAGGTTCACCTACATCAAGTAAATCTTCCCAGTCCCCAGAATCTACTATACGGATTCTTTGGTGCAGGTACATATCGTCAATTTTTATAGCAATAAAATCTCCAATTGGATTTTCTGTTCTAACAAGTGCCTCTATTTTATCAAAAGATATACCTGTGATTTCAAGATCATATATTAAATTTTTTATACCCAATAAATCCTTTTTGTTTATCAGATTATAATCATTTCTATATTTACCTTGCATGTCTGTGTATTTGTAATATACATACTCATTCCCAAATTTTGCAAATGGGTAACCCCAAATATAGAGTAGGGGCAGTTTTATTTTTTCTCGCATGTTTTCCCAAATGTCAGAGAAATATATTATACCTTTCATATCTTTATTTTTTTAAATTAAACCTTATCTACAATTTTTTGTCAATCTTTTAGGTAATAAAAAAAGCGGAAGTGTTTGAATTCCTCCGCTTTGTGCACCTTTTACAAGGCACGTATCTGTATGAACAATTTAGGCCGCTTTTATGAGTTCTTTTGTTAGGTTAACTTCCAGTTTTGTTTCTAACAAAATATGGGTTTTACAAACTTTCATTATTTCAAACCACCATTCATCGATGGTTTTAAATAAGCATTCTATATTGTTCGTAATCTTAATAGGGTAATTCCCGATTTTATAAGAAACCCAGAACCCATCAATCTTGGCAATCAATAAACCTCCTTCTCTTTGGTGGTTATGAGTGATTGCAAATAATAGAATTTTTTCTGGATTTTCTTTGTATATACAATCATAAATTCTTTCACCCGTTTTTTTAATCGACAAACCAATGTTGTCGATTTCTTTTTTTGTTAAGGTCACACAATGTGAGTTTTGCAACTCATCTGTGTAATAAAGGTTTTGGTGTCGCTCATGATCATGTGGATCATAAGAAAACATCAACGGTGCAATTTTTTTGCATTTGTTGATGATTATCCTTGTAAGATAATCCCAAACAAAATTTAATTTGCTGGTTTTTTTAATTTTTGTTTTCATAGCCGTAATAGTTTTAAAACATTTTAAATTATATAAACTGTACGCTTTTGAGGTAGGGTTGTCAACCTTAAAACCCGCTTCCTTGATAAGGGAAGGGGGTAGGGGGATGGGTTTAATTTTTTAAAACTAATTCCACCGGACAATGGTCAGACCCCATGGTATTGGTATGGTGGGTAATACTTTTTACATCTTTTAAATACTTTTTATCCATAAAGAAATAATCTATCCGCCAACCAACATTACGCTCTCTTGATGCTGTCTTTTGGTCCCAGTAAGTATATTCTCCGCGGGCATCGGGGTGGATTGTACGGTAAACATCAATAAAATCATTTTTTATTACTTTATCTATCCAAGCTCTTTCAATAGGTAAAAACCCAGTATTCATAACGTTGGCTTTCGGCCGAGCTAAATCAATTTCAGTATGAGCAGTATTTACATCTCCGCAAAAAAATACTCGTTGACCTTTTTTTCTTAATGCAATTATTTTTTTTAAAAAGGCATCATAGAATTTAAGTTTGTATTCCAGCCGGTGCGGGCCTTGGCCACCATTAGGGAAGTATGATGTAATAATTGTTGTTTTACCAAAATGAGCTATTATTGTTCGGCCTTCATCATCAAATTCTTTTATTCCAAGACCTTCGACTTTGTCGGGGATAATTTTACTATACATTGCAACCCCGCTATAGCCTTTGCGTAGTTTAGATGAAGTATAGACCTTGTAATAATCTACAAACATCTCATTTAATTCTTTCGGAACTTGGTCTTCCTCGGCTTTGGTTTCTTGAAAACAAATAACATCAATATCATGGTCGATTAACCAATTTAAATCACCTCTTTTCCAAATTGCTCGAATCCCATTAATATTCCAAGATATAATTTTTAACATGGTTTTATTTTAGCATAATAATTTATAGCTCGTTAACTTTTTGGATTTAAGTGCTATAATATATTTATGGACGATATTCACGGACAAAATTATCCAATACATCTTGAAGTTATTGTAACTCTTTTTTCAATACTTCTTCTTGGTTTTGGAATGTATAATATTACTTATGGTCAAATAAACCCGGCTAAAGACCCAGCAAATGGTACTGGTGTAAATGTATATGACCCAAAGATAATTAATGGAACTAATTTAAATAACTCTGGGAAAGTTAATGGGGTTTATAATCCTGTAACTAAAACTGTTCTTATTAATGGAGTAAATTATCCGGTTAATCAAGTGAATAATCCAGTTTCTCCAGCTCCTTTACCTGTATACAATGCTACTGCGAATTATTATACATACCCAAACCAAAATCGTGGTCGGGCAACAGCTCCAAAAGCTAACACAAACACTAATACAAATACTGGGGCGAATACTAATAATACAAATAGCTCTACAACAGGAGATAATGGTGGATTTAATGATGATATTGGTTATCAGTCTGTTGGTTCTTATATTGGACCAACTAATGGTGCATCTTATAACCAAGGAGGTGAATTTGAAAATAATGGAATACAAACACAAGGCTTATATTTAAATACAGCTAACTCTTCAATATATGGACCAAATGGATTAAATGAAGAATTGGCGCAACCTTCTTTAATCTCTGCTCCAACAAATTCTAACGTTAATTTTAAAAACTGTTCCGCTTTCACTAAATATCATGCTTTTGGGGATCGGGGTGGCGATGTTGGAGCAATTCAAATGTTCCTTAAAGAAAAGGGATACTATAAAGGTAAAATAGATGGAGTGTATGGGATAACGACATTTAAAGCCGTACAAGCTTTTCAAAAGGATTATGCTGATCAGATATTAGATCCTTGGGAAATTAAAAATCAAAAACCAACAGGTAAATGGTACAAATCAACTCGTAAAAAAGCTAATCAATTAATGGGTTGTCCCGAGCCAGCAGTGTATTTAGAAAGAGTAAATAAGATATTGGAGTATTAAAAAACCTCTCTTTCGAGAGGTATTGCTTGATTAAACTACGTTAGCAGCCGTAGTTATAATCCCTTTTGGGGGTTTAATTAAGAATGGGTGGGGATAGGGTTAGAATACCCTGATAACCCCCGGAAAGGTGCAATTTATCTAAAGATACATAAAAATATAAATTATGTCAATATTGGACTTTTTGTTTATTTTGGAGTATTTTAAATGTAACTTAAATTATATGTGTTATGAAAAAGATAATTATCTCCATTTTATATGGATCAATCATACCAGCCTTGTTTTTTATTGTAGGTAAAAATAAAAGATTAAAAGACGATACAAAAATAGACTATGTGGTTGCTTGGGGAATAATTTTTATTATCTGGGTGTTAGCAACAATAGTAATCCATGTTTTTATGTCCAAAAATAAGAAAACTAAAGAAATTAAAAAAAACAGCGGGTAACCCCGCTTTTTTATTTTTTACTATGGAACCCCATAGTAATTTTATTTTTATAAAATACTACGGGGCAGGCTTTTAATGATAGTGAGACAATTTATTTTTTTGAGTGAAATTTCTTATGTATATCTCGAAGGTGTGCGTCGGTAACATGGGTATAGATTTGGGTTGTGGCAATGTTAGCATGACCCAGCATCATTTGGACACTACGAATGTCCGCCCCGTTGGAAAGTAAATCTGTTGCAAAACTATGGCGCAAGACATGCGGGGTAACATGTTTCATGATACCGGCTTTGGTGGCATACATTTTAATCATGCGTTGGATAGATCGGGGAGTTAAATCGTCATTATTTCCTTTTGTATTTTTAGAATTTTTTGTGCCGTTAGACCTAACTGGAGCAAAAAGTCCACCACCTAAATCTTTTCTTTTCTTTAAATAATTTTTAATTGCATTTTTGGCATCATCGGATATAAAAACCACTCGAACCTTTTCACCTTTACCTCGAATTGATATTTCATCACGCTCAAGATTAATATCACGGGGGAGAGAGCATAATTCGGATATACGTAGTCCTGTAGAAAAGAGCATTTCCAATATCGCGCGGTCGCGTAATGATTTTTCATCGTCACCATTTGGGGCATTTAAAATCCTTTGTAGTTCATCGCCACTTAAAAAGTCGATTTGTCTTTCACGAAGTTTAGCTAGTTCTATCTTGTCCGGAGCTAGTGATGTAATTCCACGTTTGCCCAAATATTTTAAAAATTGACGAATAGCAATAAGGTAATAATTTTGGGTATTTCTTTTCATTGTATTGTCTGCATTATTTACAGATCTTGGCCCCATGCCTTTGGTGCTACCAGGTAGACGATTTAAATAAAGTCGAAATTCCCGGATTTTATCTTCAGTGATATCTTTTACATTTTTGATTTTAGCCCATTCAAAAAACTTTGAAATATAACGATTATAATTATCCACGGTCTTTAAACTGGACCCTTTTTCAATCTCAAGGTGTTCTAGAAAATTTCTTAATGCTTGGTTTGCTTCCATATCATATAGTATACAAGGTTTTGTTGGTGTCGCAAAATAAAAGCCCTTGCAAAAAATCTATTTTTAAAGTATATTATTCTCATATGTTAACACCAAAAAAGAAACAAGCTGTGATGAAAAAGGTCCAGCTTCATGATCAAGACACTGGGTCATCTCATGTTCAAGCTGCAGTATTAGCTGAACGCATCGAGATGTTATCTGGTCATTTAAAGAAACATCCAAAAGATAACCATTCACGCCGTGGTCTTATTAAACTTGTTTCCAAGCGTCGTACTCATGAAAAATATGCTGCTACACAAAAAGCAAAAGATGGTACAAAAACAGTAGTAAAAGCAAAGGTTGCTCCTAAGAAAGTAATTTCAAAATCAACAGCTCGTAAAATAGCTAAAAAGGTTGCTAAAAAACCAATGGTAAAAAAAGTAAAAGTAGAAGGCGAAACAAAGACAGTTAAAAAAACAGTAGCTAAGAAAAAATAATATAAAGAAAAATCTCTCATTTATGAGAGATTTTTCTTTATTACACATAATAGCTTAACAAGTATTCTCGAAATGCACACATAATTTTCTGGGTAAAATTTGCTCTGCTCCTGCAGTCCGCAAGGCATTTCTTAAATACTTATTTCGCTATTTATTTAGTGTGATTTTCCTCCCTGGGTACGGGGAGGGTTAGGGTGGGGTGCGTTATTTTTTCTTAATATTTCTTCCCGTTGGTCTTTTGTGATTCATGTTTGGACCACCCAGTAAATATTTTTTAGAATCTACACCCATATCGGTAAATGCATCTAATGATTCAATAAGCTTGGATGATGTTGATTGTAGGAAATTCATTCCTTCTACTTGAACTTTATTTTTTAAATATTCTACTAGTGGAACAAAGTCCCCATCACCTGATACGATAACTATTACATCAACTTTCTCTGCTAATCTTACTGCATCAATTGCTATACCTACATCCCAGTCGGCTTTTTTAGAGCCATCAATAAATACTTGTAAATCTTTTGTTTTGGTTTCTATTCCAACTCGAACTAATGCATCGAAAAATTGTTTTTCGTCACCTGCTTCGGTTGAAATAACATATGCAATTGCGCGGACTAATTGACGTTCGCCAACTGCTTCTTTTAAAATCGCTCCAAAGTTAACTTTGTGTTTATATAAATGCCGTGCACTGTGGTACAAATTCTGCGCATCAATTAACACCGCAACCCGTTGAGCTTTATGTGATATAACTGCCAT
>CAYNZJ010000027.1:0-6993 GCA_964401705.1 uncultured Candidatus Saccharibacteria bacterium
ATGGAAGGAAATGAAGTAGAAAAATATAAGATTTTAACAGTTGATGATATTCGCAATGCTTGTGAGATGCGCTATGGTAAAGATGGCGAAATGGTAGAAGTTTGCCAAATGACAGAAGAATTAAAACAAGGCATTGACCGTTTACAAAAATTCTCTCGTGTTGCGACTATTTATGGTTCAGCACGGCTTAGTGAAGATAATCCTAATTATATTCAAGTTGAAAAATTAGCATATGCATTGGCTCATGATTTAGGCTATGCAATTATTACTGGTGGTGGCGGGGGAATAATGGAAGCCGGTAACCGCGGGGCGCATCGAGCTAATGGTTCATCAATTGGGGCTACAATTACATTACCCAGAGAACAAAAGACAAATAAATACGTTACCGATGTTATACCTTTTAATTATTTCTTTACTCGAAAAGTTGCTCTTCGTTACTCTACCGAAGTTGCTATATATTGTCCGGGGGGATTTGGTACACTAGATGAACTTTTTGAAGTTATCACATTAATTCAAACTAAAAAAATGAATAAAATCCCGGTTATTCTTTTTGGAACAGAATTTTGGAATCCAATAGATAAACTAATAAAAAATCTTTTAGTTGAAGAATATGAAACTATAGAAAATAATGAACGTGGGCTATATTTAATTACCGATGATATTGATACCGTTTTGGAAATTGCAGCTGCTGCGGATTTGAAAAAAGTTGAAAATGGTATAACTCATACAATAAGATAAATGCAAAATAAAATGCTTCTAAATTTAGAAGCATTTTATTTTACTTTGAAAATTTTGATTTTTAGTGTAATGTAGTCATATATATGTCTAAAGATTCAGTTGTAATTCGATTTAACGATGTTTCATTTGAATATGGCCCAAATAAACCTATTTTAAAAGAGGTTAGTTTTTCTGTGCGTTCTGGGTCCAAAGTAACTATTATGGGTCAAAATGGAGCTGGTAAAAGTACTTTATTTGGTTTAATTACTGGTAAACATAGTCCCGAGGATGGCGATATAAATATTGCAACTGGGGCAACTATTGCACTATCTCGCCAAGTTATACCACGTGATGAAATGGATTTAACTGTTAGAGAATTTTTTGAAAAATGTTTTCCTAAAAAAAAGGTCTACGACATTGATCCACGCATAGACGATGTTCTTGAAGTTGTAAATTTGAAAGGTCATGAAAAAGTCCACGACAGAATAATCAAAACTTTTTCCGGCGGGCAACAAGCTCGGCTTTTATTAGCTTCAGCTTTAATCCAAGAGCCAGATATACTGCTACTTGATGAGCCAACAAATAATTTAGACAAAGCGGGAATTGCACATTTAACTGAATTTTTGATTAATTACAAAAAAACAGTTTTGGTAATTTCGCACGATGCAGAATTTTTGAATTCTTTTACAGATGGGGTTTTGTATTTAGATGTACATACCAAAATTGTCGAGCAATATGCCGGGAACTATAATGATGTATTAAAAGACATTACTGCCCGTGTAGAAAAAGAAAACATGAAAAATGCTCAGCTTCAAAAAACCATCATTGCTAAAAAAGAAAAAGCTAATGAATTTGCTTACAAAGGTGGAAGATTACGTCTTGTGGCTAAACGCATGCGTGAATTAGCAGAAGATTTAGAAGATGAATTAGTTGACGTTCGTCAAGAAGACAGAACAATTCGTAATTTTACAATTCCAGCGCAGGACGAATTTTTAGGAACTATTGCCGAGGTTAGTTTTTTTACTACATTTAAACAAGGTCATGTTAGTAAACGAACAGCAAATATAAATCTAAAAAAGAACCAACATCTATTATTGCGCGGTCCCAATGGTATTGGTAAATCAACCTTACTGGAAAAAATCGCTAACCGCCAAGAAGATGGGGTAGTAGTTAGTCGGGGTGTCCGGATTGGATATTATCGACAAGATTTTTCAAATATGGATTTTGATCAAACTGTGCATCAAATCCTAATTGGAGCTATGGAAAAATCCGGTACAATTACTCGCGAGGAAACCTTGCGCGCTACCGCTGCAATTTTTCTAATAACTGGGGAACTCATCCATACTAAATTTGGGGTGCTCTCAGAGGGGCAAAAAGGCCTTGTAGCGTTTGCTCGGCTTGTTTTAGAAAAGCCAGGATTATTAATACTGGACGAGCCCACAAACCATATAAATTTTCGTCATATTCCTGTAATTGCCGAGGCTTTGAATAAATACACCGGAGCGATGATACTAGTCTCACACGTACCTGAATTCGTAGAAAAAATCCGAATAGATGAAATCTTGGATTTGGAAAAATAAAACGGTATAATAGGTTTATGAAAAACCAATTTTTAAAAATTGAAGAACGCGCAAGAAGAGCCTTTGAAGAATATCCTTTTATTCATGCATTTTTAGCAGGTATTGGGGTAGTACTTTTTTGGCGTGGTGTATGGGAAATTGCCGATATTAATAATCTTGATCCGGTAGTATCGATAATACTTGGGGTTTTGATTTTAGGGGGAATTGGGTTATTTATCCAAACATTTATTGGTAATACTTTGATTATCAAAAAAATCAAACACGAAGTTGAAATGGAAAAAGAAAACAAAAAAGAAGTAAAACAATTTGAAAATGAAATAATAAAAGAAGAAATCACCCTAAATCATCTATTTACTCAAATCAATGAACTCAAAGAAAAAGTCGACCATATTGAAGAGCATTTAAAATAAACCAATTATTTTGTTTTTTTTAAAAGTGCTACCATTATCTAATAATAGTTATAAATAATAAATTTATGTCTTGCCAAAAATGTGGGGTAGAATTAACCCAAGAATCTGTCTTTTGTCCCCAATGTGGTTCTAATTCAAATGGATCTAATGCTGAAGTTTTTCTACCAGTTAATATGGAAATTAGATTTTTGAATTATATTTTAGATTCAATATTTTATATTATCTTGTGTATATTTGTTGGGTTTTGGATTGGGTTCTTTTCTGGATTTTTATCTGAATTATTTAAAATAAAAGAAGTCAATTTTGATTCTATTTGGTTCTCTGTTTTGATTTTCTTATTATACCCATTATATTATGTTTTCTTTGAGGGGATTTGGCAATCAACCCCAGGTAAATGGATTACCAAAACAAAAGTTACTAGAATTGATGGGACCAAACCAAGATTTTTACAAATACTAGGTAGAACATTTTCACGTTATATTCCGTTTGATAATTTCTCTTTTCTTTTTAATAATACTCCACGAGGTTGGCATGACCGGATTTCAAGAACCTTAGTTGTCCCAGCTAGTTATACTATAGATGATGTTAAAAAAATTGATGTTAAAAAAATAAAAAATAATGGCAATAAAATAGTTATAATAATTGTTGCAATTTTTGCTATAATTTTTATATTAGGTATTTTATCTGCAGTTGTTTTGACTTCTTTAAATCAAGCTAGAGAAAAAGCTCAAATTAAAATGGATGAATCTAAAATAGAAACACCCATTACTAATACAAACTTAGAATAATTATAGAAAAATTCAGTAAACAAAAAAACAGAATTATCTTCTGTTTTTTTGTTTACTGGTTGATCTTTTTTTAGACTTACGAGCTTTGGTATTTGGGTTTTTATAGGGGGTTATTGTTTTTTTAGGGGCTGGTTTTAAAAATAGTTTTTTAGGTAATGTTTTCTTTTCAGCATTAGTTATTTTTACTTTTTCTATTGCTTTTTGCATTGTTTCTTTTACTGGGACGTATAACATTGCTAATAGAATTTTTTTGTTTTTCTCATCGATATGTCTATATTCTCCAGGGGCAAGTTTACCAAGTTCAATATTCATTATCCGGACTCTTTTTAAATCAACTACACCATAATGTAAAGCTTCACACATTCTACGAATTTGTCTTTTTTTACCTTCGGTTAGAATTATTTTAAAACTATTTGGAGAAATCCTTTCGGTTACGCAGTCTCTTGTCACTGACCCATCTAGTCTTATACCACCTTGCATTCTTTGCAAGAAAAGATCATTAAATGGTTTGTCGACAGTTACATAATATTCTTTCTCATGTTTAAATCTTGGAGATAACAATTTATCAGTTATACGGCCATCATTGGTTATTAGTATTAAACCATATGAATCTTTATCTAGTCTTCCGACAGGGAATACTTTAATACTTTTACCGTCAGTATCTTTAAAATGAGTTGTAGTTAGAATATCTTTACCTCCGCGCTCGTCATTGTTAGTTAAGATACCAATTGGTTTATTGTATGCAATATAGTAAAGTTTTTCCTCGCGGACACCTTTGCTTCCGCGGATTTCAATTTTGTCTTTAGGGTCTACTTCTTGGCCTAATTGTGCTCGTTTACCATTAACATAGACGCTTCCTTTGTTAATCAAATCATCAGCTCCTCGGCGGGTAGTATAACCTTTGTCTTTTAAATATTTATTTATGCGCATATGTTTTATTTTTACTAGTAATAATGATACCAATAATCAAAATTATGCCGATCACATAAAAAATATCTGTTATTGTTCCAATTGATAATACGATAATTCCAACTAATGATGCTATAAAATATCCTAATGGTTGCATGTCTCGCATAATACCCAATAGTTCTGTTTCTTCTTCTTTTATACTTCGAAAAAATATTCCTTCACCAGCTGTTTCTAAAATTACAGCCCCAATTCTTGAAACTAATAGAATAATAATCCAAATCAAAACCGATTGTGTCTTAATAAAAGGGAAGCTAAGTGTTGCTATTGTCATTAATATTAAACCAAACTGGGCAACTCTTCTTCCTGAAATTCCGGTATCAAGTATTCTCCCCACAGGATAGCCAAGTACAACAAAAGGTATAAGCATTATTGTAAACATAATCCCTAATGATTTAGCATCAATCCCTAAGACATCTCCTAGATAAATTGGGACATATGCCACCATTAATGCATAAAATATTTGAAGTAATAATACAGATGTTAAAGGTTTTCGTAAGTCTGGTCTTTTTAATATTTTTTTTATTGAGCTAAAGAAATTAGCTATGGGATAATTTTTATCTTTAAATTTAATTGTTGCAAAATATAAAGTTATTCCTGTGATTACCAAAAGTAAAAATGATATTTTATATGGTGCGCGTAATCCTAAATTGTAAGTCACTATTGCCGCTATCATAGGTCCCAGCATTCGGCCAATGTGTTGAAGTGCTACAATAGTACCACGGACTCTTACTGCAGATCCTTTTATTGTATTGTGTTCAAAAAATACATCAAACCCAAAAGATATTAATATCTGTGATGCAAAGAATAAAATAAAAGAAATTCCAGACAGTAGGGGATCAAAAGCAAACCCAATACCTATTAATGAAACTAAAGATAATAAAATAGATAACCCCATTGTTCTTCGGTTCCCTAAGAATTTTATCAAATGAGGAGTAACCCAAGTTGAAAGAATTAAAGAAAGCGCAGCTGATGCTCCATAAATTATACCAATATTTTCTCGGCCGTTGATTATTTCAATAACTTTAGAGTTTGAATATACAGTAAAACCAATACCCCAAGAAAAAAAGAAGTATGAGATATAAAGTATTTTTGTGTAAATATTAGTAAAATTCATTTTATTTTATAATGCAATTACAACTGGTATAACTAATGGTCTTTTTGCTGTTTTTTGGAAAAGGATTCGTGAAATTTGTTCACCTAATGATTCTTTTATATTCTCAAGAGCATTATCAGTCAAAGGAACATTACCGTTTTCAATTGTCTTTTTAATCAAAATTCTAACCTCTCTTAATAAATCTTGGTTTTCTTTTAAATAAACAAAACCTCGAGATATTATGTCAGGGGATTTAACCAGTTTTCTAGTTCTTGAATTAACAGATGCAATAAGTACAAACATTCCATCTTGAGACAGCATTTGGCGATCACGAATAACAACATCGTTCATATCACCAACACTGTGTCCATCTACCATCATCATTGATGAAGGAGCTTTTTCCCTGCGGAGTACTATTTTTGTTCCACCTTCGATAATTTCAATTATAGAACCATTATCTGGGACAATAATGTTTTCCTCGGGCATACCTAATTCCATTGCTAATTCTTTATGACGAACAAGCATAGAATGATGTCCATGTATTGGTATAAAGAAATTAGGATGGGTTTTACGATGGAGCCATTTAATATCTTCTTGGTTACCATGTCCTGTTGCATGAATTGTTTCTTCATTTGTACGATAACTAATTATATGAACCCCATGACGAGTTAAATTATCTTTCAAATGCTGAACCGCCATTTCGTTTCCAGGTACGATACTAGCTGAAAGTACAATAGTGTCACCTTTACGAATTGTAAATTTTTTATGAGTTTTATTAGCTGCTCTATTAAGTGAAGCAAATTCTTCACCCTGAGCCCCAGTCATAAGTATAATTACACGGTTTGGAGGATAATTATCTGCTTCTTCAACTGGAATTATTGTTCCAGGTTTTGGTTTAAAAAGTCCAGCTTGTTCACAAACTTCCATGTTTGTCTTTAAACTTCTTCCATCAAGGATAACTTTTTTATTTAAAGATTCAGCAATTGAAACAATTTTAACTAAACGAGTTATATGTGAAGCAAAAGCCGCAATAATAATACGCCCAGGGAGAGATTTTATTAATCGCTCTAGTCCTTCGTGAACTTTTACTTCGGCTAATGAAAATCCTTCATTTTCAATGTTTGTAGAGTCAGTTAATAATAATAATACTTTTTCTTTATCAAAGAATGCATATTCTGCTTCTTCTTCTTCACTAACTACTCCGTCTATTTGATCTAGTTTGTAATCTCCAGGGGTAACAATTATTCCATAAGGGGTTTCAATTACAATACCCATAGAATCAGGGACGGTATGAGTAACTCCAAAGAATCTAACACGAATATTACCACAAGTAATAATATTATTTTTTTCAACAGTTTGAAAATTAAGAGGTTTAAATTGCGGGAAATCAGCTTGTCTTTTTTTCATTAACAATATTGAAAGATTTCTAGAATAAA
>CAYNZJ010000028.1:0-6923 GCA_964401705.1 uncultured Candidatus Saccharibacteria bacterium
ATAGCATAGTTATAGCATAGTTATAGCATAGTTATAGCATAGTTATAGCATAGTTTACCCTTGAAGCATATCATGACGTTCTTCAAACATTTTTTCTCTAAGAACCTTATTCAAAAATTTTGTTACATCGCCATGAAGTTTTAACCACATAACAACATCTTTATCCAATCGAGCAGTTATTTGGGATTTTACCGGTTTAAAGAATGGATTGATTCTCCATTCTAAATTATCTTCTATTTCTGGGATATCACTAAAGTCAATGTCATTATCTGACATTTTTTTCAAGCTTTCAAGTTGTTCTTTTCTGTTCATATTGCGCCCTTTCTTTTTTACTTGCGAGTCTGGCTGATATTAACCTATAATTTGATTTTCTTATCGTATACACGACAGAAATAACAAACTCCTCAATTTTTCCAATAATTTGAATACGTTCCTCACATCCAATAATCCTATCTGTCTCAATTGCTAACGGATCTGAAAATATTTCCGTTGCAAATAAGAAATTAATTCCATGTTTGGTTATATTCGATTTGTTTTTATTTTCATCCCATTCAAATTGCATTTATTTCCTAACCAATATATTTGTATTTGTTTTTGCATTACAATAATACATTATATACCTAGATGATTAGTACGTCAATAATTATCTACTCATGCCCCAACCTCTATCCATTTTGTGCTCAATTTCCTGGTTTTTCTGCTGCTTCGGCTCATCTAAATTAAGGTCTGGCGCATTTGAAATATCTAAATCAGGGATATTGTCTAGGTCTAAATCTACAGCTGTTTCAATTTCAATGTCTAATCGTTTACTGTCTAACATTTCCTGATGCTCTGGTTTTTCTAGGCTAATCTTGGCATAACGTTCATCATTGGTGATAATCTCAATAGTAGCCTTAATAAAATCATCATTGCCGTTAATATTGAGCTTGTCACCAAATTGGCTAACTACAACATCTAAGGCTAATTTTATGCTCTCATCGCTTTGCTTATTAATATTTACATGGGTTCTATGTACGTCTATGTCACCAGTGCGACTAGTCCAATATTCATAATCTCCAGTTGTTTGCTTAGTAAAAAACTCCTTATGTTCTCTGGCAATATCAAATAATTTATACCTGTGTTGCGCTGTTATAAAGTTGTCTGCTGGTACTTTTAACCGTTCAATCTCTTCTTGTTCTTTGGTTTTCAGCTCGGCTTGTTTCTTGTCTTCAGCTTGCTTTGCCTGCTCTTGTCGCAACAACTCTAGGCGCATTAATTCCTGTTGTCTAACTAGTTCTAGTTGTTGTTTTAGCTGTTCATCAATCCGCTGTTTTCGTTCAATATCTTGTTTCTGTAGCTCTAACCGCTCCAACTCTGCCCGTTCTCGGGCTAGGTTATTGCCATCACTATAAATCTGCCGTTCCAACTGTACAACATTATCAATAGTTCGATTATGATTGCCTAACTCTGTTTCAACTCCTTGCCGTTCGAGCGCTACTGCTTCTTTACCTAAGTGTTTTTTTACGGTTTCCCTATTTTCTTTGCGTTCACAACTAACTGCTAAATCAAGCCCTACCATTGTGAGGTGTTTATTCTGGATAGTTTCCCAATCCTTTCGAATATCTTTGATTTGTTCTTGCGTTACCGGCACATTATTTTTTTGGCATTTAGTGTTATTCCACTCTATAGCGGTGCGTTCTCCTAGTTGTTTGCTCTCTGGGTTAAACTCTCTGGTAGTAGTTAAAATATGAGCATGTATATTCCCGTTTCCGTCTTTCTCATTGTGAATCGCCCAATCAGCAACATTGTTAAATTTGTTTGTTAACTCTGTGGCAAATTCTCGCACCAATTCTATGTTTTGCTCAGTGCTTAGTTCTTTTGGCAAAGCTACAACATATTCTCTAGCCGTTCGGCTATCCTTGCGGTTTTCAGCAAGTTCCGCATTGTTCCATATCTCGGAACGTTCTTTTTTATCTAGCGTTAAATCTTTGTAGGTGATTTCTGAGTAAACTAAATCTTCTGACATTTTTTTACTATTGTATTTGTGAATTTCACCAGTCCGCAAGTCTGTGATTTTATCACGGCAATTATATGCAATTTTAGCAGTTGCGCTGTGTCCGATACTTCGGCTAACTGTTTTTATTTGCATTGTGTAAATTGCCATTTTTGTATTTTCCTAATTTGTTACTTTTGCAAAAAGTAACGCACTGCTTTGCGTAGCAAGGCGTAAAGTGCGCTCTTATCTCATACTTCGATGAAGAGTACTATTAGCGTCGTCTTAAATCTAAGCACAATTATACCAGAAGATCCGGCGCAATATTGTATAATTACTCTTTGTATCAATAACATACTATGGAGTAAGCAACATGACTGATAATAGCCAAGAGATCAACCAGAAAACAGAAACCAAGAAGCTAACCGTTAAACAACTAGAATTGCAACTAAGACGATTGGAACAGCAACAGTTAAAAGCTAAAGAAAAGTTAGCCAAACAAATCGAACGTGAAAAAGACAAAGAACATAAAAGCCAAGCTCGTAAACTTCGCAATAAAAAAATCTATGATTGGGGTGGCTTAATTCCTTTAGTGTTTGGCGCTGATGAATTTGATAAAATCGCCGATAGCACAGAATTAAAAAACTGCTTGATTGGCTTGCTGATCAAAACTCAATCAGAATTACAAGCAAACGGCTTTGGTCTAACGCCTGAGAATAAACCTAAATGGCTTGAGTTCTACAAAAGTCAAGGCAAGAAATTTTTAGATGAGCGCAATAATGGATGATCAAACCTTAATCAAAGCATTTCTAAAAAAGCAAAAAGAAATCCAAGACGACTTTTTAACACGGCTAAACCAATACAAAGCCCCAGTTGACACGACAGAATTAAAAAAGCTAGTTGAGGACTACAAAACGGCAGTTTATGGTGCAGCAAGTATAAAACCCAAATTAGACACCTCAACGATAGACCAAACTATCAAACAAGCCGTAACTAGCGCAATAAGCACGGTAAGCCTATCTAGCCTCACCGACGAAGTTAAAACACAAGCCAGAGCGATAGAACGCAACAATAGCTTACTTTCAAATGGTACAGGTTGGCAACTTAAATTCTGGGTTATCTTGCTGACGTTGGCTTTTGGATTTATGGCAGGCTGGGGCGTAAATTGGTATTTTGAGATTCCAGCTAAAATCGCAGGAGTAAGAAAGTATCAAACATTGCAATCTTGGTATGATGGTATTAACGAAATGATGAAAGATAACTGCCAACTAGCAAAAGCATACTATAAAGCGAGAAATTTAAATCCAAAAGATGTTCAGTGTGGAACTCTTCCATTAAAAACAAGTCAAGACCTGATTAGTGGCAACTAAAAATTAACGGGGGTATGGGGGTGAGCTCGTCGAACCACCATATAAACGAACCTAAAATAATAAAAATTTTTATTCGCGGGAAAGTTTTTAGAAAATCAACGGCTCTTCGCGCTCTAATTACCACTCTAATCGCATTTTAAAGCCGATAGCGACATTTTTAAGTCTACTGATAGGGCAAAGATACCAAATAACTATTTTGTGAGCGTAGCGAGCTATTTTTAGGTGCGCAAAGCGCATCGATTTGAGTGGTGCTCAATGCACCAGAAAATCTCTATACTTGGATTAGGTTTTGATTAAATATAAAAATCACTTAAAAAGACGTTTATTAAAAATAACGTTGATTTTTATTGATTATATAAAGGATTAAATAAAGGATTAGGTTTCGCTGTAAGCACTGCAAATAGTGGGATTGCGTGGTTTTTGGTGGCTGATACCTCAATAGTATGGTGGCTGATACCTCAATAGTTGGTGGCTGATACCTCAATAGTTGGTGGCTGATACCTCAATAGTTGGTGGCTGATACCTCAATAGTTGGTGGCTTAAAATTTATTAAATAAATCTAACTGTTTTTTAGTCTTACCAGTTGGATAAATCAGTAAAAACTCTCTGGTAGTTATCTCATAGCTCCATTTAGATTTTAAATTTACTGCAAGATGGGCTTTTTTAACTAATTCCAAGGCGTGTTTTAGCTTACGTTTAAAGTCTTTTGGCTCTGTTTCACTTCTACATAATTTTTGTAAAAAATTAATGGCAAATGGTATAGGTTTATTGTGACTTTCATAAAAATTATATAACCATCTAGCCAATTGATTATCTCCTAGTAAGTGCCTAATATCAGCACTAATTAAGGTGTAATCTTCCTCACTAAATAGAGGGGTTAATTTTTTATTATATTCTATAACCAGCTTTCCATCTCCCGCAGAATCGATATAATAATTGTTGATTAAGCTTCCTCCAAATTCTTTTGTCCCTGTTGTTATCGTAACAACTCCAAATTTTAAGCGTTTGGTTCTTGCAATAAGCGCATCGTATGCTGTTTTAGTTGGAGATAACCTCATTTGTTGACACAAATCATATAGAGTGATACGTAATTCATTCTCAACATTACGATTCTTTGCTAGGTACATAAATGTATCCCACAGCTCTAAATCATTCTGATCCATTTCTGAACCACTAAATGAGACTTTATATTGCGACATCGTAAAAATAGGTTGGCTTTCAACCAAAGCTCTACGTCCTTTGCGAACCATACCAAACAAAGCACCCCGCAAAAAGCAGTTTGGGATAGCACGTCTATCTTCAAAAATTTCTGGCAATAGTTGCTGCATTGCAGTGCCTAGTAACTTTGCTTCATCTTCTGCTTTTTGACGCTTTTCTTTCGTCAAGATATGCTGCTTAGCTTTTTCGAAATATTCTTTATCCATTATAGGCTTTTGAATCATTAAAATATCCCCAGAAATTTTTTACGGGGTTTAGAGGTTTTATTTTCTAGTAAGTGCGCAGCTTTCTCTAGTTGAGATTTGAGCCAATTTTCACGTTCTTGAGTTTCTTTGCGTAATAACATTTCCCTGTCTTTAGCTTCTTGCTCTCTTGCTCTAGCTTCTACTAACTGATGTTCTAGCAGCTCAATTATTTTGTTTTTATCAGCTTGTTTTTCAGTGTTCTCAGTTGTCCTACCTTGTTCATTAATACTGTCTGAAAGTTGTATATTACCAAATACTCTTATAAGCTCAGATGTATCAATTAACTTCTTACCATCATCAACAGTAACACTTATAACCCCCTTATTAATATACTTTGTATAAAATTGTGAACGGCTAACTCCAGATAATCTAATTGCTTCTGATATCGATAATTTACTCATTTTCCAACCGCTATAAAGATCTAAAGCTGTCCTAATTAGGACAGCTTTAGATTATGTAAACATAAGACATAAAAAAGACTGGCTAATCATTATTTCATACTCATATATGGTGATGATTTAACATTTGCACACATATTTTCTAAATCACTTACGCTACCTTGCGAATTAAATTTTACAGGAGCTATAGATAAGACTTTCATAATCTGAGTAAGACTGCCATCTTTTGCTCGTCCTACTACGACTTTAGCCATCGCAAATTGCTTATTATCGTTACCATATTCATCATACATTAAAGTCTCTGATTTATCTCGTAGTTTAGCAAATATGTTTTTTTCACAACTACCCGTATCACATAGTGCCGATCCATATTGTATAGAACAATCAATAGAGTTTCTATCTTTACTTACTTTGTATCCACCAAAGTAATTACCACCGTGTGAGCCATTCACAGTTCTAGTAAAACCTATTATATCAACAGTTTCTGCACTTATAATGCCAGAAATTGACCATAAGAATGTTAATAAGCATAATGATTTTTTCATCTTCGATCCTAAAAAATTATAATTGTTTATTTCGCTTCTGAATAAAGCGTGGCTAAAATACTTAAATTATTACCGTATGGATTTGTTTCAAGATTTGAAAATAGTTGTTTATTTGAATATACTTGATTAATAAGTGCTTCTTGCACATTAGTTACTGGAGTCCATTCAACAGATTTATCATCATTCCAAACAAAACTTAAAACAACATTCTTCAATTCAAAACTATCATCCTTATTAAGAACCCATATCGCTTTGTATTCTATTGATTTTATATCAACATACTTTACATTTTCTTGACCACCATTTTCATTCCCAACCATAAAACTGTATGTTTTCTCAAAAACATCTAAATTACTTTTACAATTAAATATTATAATATTGGTACCATTATCCGTCTTTGTAAGTAACCAACTTTGCGTTTTAGATTCACAACCACTCCACTTATCAAATGCCTGTCCTACGGTAATAGCCTTATGCCCATCCATAATACCATTTTTCACAGAGTTAATTTTATCTTGATCTGAAGATGTGCAAGAAGATAATATAAACACTATAATCACTAAAAAATATCTCATAATAAATCCCTCTCTTATATATTTATAGATATAGAGATGCTTGAGAGTGGAACTCCTAAAGTAAAAGCGAGTCTTCTTTTGGCATCATTTAAAGATATTTCTTTTAAATCTTCGGTTTCTGGCATAGGTTCAAATTTAAGATCCTGAATATTAATACTGACATCATTTAGATTCGTATAATAGACTGGATTTCTAAAGCCAGGCCATTTGTATCCATCCCCTTGTATCTCTGCATATTCTGAAAATTTTAAAAGCTGTCTTTTTTTACCATTTTCATCAGAAGATTCAATAATATCTGCTACTTTACCCACCAAAAAAGCACAATGATCATTTGCATATGTTTTTGAATTGTCAGTACAAATACCATTTTGATTTTGTGTACAAACAACGTATTTAATATTTTTAGCCCTGTTCTTACTAATAATCCACCAACCAGATCCACCCTCATCAAAAATATCTTCTAAATTCTTTGAAGTAAAAACAACAATAGCGTTATATTCCATAATAACCCCTTTATATAATTAATTTCCATTATTATAGCATAGTTATAGCATAGTTATAGCATAGTTATAGCATAGTTATAGCATAGTTATAGCATAG
>CAYNZJ010000029.1:0-5829 GCA_964401705.1 uncultured Candidatus Saccharibacteria bacterium
AACCAGCTATTACCAGGTTCGATTAGCTTTTCACTCCTTACCACAGGTCATCCGAAAGCGTTGAACGACTTATCGGTTCGGTCCTCCTTTCTCATTTCTGAAAAATTCAACCTGCCCATGGCAAGCTCACCTGGCTTCGGGTCTCATTCGTACTACAGAAAACGCGCTATTAACACTCGGTTTCCCTACGGCTGCGTGGGTTCTAGCCACTTAGCCAAGCAATACGAATGAACTCGTTGGCTCATTCTTCAATAGGCACGCAGTCACTCTAACTTTAACATCAGAGCTCCTACTCATTGTAAGCATATGGTTTCAGGTCTATTTCATTGTCCTCCCGGACTGCTTTTCACCTTTCCCTCACGGTACTAGTTCACTATCGGTCTTTAAGAATATTTAGCCTTGGCAGTTAGTGCTGCCGGATTCACACAAGCTAGTCATGTCCTGTGCTACTCAAGAATAAAGACAAAAGAGACACATATGTTTTTGTTACAGGACTATCACCCTCTACGGTATATCTTTCCAGATATTTCACATACATATGTATTTTGTAACTCTTCTCGTAAAACGACGTCTCCATCTTACAACCCCCAGATCAAGATGGCGTGCTCGATATTGCTATCAAACAAACCATCTTGCTCTAGGTTTGGGCTTCTTCCTTTTCGCTCGCCGCTACTAAGGAAATGGTTCTCTTGCGAGATTTGTTTTCTATTCCTCCAGGTACTGAGATGTTTCACTTCCCTGGGTACGCATACAGAAAGTCTAGTTCTGTATCATACTGGTTTACAGTATGAGGTTTCCCCATTCGGAAATCTTCGGATCAAAAGTTGTTAGGCACTTCCCCGAAGCTTATCGCAGCCATACTACGTCCTTCATCGCTTCTTAAAGCCTAGGCATCCACCATATGCTCTTGGTTCCTATCAGGAACCATATACACCACTTGTATATCTATACTAGCTTACTAGTATATTATTTGTTTCTTTTTATTGTTTGAGGCAAATCATTAATTAATGAAAATTAATGACTGCCCGGATTTTCTTACAGTTATTTTTACCTACATTCTGTGCGAGAAAAGACCCAAACACTACATTCACGATGTCGTAGTGTAGGAAAATCGCACAGAAATACTTGCATTATTGATTATGTAGTTGTCAAAGTTCATTTCTGTACCGATATGATCAAAATAAAAAACCGCACTAAGCGGTAGTCATTACTCCAAAATGAAGCAGTGTCCTAACCGCGAGCCATTTCAAATTTATTTCTTGTAATCATATCGATGGGAAGAGTATATACCAATGACTTTAAAAAGTCAAGCGCTATTCCCCCCAACCTGCCAAGGGCATAAAATACAAAAAGCCTTCTATTTAAAGAAGGCTTTTTAAGGATAATAAATTTATTGTCTTGGGCGAAGTTCGTCTTTTAAATGAGCTAAAGCATCATGAGCAATATCTTTACCACCAAGACCTATTGCTATTGCTCCACCAACAGCAATCATCCCAATGAAACCAATTAAAATTGTATAAATAATTTGTTCACCAATACCTAGTTCAGTTAAAGCAATCATTATTGCAAATACCCAAATGATATATTTTACAAAAGCTCCCAATGTAGTAGCTGAACGAATATTCACACTACGAGCTGCAGTTGTAGTTGCAATTTGCATACCACGAGCGATAACAACAGCAATAATAAGAGCAAGACCTGCGTGAACTATTTTTGGAAGATATTCCAAAACCCCATCTTTTAGAATTGATGTTGTTTGTGATAGTCCAAGTGATTCAAGAGTTGGAACCAAAAAGATTACAACTAATCCCCAGCGAACTATTTCACCAATTATTTTACCAGCTGAAAAATGAATTCCACTTTTAGCTAATGAGCCAGTAATACCAGCTTGTTCGAAAAGATTTTCGAAACGAGTTTTTCTAGAAAGAGATTGGATAGCACTTGATACAATCTTAGCAAAAGCCCAACCAATAAAAAAGAGCACTATTACTAGTATAAGTTTTGGAACAAATTGAATTACTCCAGCACTTACACTCATTAGAGAGATACGAAATGTATCAGCCCATGTCATAAAAAGATCCATATGTGTATAAAATAAATTAATAAATCTGTTAACATGTTTCGACGATTAACAAATATATTATACCAATTTCTAAACAAAATTGCTCTTTAAAAAGAGCAATTGTGGATAACTTTAGTTTATACTTCTTCGAGTTGAAATAGACAAAACATCAATAAGTCTTTCATGTGGGTAATCCAGTACATCCGCAATTAATTTATCATACATATTCATTCGATAAATAAAATCATCTGTATCAAAAACAGCATATGTTAATTCGCGACCAATCTCAGCTTCGATTTCACGAATAATGCGATCAACTTTTTTAGGTTCAATGTCTTTACCAACAATTAAAATATCCAATCGTCCATCAGTAAGTCCAGTTAATATTCCAGACAATACTAATAATTTTAACTTGCCTGATTTTTTCATTTTACGAAGAAGCGCTCCTCGGTCCAATGTACTATTTTCTAAAATTAAATCCGATAAGGGTTTTTGATGCGGAAATGCAGAATTAAACATTACACCTTTGACTTTTTTAGTTCCCCCACGAGAATTAGTTGTGGTTACAATTGTGTCTTTAACAAGAGAAGCTTTTTTAAATTGTAAAAGCTCACGCCGAAGTACTGCTAAAGATATTTTTGAACGAACAGATAAATCCTTGACTGTAAATTTTGTATCAGGATTCATTAAAAAATGTCGCATCAGTTTTACCCGAGCAAGTGAACCAAATAGAATTCCTAGACTTTCCATGCCTATATATTACCACATATTATCCCCCCTTGCCATACCACTAATAAGCCTTTTACACAAATAAAAAACCAGGCCCAAAGAGACCTGGAATAAAGTTTTACTTTAGGTTATGTGACCTGTCTTATATAAGTCCTATCATTGATCCAAATATGGAGTTCTATTTCACGAGTAAAATCATTCCATACATTTTTAAAGCTTTCTTCAGAGTAAGATATCATTTTTAAGGGCGAAAATGCTACAAAAAAATAATAAAAAATCCTAAAAATATTTGATTCTCTATGCCGGAAATACCCCAAAATTAAATTATCCGATTCTTCTCTAAGATGTAACCCTATATGAATATACATATTCATATATTCAAACTGTTCTTCTTTGCTCATTTTATAAAGCTCAGCAAGTTCTAATTCATTAAGATCAAACTGTCGACTAAATAGATAACTACTAGGTAAACTTTTTCTGGAGAAAATTTCTCCATTTGAATTAAAACGATCGGCCATTAAAAACCAAAATCTTAACCAAAATCTTTTATATTTTAATTTTGTTTTCATATATCTTTATTTATTCTCCAAACAATACTACTTTTATAAGTATATGTCAAAACATACAAGAAACAAAAAGAACCCGATAGAGAGGGTTCTTTTTTACTTGGTGGTCGGACCTCCAAGTTAGGATTTTGAATTATTTTAATTCAACAGTTGCTCCGGCTTCTTCAAGAGATTTCTTTAGAGCTTCGGCTTCTTCTTTCTTAAGACCTTCTTTTACGTTTGCTGGCGCACCATCAACCATATCTTTAGCTTCTTTAAGACCAAGACCTAGAGCCTCTTTAACTACTTTCATAACCGCGATTTTTTGTTCACCTGCTGAAGATAGAACAACAGTATATGCTGATTTTTCTTCTGCAGATTCACCTGCAGCTGCAGCTGGGCCAGCTACTGCCATAGCACCAGCTTTAACGTCAAACTTTTCTTCCAAAGCTTTTACAAGCTCGTGCAAGTCAAGAACTGACATTTTTTCGATTTCGCTGATCATTGTAGCGAATTTTGTATTTTCCATAATTTAATAACTATCTAACTTCTATTAATTTAGCCTTGCTTCTTTGCAATTTCATTAAGAGCTGTTGCAAATTTTTGAATTGGGGCAATAAGTACTGAAACAAGCTGTGTGTAGAGCACATCACGAGATGGAATTGTTGCAATAGCCATCATTGCATCTTTGCCAAGGTATGTATTTTCATATACACCTCCAACAATTGATACAGTGCCTTTATTGGCCTTTGCAAAATTATATACCTCACGAGCTGCTAGTATTGGGTCATCACTGACTGCAACACCAATTTGTCCTGCTAGTTCTGGGTGGTCACCTTTGTAACCATTTTCCATCATTACTCTTTTTAAAAGAGTTTTTTTAATGACAGTATAAGTTACACCAGCTGAACCAAGTTGACGACGAAATGCATTCGTATCATAAACTTTAAATTTCCCGAACTCTACAAAAACAACACACTGCTTGCCTTTTAAAACTTCTGCCAAATTTTTGGTTTGACTTTGTTTTTGTGCAAGTGTAATTGCCATATGTATATAAATAAAATGAACCGCTAATTTAGCGGCTGTAGTCCCTCGATAAACTTGGAATCTATGATCCTTCGTAAACGAGTTCGACTTCGATAGGTATTACGCTTATTAGCATCCTATTGTCTACAGCCATTAGGAACACTATAGCATATATAGAAAATATTTCAAGTATAAAAATAAAAAGAGAGTATAGTCCGTTTACAAGCGGTTTAAACTATACTCTCACTACTTCTTTATGTGCAATTTCATATATATTTATACTCCTTTATAGAATAAAAGTAAATGGTTTTTAAATAGATATTAACATTCTTCCCAAGAAGCACACCCCGAGCTGGCATTTACTGCCCCAGAATCAGTTAAAGATTTTTGATCAAGATAGTACAAAACCCCTATTCCTAAAGCAATCATTACCGTAAACCCAATTATAACCTTTAATACATGAGACATATATTATATATTAGCACAAAAACCCAAGATTCACATACCCTATACCAACACACATAGGCAAGACCTATGTACATAGGTCTTGCCTATGTGTGTGATAAATTACAATAAATCTTTATAAGACAACCAATCAAATATTTCACTATCAAAAGATCCATGTTCTAAAAAATATGGAGGGAAATCTGAAATACTCAATATTAGATTTTCTTTACGATTTATATTTTTATAATCAAGATAACTGCTATATTTGTAACTTAGTAAATATTGTAATACTAAATTTTTATCTTTAATTCCCTCTTCTTTCCAATTTTTATCAATCAATTTTACGGGATTAAGATGAATATATGAGAAAATATATTTTAAATATTCATCAGTGTTTAAATGTTGAGATTTAAATTTACCTTCAAACAAAGCCCCTGTACGGTTATATTTTTTATTAAAATACATTGAATAAGCGGTGGTCAATTTTTGCATAAATTTACTTATTCCCCCAGAGACTTTTTCAGTTATTAAAATATGAAAATGATTTGGCATTAAGCAATAAGCCCCTATTGCTACAATCGGGTCACCGCGATCAAATTTATAAACATCCTTAATTAACTCACGAACAATAAATTTTTTAGTAGTATTTGATAAATAAAGTAATCCAACAAAATGTAGATAATCAGCATTATCGTTGAATATAACCTGTTTGCTATTACCCCTATTATACAAATGATAAAACTCATTTTCACTAAAAGAAACTTTTCTTATAGCCATATGTAATATTATACACAACGCGTTGTCCCATAGGCAAGACCTATGTACATAGGTCTTGCCTATGGGACACATCAATAATAGACAAAACCCCCCTATATGGGGGTTTTGGGTTAAGAATTGAGATACTTATTTTTGGAGTAAAATTGTAGCTACATTTTGACCAGTACCACAGTCTACTAAGATTTTTTTAGGAAGTGTATTACTAGATAATTTAACTATTTTAAATCCATAAGCTTTGATAGA
>CAYNZJ010000030.1:0-5676 GCA_964401705.1 uncultured Candidatus Saccharibacteria bacterium
GCGGAAGTGGTGAGATTCGAACTCACGGTCCGCTTTCACGGACGACTGTTTTCAAGACAGTTGCCTTAAACCACTCAGCCACACTTCCACTTACAACCTTACCTTATTTAAAAGCTTTTTTCAAGTTTTTAGTTTTGTCTAAAATATGGTATTTTAAATATATTGTCCCGTGTGAAGTTATTTCGTTAACGGGGGGGCAAATACATTATATTTGTATTAAATTAATTTAGTTTTAATATTTTAAATAAGGACGGAAATCTAGATTTCCTACTTCTAACGGGATGGAAACAATTGAAATTTATACACGCGGGGCAACAATACTACATTTAATTGGTGTAATTTTGGGTGTAGGTAGTGCAACTATTACTGATGTTTTATTTTTTAAATTTGTTGGTGATAAACACATAACCGCACAAGAAGCTAAATTAATGGACAAACTAGCAAAATTAATTTGGGTATCATTAATTATTTTAATAATTAGCGGATTAATGCTTTTTATTCCAAGTTTTGAAAGACTTTCAGTTTCGGGGAAATTTTTAACTAAAAATATTGGATTATTAGTTTTGGTTATTAATGGACTTGTTTTAGGTTACTATATCCGTCCTAAATTAGTAAAAATTGATTTTAGTAATAATGGTAAATCACGATTTGGTCTATCACATGAAGTGAATCGCAAAATGCGAAGATTAGCTACCATTGCCGGAGTCGTGTCTATCACGACTTGGTATTTCATTTTTATCCTTGGGGCATTACGTGGGATAACATTCCCTGCTGTTTATGGAATTAGTGCATACATATTTATATTAATAGTATCTTGTATTGGTGGATTAATGCATGAAAACGGAGTCTTTAAAAAAATCCAAAGAAAACTAAAAGAAAGTATATAAAAACCACAAAAATAAACCCCCTTGACGGGGGTATTGTTTTATATTAGAGTGTGAATAAATAACAAAAAAATGAGGCAACTAAAAATAAGTAAACAATTTACTAATCGCGAAAACAAATCGCTTGACAAGTACCTTAACGAAATTTCTAAGGTTCCAATGATCGATGCCCAAGAAGAGGTGGAATTAGCTAGAAGAATAAGAGAAGGCGACCAAACAGCCTTTGAAAAGCTAGTGAACGCAAATCTGCGTTTCGTAGTATCGGTGTCCAAACAATACCAAAATCAAGGACTCACATTAGGAGACCTTATCGATGAAGGGAATTTGGGTTTAATGAAAGCTGCTAAACGTTTTGATGAAACCCGTGGTTTTAAGTTCATTTCATATGGCGTTTGGTGGATTCGTCAGTCAATCTTACAAGCTTTGGCAGATCAATCTCGTATTGTGAGACTTCCATTAAATAAAGTAGGATCAATAGCACGTATTTCGGCTATGGCTGCAAAATTAGAGCAAGAGCACGAACGTGAACCTACAGCCGAAGAAATTGCAGTAGCATTAGATTTACCTTTATGGGACGTTGAAAATGCGATAAGAATAAATAAAGCCAGCAGGACGGCATTTAGTTTAAATGAGCCTCCACCTGAAATGACAGGTGAAGACCTTGAAATGGTCAATATTCTTGCCCAAGATACCGAGCCCTCTCCTGATTCAGGATTAACAACAGAATCTCTTCAAAAAGAAATTCAACGTGTAATAAAAACCTTGAGTGAAAAAGAGCGCGATGTATTGAAATATTATTATGGATTAGAAGGTGGACCAACTTATACCCTTGAGAGTATAAGTGAAAAAACGGGTCTAACACGCAAACGCGTTCGTCAGATCAAAGAAAAAGCTCTTAAAAAATTGAGAAGAACATCAAAGATTAAAATTCTTAAAACTTATTTAGGGTAGCACTACCCTATAAAAAATAAACTCCGAAAAAGGAAACCCGCTTGATTATCAAGCGGGGTTTTTATTTTCCTATTTAGTTATTCTTGAAAGAAGTGACTTTTTACGAGAAGCGGTATTTTTTTTCAAAACTCCTTTTTTCATTGCTTTATCAATTGCTGATTGAGCTTTAAAAAGTAATTTTTTAGCTTCGTCTTTATTAGTCTTTGAAAGTTTTACAACATTTT
This sequence comes from uncultured Candidatus Saccharibacteria bacterium, assembly GCA_964401705.1. Taxonomy (GTDB): domain Bacteria; phylum Patescibacteriota; class Minisyncoccia; order Phycocordibacterales; family UBA9973; genus 2-01-FULL-33-17. Next base: position 2,060 of record CAYNZJ010000030.1, read on the forward strand.
TTGTTACTTCTTTGTAGATTTTAGTAACACGATCGTTTACAGCTTTTTTCTTGACTGATCCACGAAGTGCTTTTTTAGCTGATTTTGTAATTGGCATCCCGTTAGAGACAGGTCGCGGTCTTTCAACAACATACCCACCTTTTAATTAATTTCTAATGTTTAATTCTTTATTCTTTCCCGAAGCGACCGCAGTCTCTAACGGGAGGCATATTTTATGTCTGTAATTTAGCTACACGGAACCAAACTACACAAATCTAATATTCCCGAGACACTGGCAATATAAGACAAAATAACTATACCAGAAAAATTATAAAAAGGAAAGGAGCATAGTAAAGCTTTATAAAAAGTTTTTTGAGCCGTCCGAGGATCCTTTGGCGCAGGACCGAGAAAAAATTTTTAGTAAAGCTAAAATAAAATATGCTACAATAGGACTATGATAGCTCAAATTACAGGTACAGTAGTAGATAAAGACGAAAAAGGTGTAGTTATAGACAATAATGGTATTGGGTACCTTGTTTTTATGACACCCATTGATATGCCAATGATTGGTGATAATGTCACTATTTTAACTGTATTTGTAGTCCGTGAAGATGCTCAGGAGCTATATGGTTTTACTAACAAAACATCACGGGATTTATTCAAACTTTTAATTACCATTTCTGGTATTGGACCACGGAGCGCACTAGGTATATTATCGTTAGCTAGCCCAAATGATTTACTAACTTATATTAATCGTGGTGATGCAAATTATTTAACCAAAGTTTCCGGCATTGGTAAAAAAACAGCCGAAAAAATAATACTAGAACTACGCGACAAAATTAAAAACATGGTTAATAATGATGAAGGTGTTGGATCTGTTACTAACGATGCACTGGATGCATTAACTGCCTTGGGGTATTCCGCACAAGACATAAGATCAGCTCTAGCTAAATTACCCCCTGATATTGATACTAATGATACTCAACTAGTTATCCGCACTGTACTTAAAATCGTAAGAAAAATGTAAATATGCCCGAGTTACCTGAAGTAACAACAACTGTAAATGGAATAAATACCGAATGCGTTGGCTGGACTATACAAGATGTCTGGACAGATTTGGCGGTTAATAAACCCAGCCGAGTAGACTTTTATAATACTATTAAATATCTCCCTTATTTTAAAAACTTTGCAAAGGTTGTAAAGAATAAAAAAATAATTAGAGCAAAAAGACGAGGTAAAAATATTTTAATAGAACTAGATTCTGGACCAATTATTTTAATTCATATGAAAATGACTGGCCATATGATGGTGGGTGACTATGAATATAATAAAAAAATTAATCCGCCAACTGGCGGATGGATACCAAGTAAAACACAAAAAAATTTGGCGTTACATGACCCATATAACCGATTTATACATTTTGTGTTTACACTTACCCCTCCCCAACCCTCCCCTAAATTAGGGCAGGGAGAAATAAAAACAAAACACTTAGTTTTGTGTGATTCTCGCAAATTTGCCAAAGTTGCACTACTGGAAAATGAAGACCATCATAAAACTCATCTGCATGGGCACGGCCCCGAGCCAATAAACCCTGACATTAGTTATACTGATTTTAAAAAAGCATTAGACACTGCCCCCGCAAACAATCGTCCAATTAAAATACTATTAATGGACACCCGCACAATTGCAGGTATTGGGAATATTTACAGCGATGAAATGCTTTTTAGTTCCAATATCCACCCACAAAGTAAATGGAATAAAATCCCTGAGAAATATAAAAAACTACTTTGTAAAGAAATGCTTAAAATTTTGAAAAAAGGAATTGACTTTGGTGGGGATTCTATGAGCGACTACCGCAACATTTATGGGGCTCGTGGAGAATTTCAAAACAAACATAATGCTTATCGTAAAACCGGAAGTAAATGTACTAAACCCAAATGTACTGGCACAATTACCCGCACTGTGATTACTGGACGCAGTAGCCACTACTGCCCTATCCACCAAAATTTATATAAATAAAAACCGCTAAATTATTAGCGGTTTTTATTTTAAATATTAAATTTATAATACTTGCGAACTAACAATATTGTTCCTAATGACAGGAATAATCCTAGCGCCATAAATGGAATAGTTACAAACCCATATTCGTACACATAGTATGCTTTACAACTAGCCGCTGCATCACAAGTAAGAGCTGTCTCTTCCCCGAAATAATAAACATAATTATGAAGTAATGAAAAAGCCAGCCCAATACCAGTCATCCAAGATAAATAACTAAAAATATTTACAATATCTTTTTTAGCCTTTGCAACAAGAACTAATAAAATTTGCGGAAAAATAAATAATCTTTGGAACCAACATAATTTACAAGGAGTAAATAATGCGACTTCAGAATAATACAAGATTATTATTGTAGAGCTAACAAGCAATATTAAATACAAATTTAAAGCATTCTTTTTAACAAAAGTTAGCCAAAAATTTTTATCCTTATAAAAGAAAACCAAAGACAAAACAGTAACAATTGAAATAAATAATGTTATTAGTGTTCCAAATGTTGAGATTTTGTTAACTATTTCAAGCATAATTATTTTTTAACAGGACTTAATTTTACTTTAATATTTTCAACTTCTGTTAAATATGATTTCTTTTGAGCATCATTTAATGTTGCCAAATATGCATCTTTTTGGTTTTGTAATTGTACAATATCAGTTTCTGCTATTTGATAATTGTTAACATAAGCCAAATCAAAAGGTGTAAAAACTAAAGAAGCTCTAACCCCACCAGCAAATTCCCATGTAGGGTAACTTTGGATTTTAGCATCTATGCAAACTTGTGTTTGAGGAGACCCAGCCCCACCAGTGCTACATTCAATATAAGGAACGTCTTTGATTGTTGAGCGGAAAAATTCTTTTTGATCAGCACAGTGTGGGCACCATGATGCTCCGTAAAACTTTGCTCCAGAATCAGTTAATGATTTAGCAACAGAATTTAGAGCTGTTGTTAATTCTGGATTCTTATCAATCTTACTACGTTTTGTACTAATTACAGCAAAAACAGTAACAAATAAAACTATTAAAACTAAAATTACTATAAATAAATGTTCTTTTTTCATAAATCTATTTTACCACGAGCGAGCTAATTCATAAAGAGCAATTCCTGTAGCGACTGATACGTTTAATGACTCCTTCGTTCCCCGCATTGGGATTTCAACTATATGATCAACTTTATTTAAAACACTTTTTGAGATACCGGATACTTCATTCCCTACAATTAAAGCCAACTTGGAGGTCGGACCTCCAAGTAAAGAAGTAACCTTTCGGTAATCTACAGAATTTGGGGCTTGTTCAAGTGCTAAAATAGTATAGCCGTCTTTTTTAAGTTTATTTAACAAGGATGTAATGGTTTTATAATAATTAGATGGTATTGATTTTTCAGCCCCTAATGCTGTTTTAGCTATTTTACTATCAGGACGATTAAATTTATCCAGTGGGGTTGGAGTAATTCCAACAAGATATATTTGGTTTACCCCGCAAGCATCGGCTGTACGAAAAAATGAACCAACATTTTCACTACTTCTGATATTAAGAGCAATCAAGCAAATTTTCTTGTCTTTAGATGTATTTTGTGGTATCTTCATA
>CAYNZJ010000031.1:0-4656 GCA_964401705.1 uncultured Candidatus Saccharibacteria bacterium
AGGATTAATTTAGTGGTAGAATGACTGCCTTCCAAGCAGTATACAAGGGTTCGATTCCCTTATCCTGCACAAAACCGTTAATAAAATCCCCACTGCTGGGGATTTTTAGGTTTTGTGAACCGGAGCGATGTTTTTGTTTGAGTGATAACGAAAGGCAAAAACCGCGAGGTGGGGTCGCGAAAAATTTCGTCAGAAATTTATTTGTGACCAAAAGTAAAGGATAATAAAGAAACTACTTTCTTTATGTAAGGGAAGCGAAAAGCTTTTCGTTATGAATGAGAAATTTATTTTGAATTCATCGAAAAGGTGTACTGAACCTGTAAGGTTCGATTCCCTTATCTTGCACATTTTTAAAAAATAAAAAAGGTCAGCAGATTTTGCCGACCAATTGTTTATTTTTTTGTATTTTTTGGATTTACCATATTTCATGGACTATCCCAATTTCTTTGGCTTCATAGGCTTTTAAAATCCTACCTTTACCATTATTCTCTTCCATTAATTTTAATGCCTTTGTAAGAGACATTCCTGTTCTTTCACAGAAATATTTTACATAAAAAAACTCTGTTTCGGATAAATTTGGACTTATTTTTTTTGTCTTTGGGTGAAAATGTCGGTGAAAAAGAAATTTTGTTCGATGATGGGCAATTCTTTTTTCCCCTGTTAAAAACAAATATAATCCTGAACTCTGAGCGTTATCTAGCCCTATTGTTTTGAGGCATTTTGCTGTTTCATGGTTTTGGATAAATTCTACAATGTTTTTAGTAGGGGTATCGTACCCCCCGGTTACATTGATTTTTAACTCATATTCTCTTATTCTTTCGATTTTCTTTTTAAAATCTTTGTGGGTCTCTTCATCAATAAACCCTTCCATCGTTAGTGTTGTTATCATATATCTATATTTTATTGACTTTTGTGTTTGATTCGAGTATAATGTAACATATATTATTAATAATGTCAAATATTATGTTAGAAGGACAAATGCCCCACCAAGAAGTAAAAAAAGAAGAATTAGAAGTTAATAATGAGTCTAGTCAAGGAATGGTAGCTTCAGCTTCTGAAGGAGAAAGACGTGTTCGTACTGGCCCTGATGGTAATCCTACCGGTGAATTAACCGATGCTGAGTACAAAGAATATTTAGAAAATTTTAATAACTAAATAAAACTTAAAAAATCCCTCGACTAATCTCGAGGGATTTTTTGTTATAGGTCTTATGTGTTTGTATTTAGGAAATAAAAAAACAGGAGTTATAAAATACAAACCCCTGTTATATTGAAATTTAATAGTATAAAGGTAATTTAATGGTGTCCCCCTTCGTGTAGATGTACTACATTCTCACCCCCGGCGTGGGACATAGAGTCCTTTATTGGTTGACCCTTTATTCCATCTTCTTTGAAGCTATTAAACCATTCGGCGGCTTTTAACGCACATTCCGTTAATGTCATACCTAAATGAAAACCTTTTTTTAATATGTATCGTTCCTCATTACGATTTTCTTTACATACTTTTAAACCTAAATCATCAGCAAGTTGTTTGAAATCCTTCATTTCCATATTTTTTGGTAATGATACAGGGCTAAACTTTAGATGTAATCCGGCATGAATAGGTACATTCATTTCATTCTCTTTTAATGTATCCCTTTTAATTGTCTCATATGTTTCACAACATATTTTTATTGTTTGGTTGTTGATTGTTACATAACCGATCATCCTGAGATTCTCGGAACTTTTTGGCTGGTTTTGTTTTAGATTTTCCATATTTTTTTGTTTAGTAGTTTGAACTTACTTAACTTTATACCAAATTAAAACAAATAAGTCAAAAATGATTGAATAATCTCAAAAGTATGCTAAACTATAAAAGTTCAAATCACTATTTTGGGGTGTATCCCGTAGTAGATATGAATCTCACTACGGGGTGTAGTACAGTGGTAGTATACGCGGTTTGGGTGAGCGTAGCGCAAGACCTTGAATTTATCGCACAGAACGAAGTGAGTACGATATGAAAGGTGTACAGTTCCTGTAAGGAAAGTGAGAGCATTTTTTTAAAGATTAAGTCGGGGTGTAGTACAGTGGTAGTATACGCGGTTTGGGACCGTGAGATCAGAGTTCGATTCTCTGCACCCCGACTTAGAATTTAAGATTAATAAAAACACATACAAATTTTGTATGTGTTTTTATTTTCTAAAGGACATTCTATAAGACATAATGTCCTTTAGAATTTTTATAAAAGACAGGTTGTGTCCTTTATAAAAATGATGTCCAATAGACTGTTAAAAAGTCCTTATTTTATAATAAAACTGGGGATAAAACTGGGGATTAGGGGTATAAGTATGTCTTTTTATAATAATCTTCTATTGGACATTGATATTCTATAAAGGACATTGATGTCCTTTATGGCTTAAAATCCTTATAAAATAAGGATTTTCTATCGGACATTATAATATAATAGATTTTTCTTTTGAAAAGAGTTTAAAAAGTCAATAAAGTGTTTCACGTGAAACACTTTAGCTATATGTGTCACGTGTAACATTGATATTTTTATAAAATATATATAATTTAAGATGTGTCACGTGTAACATCTCTTTCATTTTAATTTAAATATAGATATACTATAATATATTTATGCCAAAAATTTTTACTTCGGATAAACAAAAAATAGGTAAAATTGGAGAAGAATTAGCTAAAAGGTTTCTCATGAAACATGGTTATTCTATTTTAGAAGAAAATTATACTAAAAAATACGGAGAAATAGATCTAATAGCTAAAAAAGATGGTGTTATTCATTTTATCGAGGTTAAGAGTGTAATTGTATATAAAAAATCAATAGATATAGTAGAAAGTGTCTCACGTGAAACATATGACCCTATACAAAATTTACACCCTATGAAGCTTCGAAGGCTTTCAAGGGTTATACAGGTTTATCTCTTAAACGTGCCACGTGAAACAAAAAGTAAGCCATTTGAAGATGTTAAATGGCAACTTGACCTAATTACTGTAAAAATTAATGAAAAAGACAGAATTGGAACAGTAAATCATATAAAAGACATAATTATATAGTGTTTCACATGAAACTAATATTAATGTGTCACGTGAAACGTTTAATGCTTGTCCGCCAAAGCTTTAATATTGTATAGTTATATGTTTCGTGTGTAACATAAAAAAATCCCACCGAAGTGGGGTTATCTAAATTTTTATATCTAATATATAAAATATTAAAGAAAAGCTCGCTATTATCATTGAGATTAATTGAAATATAGCAAATACGTGATCTTTCTTTCTATACAGTAGTATCCCAATTGCGGTATGGGCAACCATGTACCCAATCCACCCATAACCATTTTTACAGATTATCATTGACGTACCTATTGCAAATGCAGCGATAGACAAATTCTCTAGTAAAGAATTTATATCCAAATTGTTCTTTTGAAGAGGTTCTTGTTTTGAATTTTTTTTAATTGCTACAAGATACCTTATGTTACATATCAATACTATTAACCCTGTTATATAATTAATTATCATTTTTTCCGATATGGTAAAAACTTTGCGTTCCTCGGACCATTTTAAGAATCCATATATAAAAACAAAAACTGTTAAAAACTCTAGAATAGCCAGAACTTTTAATTTATCTATTTTTGCAAATTTATATGTTGTAACCAAGGCACCTGTTGCGGTTACAAGGAATCCATTTTTGTCTTCGTATAGACCGGTAAGAGCTTTACCAGAAAGGTACAATATCGCGGCGGACATTGATACTTGGTTTAATACTATATATGTTTCAGTCTTATATAATATATAAAACATTAAATTTTGAGCTTTTTCTGTTAGTTTCATATTTTTAAATTTGTGTAATTAAACCATTTAAGATGATGTAAGTCAAATTTTAGATAAAACAAAAAATCTCTCAATTGAGAGAGATTTTTGTGAATTTATGTGTGCGGGATAGGATTCTCGGCTACCGCCGCGGGTATTTTCTTATTTCATATTATTCAATATAAGAAAATCTTTCGAACCCTGAACGAAACATATGAAGATATGTTTCTCAGGAAATTTATTTCATAAATTTATGTGCACCTGCCAGGATTCGAACCCAGAATAACGGTTCCGAAGACCGCTGTGATATCCATTTCACCACAGGTGCAAATATTAAATTTAAAAAGGAACTTTTATACCATACCATTTTATTAACATAAAGAAAAGACTTGGAATCAGATACTCTTTATTTATAAATGAAAATATGCTAACCTATATTTGTTGCGGGATTGGTTTAGTGGTAGAACACGTCCTTGCCAAGGATGAGACAGGAGTTCGATTCTCCTATCCCGCACAAAAACGTTAAGAAAATTAAAACTACTTTTAATTTTTATTACTATGCAAAACTTAATACAAGAAAATAAAATACCTGAATTTGTGAAACACGTTTCACAAACTTTAGAGGACGCAAATTTTGAGACCTATCTTGTTGGTGGGTGTGTTCGTGATATGTTGATGGGGAATGAGCCCAAGGATTTTGATTTAGCAACACTCGCAATACCAGATGAAATAATAAATCTTTTTCCAAAAACAGTTTATGAAAATAATTTTGGAACAGTTTTTGTAATAAATGAGATACCCCTACCCGGCCTCCCCCTTAACAAGGGGGAGGTGCCGACAGGCGGAGGGG
>CAYNZJ010000032.1:0-4346 GCA_964401705.1 uncultured Candidatus Saccharibacteria bacterium
CCAGACTTTTCAAAAATCTTAATAAGGTTATCAATATGAGATGCTTTTTGTTTTCTAGTATCAAAATAACTATTATAAATTTTTAAAAATATTTCTTGAGTAAATTTATAGTATTCGGGGCTATGAGTAGTGACCATTCTATCCCAGTCATAAGAAAACCCAATTATTGAAAGTTGTTTTTTATATTGCTCAACTAGTTTATCTGTAAAAGGCCCTGGATGTTTACCTGTTTTAATAGCATATTGCTCGGCAGGAAGCCCAAAAGAATCAAACCCCATAGGATGGAGCACATTATAGCCCTGCATTCTTTTCATTCTGGCGTATACATCAGACCCAATGTACCCCCGTGGATGCCCCACATGTAGCCCTGCCCCTGATGGATATGGAAACATATCTAAAACATAATGTGGTTTTAGTTTTTTTCCGCCAGCCGGCGGATTTGCAGATTTTGCATCAAGAGTTTTATAGACCTTATTTTCATCCCAAAATTTTTGCCATTTCTTCTCTATTTTTTGATGATCATAATTTTTATTTTTTATTTCTTTTTTACTTTTCATAAATTAAATATTATCTTTTTTGTAAACTGGATAAAATCTTGGGTCAATATTCCTTTTAAAACAATATTGACCTGCGGGATGATCCCAAGAAAGATTATTAGCATCGGAACTAATAGCAATATCAGTAGCCCCATAATAAACTGGTGATGATTTATAAGTATATCCTGATTGGTCCATATAGCTTTTAATTACATCAGTTGATAAATTAAAAGTAGTGCATAATTCATAATTACGTTTTTTAAGATCAGTTAATTTATAAGTATATAATGACAAATCTTGGTCTGAAAAAGAATAACTATCATTACCTGGGAATTTATCTAAATCAGCCATTGTTTTAGGCATTTCACCTGTTGTTTGCCAATAATTAATGACATTGTAATTTATGGTTTGAATAGTAGTTTCTCTTTGTTGATCAATACGAATTAATCTTTGTGTTTTAGGTGAACCAATAAGATAAAATCCAAAAATAACTACCAAAATAGCAACTAAAATCCCAAGATATGAAAAAGCACGACGTGAATGATATGACCAAATATTATCCCAAGTCAAAACATGGAAATAATAAATAAAAACCATTGCAGAAAAACCAAACAAAGCTAAAACTTTAGATATAAATCTTGTGGTTATTTCTCCAGAAAGAAAATATTTTAAAAGAGTAACCAAATCACCAAGTATAACTAGTCCTAAAATAAATAACACTGATAATAACATCCATTTACGAAGTGGTATTAAAAGATATTCTTTATTTTTATTAATTCTTTTTTTATTTATAAATTCTAATATATAAAGTACAATAACACTAACTATAAAAAATGCTAAGGAATTTTGGACGCTATTATTAATACTCAAATAACCATTTATAGTATCTGGCATGATTCTATCAAACCCTTTAAAAAGTAAAGAGATGCACGATACAAAAGTACTAATAAGAGAAATCAAAATACCAAGTAATAGAAAAAAATCTATGGCTTTTAAATGGGCTTTAGGATTATTTTGTGAGGTTTCCATATCTGTGTATTATAGCAAAAATATAGATATTTTGGTAGAATAGACCAATGACACCAAAAATATCCAAAAATCGAGATTTTAATAAAAAAAGAACCACCATGGCTATTGAACGTGGGGCTCATTTAGCAACTAGATGGATTGGATCAACCAAATCACTAATTGCTCATTCTATACTTTTTATATTCTTTTTCTCTTTGATTTTATTTGGAATACAAGCCGATACTGTAATGTTAATTTTAACTACAATTGTATCACTCGAAGCAATTTATCTTTCTATTTTTATCCAAATGTCAGTTAATGATCATTCTTATAGATTGGAAGAAGTCTCTGAAGATATTGAAGACATTCAAGAAGACATGGGAGAGATTCAAAAAGATGTTGAAGAAATTTCGGAAGATGTTGAAGGCATTGAAAAAGATATTGATGAAATTCAAAAAGATGTGGAAGAAATCACCGAAGATGTTGAAGGTATCGAACGTGATGTTGATGAGATTCAAAAAGATGTGGAAGAAATTTCAGAAGATGACCAAGAAATAGAAAATATAAAATGTGATAATATCGCACTCTCCAGAATAGAAGACACCTTAACTAAACTAATAAAAGAAATAAACGATCTCAAAAAGATACAAAAATAACCCTATTTAGGGTTATTTTATTTTTATTATTCCTTGGCGGATAATTTTGGGTTTGTCTTTTATATAATCCACAATTGTTGAAGCAATTCTCTTTTTAGTTCCACCATCTAAATAAGCATCTATTTTATCACCAAAATATTTATAAGCTTTATGGATACAAGTAGCTGGATCAAGGCCTTGTGGGTTTGCACTAGGTGCTACAATTGGACCCACAGAATTAATTATAGAAAATAAATTACGATTAACAGGGCCAATCATCCGAAAAGCAATACCGGAACTCCCCCGATGTATATATTTAAATTTATTTTTATTAACTGGCAAAATTACACTAACTTTGCCCGGCCAATTTTTATTTAAAAAACTATTTTGCTGGTCAGTTAATTTTACTCCAAAAATTTTTAAACTCTCAAGATTATTGATAAGTACTATCAAAGGCTTTGTATCATCTCGGCCTTTGACTCTATAAACTTTATCTACGGCTTTTTTATCCTCGGCTTTGGCGACTATGCCATAAATAGTATCAGTAGGCACAATAGCAATTCCGCTATTATTTAAGGCTTTGATTACTTGAATTATACTATGCTTTTGCATACTTTAATTATAACACAATTGATACCCCTATTGAGATTTGGTATAATTTAAGTATGAAAAATGAAAATCCAAACCAACTTCATTTAAATTTTGAAGTTAGAAAAGAACCTGGTTTTAGGCTTATCAATGATGAAGAATTTATATATCTAAGAGACAAATATCATATTGGCCCTAGTTTAACTGTTTATGTATTAGGTGACCAAGAAGGTGATGATAGATATAGGGTTAAAGATCCAAAAGGACAAACAATAATAGAGTGGGATGAAGAACAAAAAAAATTAGAGGAAGGATTAGTAGAAATAGAAAACCAAAGGACTTATCCTCATAGATAATATACAATCTAACACAAAAAACAACTTGGAAGTCCGACTTCCAAGTTGTTTTTTGTTTAAACTTTAAATTCTATAACATCCCCGTCTTTTACAATATAATCTTTACCTACGGTCATTAATTTACCTTTTGCGCGGGATTCGGCATAACTACCGGCTTCTAATAAATCCTTCCAATATACAACTTCGGCGCGAATAAATTTATCTCTAAAATCTGTATGAATAGCCATACCAGCAACTGGTGCAGTTGAGCCACGCTCGATAGTCCAAGCCCGTGTCTCGGTCTCCCCGGTTGTAAAATAAGTTTCAAGACCCAACAAATGGTATGATGCGCGGATTAAATCAGTTATACCATCCGCCGACGATGAATCTTTGGCGGACAAGTCCCCATTACTTCCCATAAACTCGCGACGAAACATCTCTTTTTCCTCACCTTCAAAGTCTTTTAATTCTTCTTCAATCTTGGCATCAAATAAAACAAATTCTGCTCCTTGGTCTTGAATTTCAGACAATAGTTCATTATATATTTGCGGAGCTTCGGTGTTTAAATTCTTGGCTCCTGCGCGTGTATTAAGCCCATAGAGCATTGGTTTAAGTGTAATTAGCCCAAGTTGCTTCATAGCTTTAAATTCATCTTCGTCCAATATTGCACGACGTGCAGGCATTCCATTTTCCAGCATTGCATAAACTTTTTCTATTGCAGACATTTCAATTACAGCTTCTTTAACACCTTTAGATGCATCTTTTTGAACATTTGCGCGTCTTTTAGTAACAGTATCTAAATCAGCTAGTGCTAATTCCATATTAATAACACTCATATCCCGAGATGGATTAAAATCAGTATAAACATGTTGCATTTCCCCACCAGATAATTCTTTCCCGTCCTTACCTAAATTTGAAATTGGGAAAAGTCTTACCAAGTGTAGTATTGCATCAACTTCACGAATATGGGTTAAGAATTTATTTCCCAATCCTTCACCTTTACTTGCTCCTTCTACTAACCCCGCAATGTCTACAAATTCAACAACTGCTGGAACAGTTTTTATAGATTTAGAAAATACCCCAAGCAAATTTAATCGCTCATCTGGCACAGGGACAATACCAACTGATGGATCAATTGTACAAAAAGGATAGTTCTCTGCTGGAACACTTTTTTTAGTTAGTGCATTAAACAATGTTGATTTCCCAACATTTGGTAACCCTACAATTCCGATACTTAGTTTCAT
>CAYNZJ010000033.1:0-3619 GCA_964401705.1 uncultured Candidatus Saccharibacteria bacterium
GGATTCTTTTGAATTAGTACAAGGGTTTTGATAGCCCAAACAAATCGCCCCATTATAGCTTCGGCAGACTCCCCGCGGTCAATTTCCTGCCGGTATAATTGCCATAATTTCTTTTTATCTTTAGCTATAAGTGCATCGGTTATAGCAAAAGGATTTTCTTTGGCTTTTTCTGGAGCGTCTAGTTTAATAAATCCCCCGCCGGCACCAGTTATGGCTTTTTCTACATCTTTAATGACGGATTCTTCATAAAAAACAAAAAGGTTTTTAGAGCTAGATAAAGTTTCAACGATTTTTATAAATTCATCATCATATTCTTTTATAAAATCTTCAATTATAAAAACTTTTAAATCTCCAAACAAAGACACCGCCAATGCCCGATACTCCAAATCAGATAATTTTATAGTGTCTACTGTATGGTTTTCAATTACACTATTTTTATTAGACTTCAAAAAATCATTAGCTAATTTGTTGGCCTCTTGTTTTATTTTGTTAAAATCTTTTCCAGTAACTATTTTTAACATGCTAAATCAAACGTCTTACCTTTTTCATGTATTTTATATAAACTTCACCATGTTTATGAATATGTCTTTTTTCTTCTTCGGGAATAACAAAAAATGCTGAAAAAATCAAAGCCACCACAGCAGAAATAGCAATTATATAAGAATTCATCATAAATCCAGCCCCCAATACAAGAATAAACAACCCTAGTTGTGTTGGGTTACGAGAATATTTATAAGGCCCCTTTGTAAAATCTTTACTACCGTCTGGTAAATAATGAACTTTTTTGTTTACTGTTTGGGCCCAATACATCAAAAATGTAGAAAGTATGATTAGTAAAAAACCAATGTTAGATAGCATCTGTCCACCAAATTTTATATTTAAATATAAAACAACATCTAAAATAAGAGCAATAATAAAAGCAAAAAAATAAATAGAGTACGAGCGCGACAAAATCAAATGAATATTCACAGGTTTTTTCATGGTTTGTATTTGATCTTGTATTTTTGCTTCTGTTTGCATCCCGTTAGAGGCAGGTCGCGATCTAATTATATAGAAAGAGAACTAACCTAAAATTAAAAATAATAGAAATTTAATAACTAATGTTACTAAGCACCGTGACCGCGGCCTCTAACGGAATTATACCATATCTCCCCAATTCTTACCAATGTGACATTCGGCAATTATTGGTACAGGTTTTAAATTTCCCAAGAATTTTTTATCAATTCCTCGCTCCATTTCAGTCTTTATAAGTTTGCGAGCTTGGTCGATATATTCATCTTTAACTTCAAAAACCAATTCATCGTGGATTTGGAGTATTGGAAAAATTTTATCATCTAGCTTGTTTTCTTTTAAGGATTTTTCAATATTAACCATTGCTATTCGGATAATATCTGCTGTAGCTGTGCCTTGGATTGGGGCATTTGTGGCCATTCTTTCGGCCATTGCACGAATAAATGGAGCATTGGATTTAAGGCCAGGGATTTGCCTTCGGCGACCAAACAATGTTTCGGTATAGCCCAGTCTTTTGGCATCAGTTATGACTTTATCCATATACTGCGCAATTTTAGGAAACTGACTAAAGTATTTATCAATCATGTCTTTGGCTTCGGTTCTGGATATCCCAATCTCTTTTGCTAGTGCTGTAGATCCCATTCCATAAAGAATCCCAAAGTTAATAACCTTGGCCCGGCGACGCATGTCTTTAGTAACTTCACTACTGCTAACTCCAAATACTCGGCTGGCAACTTCATTATGAATATCCCGCCCATCAGTAAAAACTTTTAATAAGTATTCATCCTGGGAAAGTAATGCCGCAATCCGTAGTTCAATTTGTGAATAATCAAATGCCATCAGCGTATAACCACTGCGTGCTATAACCCCCCTACGGATCTCTGTACCGTAATTACCACCAATTGGAATATTCTGAACCCCAGGATTAGTCGATGCAAATCGCCCTGTTGCAGCACCTGACAAAATAAATGTTGGGTGAATAGAATCATGATTATCAACTAGCCCTAACCACGCATCAATATATGTACTACGCAATTTTTCCTTTTCTCGATAATCCAGCATTTTGTTAATTATTGGATGATCATCGGCTAATTTGGATAAAGTATCAATATCGGTAGAATACAAACCATCTTTTCTTTTCTTCAAGCCTTTGGTTGGTAAATTTAATACTTCGAACAATATATGCGAAAGTTGTTTAGGTGAATTAACATTAAAATCTTCACCGGCAAGTTCTATAATTTCACTTTCTATTTTTTTTAATTCTTTAGTTATTGATTCCGAAAAATCTTTTAGATACGGTACATCAAGCTTGATACCATGATGAGACATTTTATCCACAATATTAATTAAAGGATGTTCAACATTTTCATACAACCACAATAGTGATTTTTCTTTTTGTAGTCTTTCTTTTAATAATTTATGGGCTTCATCAAAATTATCTGCTCCAGCATCAATGAGTATTGTACTAATATCAGGATTTGTTCTTTCAGAATTAAGAAGCCATACCATTAGTTTAGCTTCTTCTAATTTTGTTTTATCAACTGGTTCACTAAATAGATCCGGTTGATTTATTTTGATTGTTTTAGACTCAACAGATTCGGATTTTTTAGACTTAGTGGTGTTAGCTGTGTTTTTAGAAATAGTATTTGTGGGTTTTACATAATTTGGATCAAACCGTGACATCATATTTCGAAATTCATATTTTAAAAAGATTTTTTGAGATTTTTCTTTATCAAAATTATCGTTCCAAACTTTTTCTGGAATCTGAGCATCAATAGGTACATCAGTGCGAATAGTAGCTAACATTTTGGAAAAAATTGCACCTTCCTCGTTGTCTTTTAAAATTCCAATAATCCTGTCAGTTACGCCAACGGATTTAACATCGTCACTATTTTTATTTAAAACTTTATACAAATTTTCTATTGTTTGAAAATTAGAAATTAAAATACTGGCGGTCTTTTCACCAATACCTGGGACCCCTGGAATATTGTCCGAGGCATCACCACGCAAACCTTTATAATCCGCAATGTATTTTGGAGGAAAACCAAACCGCTCAATTACTGCATCTTCATCAATTAAAACAGTTTCAGTAATTCCTTTTTTAAGTGTAAAAACCCGGACATGATTGCCTTCAATTAACTGCATTGTATCCATATCCCCCGATGCAATTATAATGTCGTATTTATTTTTATCACTAAACTTTTTAGCAAGAGTCCCAATAACATCATCGGCTTCATAACCAACAGCATCAATTATTGGAATATTTAATGCATTAATAATTTCCCGAGATGAAATAAGTTGGGTTATTAAATCATCATCACCAGCTTTGCGAGTACCTTTGTATTCAGTATATGCCTCGTGACGAAAAGTTTTACCTGGCAAATCATAACAGGCAAAAATATAGTCCGGCTTTAAATCCCGAATAATGCTGGCTATCATATTGGATAGTCCATATAGTGCCCCGGTAGGTGTACCGTCGCTGGATCTAAAGTCCGGCAATGCATGGTATGCGCGGTGAATTAAGGCATGAGTATCAAGGAGTACAATGCGTTTCATCCCGTTAGAAGTAGCCCAACTTTGTAGGGCGTCCTTTATTAATTAATAATTT
>CAYNZJ010000034.1:0-2823 GCA_964401705.1 uncultured Candidatus Saccharibacteria bacterium
AGACATTGTGATACTATAATAATTGTATGGAACTCGTTCGCACTGCTTTGCCTTGGGCAATACTCGGAATAGCAATTCTTATAGTTGTGGTAACACTTCTTCAGCATTCCGATGCTTCTTTAGGAAGCGCATTTGGTGGTGGGTCAGATAGCACCCTCTATAGAACTCGTCGTGGATTTGAAAAATTCCTATTTATCTTCACTATAATCCTCGGTATTTTATTTAGTGCTCTTGTAGTACTATCTTTAGTACTTAAGACTCAATAAATTCTAAACAAATGCACTTTGGTGCGTGACCTTGATTTCGTACGGTCTTTCTAAATAGAAATATAAATATTTTAACCTATGAAAATAATGCGCCTAAAATCTTTGAAGAAAAAATGGCACGATTTGGAACATGGTACACGTATATTATTTAAATCACTAAATAAAAATCAAAAAAAACTTGTTATAGCTTGTCTAACACTGATGGTTATTTCGGCTCTTGTAATTATAATAAAAACTAGAAATAGTATTTTAGTGAATAACCCAATCCCGGGTGGGACTTGGAATGAAGGATTAGTGGGTAGCCCAAGATTTATAAATCCAGTGCTTGCGGTTAGTAATATTGATAAAGATTTAACAACATTGGTTCATAGTGGGTTAGTTCGTAGACTCCCTGATGGAAGTTATACTGGTGATTTAGCCGAGTCCTACGAAGTTGATAAAAGTGGTTTAGTTTATACTTTTATATTAAAAGATGATATTGAATTTCATGATGGTAAAAAAATTACATCAGAAGATGTGATTTATACGATTGACCGAATTAAAGACCCACTAGAAAAATCACCTAGAAATATTGAATGGCAAGGTGTAAGTGCAAAAGCAATTGATGAAAAAACAATTACAATGACACTAAAACAGCCTTTCAGTGACTTTTTAGATATTGCAACTATTGGAATAATCCCAAAACATGTTTACGGTAAATATTCAGCTGATGCTTTTGCCCAAGCTGAAGAAAACATAGAAGCCATTGGTGCTGGACCATATAAAATAAAAAATATTAAAACTAAAAAGAATATGCCAAAAAGCATAACACTAGAGCGATCGAATAAAAAAAGTGGTTATATTAAAAAAATGGTTTTTACTTTTTATGAAAACGAAGCTGATGCTGTTAGTGGATTAACCAGTGGTAATATTGACCATTTAGGTAGTGTATCTGCCAAATCAGCAAAAGAATTAGAAGACCGTGGGTACAGTGTAACTTTGGCATCTTTCCCAAGACTATATGGAATATTTTTCAATACAAAAGAATCAAATGTGCTTGCGGAACCAAATGCCACAGCCTCAATTGCAAATTCTATTGATAAACAAGAAATAATCGATACAGTGCTGGATGGATTTGGGAATAAAATAGATGCCCCATTACCAACAGCTCTTGCTCAAAAAATTGACTTTAGTTATTCACGAATTGACATCGTAAAAACAATGGAAAAATCTGGATGGAAAAAAGGCGAAGATGGTATATGGGAAAAAACAATTAGTAAAATTCCACCAGGTAGTAAAAAAGCGGAAAAAAGTGTAGAAAAATTTGCTTTTACAATAACTACTTCTGATACCCCAGAATTAAGAATGGGCGCAGAACAAATTGCAGCGTCACTTAAAAAACAAGGGATCTTAGCTAGTGTTGCATCATTTGACAATGCCAGTCTAGAAGAGAAAATCCGAACTCGAGACTACGAAGCTCTTTATTACGGGATACAAGTATCCAGAGAATCTCAAGTATATGCATTTTGGCATTCATCACAAAGAGAACACCCTGGGCTTAATATTGCTGGATATACAAATTCAAAAGTTGATAGTATTTTAGAAGAATTACAAAAAGAAACAAACCCTGATCAAAGATTAGTATTGTGGAAAAAATTTACAAATAGTTTTTTTGCTGATACACCAGCAGTGTTTATATATTCCCCATCATATATATACGTCCATAGAAACAAACCGGAATTTAATTTAAATCCAGCTGTTCATTTTACTAATGATCGATTTATAAACATAAGAGAATGGTATTTAGAAACTGAAAAAGTACTACCTTTTCTTGTAAAGAAAAATAATAACGGAGATAATCTGTAAAAAAATAATAATTTATGATACCAAACAAAAACAAAACAAACGACAAAAAACCTTTAAATAACAAGGTTCAAGTTTACCGAAAAGAACCAGGAGCTAACGAAATAAATAAAAATATTCATCAAAACACCACAGGTAAAAGACTAGTTACTATTATGCCTCCTAGCCGAATTCATAATAGTAATAGTACTCATAATAATAATTCAAAAACATTAAAACCTAGAAGTTTAATGAATAAAACTAACCCTAATAAAAAACCATTAGGAGCTAGTTATCAATTTTCAAAATTTAATCGTTCCAAAGGTGGAGCTATCCCTCGGTCAATTTCTGCACCATCACTAGTTGAAAAGTTTACTTCAAAATCAAAACATTCTATCCCCGATCCAGTAGAAGGAGTAATTAGAATTATTCCACTTGGTGGAGTAGAAGAAATTGGTAAAAACATGACAGCAATTGAAATTGGCAATGATATCATTGTCATTGATGCTGGTATGCAATTTAAGACTGATGATACCCCTGGTGTGGATTACATGATACCAAACACAACGTATCTTGAAGAGAGAAAAGACAAAATAAGAGCAATGATTGTAACTCATGGGCACCTTGACCATATTGGTGGAATTCCAATTGTAATGAACAGAATTGGATCTGAGATTCCAATTTATTCTAGAAATCTTTCAATATTGTTAATGAAAAAAAGACAAGCTGATTTCCC
>CAYNZJ010000035.1:0-2589 GCA_964401705.1 uncultured Candidatus Saccharibacteria bacterium
CATTTTATTTTGCATATTATTACAACTTGCCAGTTGGTTGTTAAGTGAATGAAAAAAATGAAGGTTTATAGATTACCTACAACTAATATCTTATTTACTATATTCTTGATAATCAAGAGAATATTTTATCATTTCTTCAAATGTTCCAGAAGTGCGAGGACTTCCAAATCTATCTTCAAAAAGTTCACATTCTTTAGTATTATCTGCGTTTACAATAAAAACATTTTTACCGTAAACAAAAGCAAAGTATTCCATTGTTTTAAATTTTTGTTTTACAACACACTTTATTATAGGTAGTGTTGAACTCCTGATTTGAATAGTTTACTCTATTGTGTTTTAAGAGTTCAGGATTGAAGTTATCTCCCCTGAACTCAAAATGTTTATGGAGTTACTTTTGCAAGTAATTCACAATTAGGATAATATTTAGATAAACAAGAAAAAGAAAAGCCATCACCTGTGGCAATGAAATTCTTATCTAATAATCTAAATTGTCTTTCTCCGTTATAGTTATTAGGATTATCAGAGTTTTTAACAAATTCTGTAATTTCTAATAAATAAGGATATTGACAGTCTCCTGTATTGAATATTAACTGCATTTTAGCTGTTTCAATATATTTTTCCATGATTAATAAATTTTTTTGAGTTTGAGCTACCATGCACTCCTTGTATTTATACATTGTTTAAAGTCTATGTAAAGGAACATAAAAGACTGATAATCAAAAGAAATACACTTAAATAAGTATATTAAATAAAAAGTATAGGAACACCACGAATGTGATGTCCCTAATACTATTAGGCAAATGCTTCTTCAAATGCTAATTTAGCACTAGTTGCAGTTCCTACTTTGGATGAATACAATAAGCTAAAGGCATCTTGTGCTACCTTTCCGCCATTTGCATTGTCTTCACCTTTTTTAACAAACTGAACTACACCTGCCTGTCCTTGAAGATCAGATGCATCTGCTACAGAGTGAAACTTGCCATCGTGTTCAAATACATTTCTGTAATAAACTTTTCCTGTGTCTGGATTCAGTCTGCTTTTGCTTCCTACAAACTTAACTTTGATTTGTTCTAAGTGTTTCATTTTTTTTAATTTTTAAGATGAATAATAATGTTTAGCACGGGCGTACCACGCTCGCAATTACAAATGGGGGTCAAACATGGGAGATGTGTCAGTAAGTATAAAACTTACACCAAAAATTTTGAAAAGTAAAAATTTTTTTAGTCACCAACCATGAACAAAAAATTTTAAAAAATAAAAAATTTTTTTACTATCTTTACCTCATGACAGCATCTGATATACTACTTAAAGAATAAGAAACTATTGTACAACTAATTTTACAGGATGAATACTGACAATTCAACCTATACTCTTAGGATCAAAAATCCATAATAACCAAATCAGGAATAAAAAAATTCCCAGAATTAATAGGTCTATAATTTTTGTCCATCTCATCACTAGTAATTTACAAATATTTTATGTATATTATAGTGTAAAGAATAGATAAAAATGAATCAACCCCCACTAAATAAAAATGAATTACCTCTCATTAGAGAGATGTTAACTAAATATAAACAAGGTTATATATCTGGTTTAATTCCTGGTTCTAATATAACCTTCTCTCCTTCAGGGTGTAGAAATAAAATTATATCCTCTACAGGTGGTGGAGGTGGAATAGAATCCATTGTTGCAGGAACAAACATAACAGTTGACAACACCGACCCAGAGAATCCTATTGTAACAGCTTCTTTCACGCAACAAGGCAAATACCTAATTTCAGGCGGTATATCATGGAGTGGTACAGGATTAGTTTATGATGTTTCAACACTTGAATATTTTTTCAATGGGAACAAAACAAGTACGGCAACACAAGTAACATTAGGGGCTTCCGACCCAAGTAATAATAGATTTGATGCTGTTGTAGTAAATGAAGCAGGTGTTGTATCTGTAATACAAGGTACTGCGAGTTCATCACCTGAAATTCCGCCTATTCCTGAAACAGAATTAATGGTTTCAGCTATATTAGTAGAAGCAGGGAGTGTAGCACCAACGATATTGAGTGAAGCTATTTACTTAGATGACCCGACAACTAATTGGACATTCTCTACTTACACAACAGGTTCACCAACAGGAACTATAATCTTTAATGGTACTACTACTCCGAAGCAGGGTATTCATTGCATAGAAGCTAATGCAGACGCACGGTTAGGCGCAAGGTTTGTTAGGACTACTTCATTTGACCCTTATCAATACACCATGCTGTCTATGTGGGTTAGATTTACTGGCTCAAATGTAGCGACAAATAAGTCTTTAAATGTAAGGTTTGAGAATGGCGCAGGTGCATTGGTGGCTAATACTATTAACCTTTTCAATTTTGGGTTACAGAGAAATTTGCTGAATGTTTGGCAGTTAGTGGTAATTCCTATTACTTCATTTGGTGCATTGCCTGCAAGCGTAAGAGGTTTGAAAATCATTATGACAGGTGGTACTGTTGGTCAAGCAAGACAATGGGACTTAGACTACATGGTCTTAACAAATGGTTCTGTACCTTATGCAAACGTACCAACTATCGCTTTCTATAAAGATGAT
>CAYNZJ010000036.1:0-2498 GCA_964401705.1 uncultured Candidatus Saccharibacteria bacterium
CAATATAAAAGAAGTTTTAGACCAGAAGAAAGAAAAAATATAAATACAGAATTATTGAAATTTAGTGTTTTGACAACAAAATTTATGGACAATAAGGAGCTTTTGAAAAATACAAATGTTATTTGGCATATGTTGTCATTCCATGAAATAACATCTCAAATTTTTCCGAATGGCGGGACATTTTATTGCTTGGCAAAAACTAAGAGTGGAATAATGACATGTGTTGATACTTTTCATATTTGTATTGAAAAAATCAATAAAACTTTAACTAATATTCATTTTGATCAACTAGAGATAGATATAAAAGGTCAAATCTATGAAAATTTCGTAAATTTTTATGCGAATAAAAGTGGTGCAAAATTAGGTCAATTTTTCACTCCTCGTAAACTAATACATCTAATTTTCGATATGAATAAACAAATTTTCCCTGATATGAAAGTTAAAAGTATATATGATCCATGTATGGGCACTGCTGGATTTTTAATGGAAATGGCAAAAAAATTTAAAATTAATCCGAACGAAATCTATGGTGGTGAGTTAGCTTCGATGACATTTGTTACAAGTCTGATGAATCTAATTTTAAGTATTGGATCTTTATGTAATGTTAAAAACCATGATAGTTTTAATGATAATTCAAATAAAAAATTCGATTGGATAGGAACAAATCCGCCTTTTGGTGTAAAAAAATTGAATTATAAAAATATACTTGAAAGGGGTTATTATAAATTAAACAGTGACAATGGTGCTATAGAAATGTCTAAATTATACCCAATTCCAACTAATGATGGCGGAGCTTTATTTACGCAGCATTGTGTCAATAAACTTAATGAAAATGGAATATGCAACATTGTCTTGCCAGAAGGAGAAATTATAACTTCAAGTGATTTTAAAAACTTTCGAAAATATATTTTGAACAATGTTGTTTTAAAAGCAATTTTGAGTGTTCCTGGAGGAGTCTTTATTAATGCTGGTGTTAGCACATGTGTATTATTCTTCCAGAAAATTTCCAATCAAAAAACATCTAAAGTTGAATTTTATAAAACCAACGTCGCTCTCGATAAGTATGAATTTATAGATGTTATGGATTTTTCTGCAAAAATGGAAGATGAAAAAGACATTTGTGCATTTTCCTACAAATATTATCGAAGCAAGAAAGCAATTAAAATTCCAGATACAACATGGAAAGTAAAAAACTTAGGAGAAATTTGCGAATTCATTACAGGGCCCAAACATAATGTATCAGAGGGTAAAACGGATGGTAAATATCCTTTATTATGTAGTTCAACAAAGGGTAAAGTAAAGTATTTAGATACATATGATTACGAAGGCCCTTTTATTTGTATTGGAACAGGAGGTGCTGCAAATGTTACTTTATGTGAAAAATTTAATGTTTCTACTGATTTTCGGGTAATATCTATAAAATCAGAAGATGTAATACAAGAATATGTCTATCGTTACTTAGTCACAAATCTCGATATAATGAATGAATCATTTAAGGGAGCAACAATCAAGCATATTTCACTCGATGATATAACAAAAATCGAAATTCCAATTCCATCAATCAACGTCCAAAAAATAATAATTGATAGATGCAGACCTATTGTCGAAAATATAAAATTATGCATGCAAACATTGAAAGAAAATAAAAAACTTCTTTCTATAGAAATGGACGCACATCTCAAACCTTTGTTTGAGTCAAAAGAGAATAAAAACTTAGGAGAAATTTGCGAATTCATTACAGGGCCCAAACATAATGTATCAGAGGGTAAAACGGATGGTAAATATCCTTTATTATGTAGTTCAACAAAGGGTAAAGTAAAGTATTTAGATACATATGATTACGAAGGCCCTTTTATTTGTATTGGAACAGGAGGTGCTGCAAATGTTACTTTATGTGAAAAATTTAACACGTCGAAAGATTTTCAAATTATTCAAGTAAATAACAAAGATTTTTTACAGAACTTTATTTACTGGTATTTAGTGACAAATCTTGATATGATGAATGATTCGTTTAAGGGAGCAACAATCAAGCATATTAATCAAAACGATATAACAAAAATCGAAATTCCACTGATTTCGTTAGAAAAACAAAAAGAAATTATTGATAAATGTGAATATTTCAAAAATTTATACGAAAGTTTTAATAAAAAAACAGAAGATGCGATTTTATTTTATAAGAATGCTTTAAATGATATCTGTTCAATTTTTAGACAGACTTAAAAATCCAATGTAAAAGTATATTTTTAAATGACTCTTTAATTTTTTCGTAATCCGGGAAACATTCATCTTTCGATCTAATAAAATTTATTTTCTCTTGGACAGTGTCTAACTCTTGTATTTGGAATCGAAATTCGATATTATTCTCATATTTATCAAGAACATTGATGATTTCTTGTTCCGAAGTATATATTTTTATTTCGTGTTTATTTTTATTAGAAAGATGTTCCCAAGTAAAAGAACCATAAATTAGTTGCGGGCATTTAACATACCATTCGAAA
>CAYNZJ010000037.1:0-1515 GCA_964401705.1 uncultured Candidatus Saccharibacteria bacterium
ACAATGTTGATTTCCCAACATTTGGTAACCCTACAATTCCGATACTTAGTTTCATAGGGTTAATATAGCAGAAATAAGGGGTTTTTGGAAGGATAGAAATTTATTCCTATGCTTTTTGGGGTAAATGATCTGCATGTCTTATTTTCAAGAAATTTAAACCTTTCTGTGTATAAAATACTGCATACTTTGAATCACCCCAACGAAGTTGTTTGATTTTATCATGACCAATGATAACAGGAATTACCCCTTCGTCTTTTTCTAAACGAAACATAGATTTATCTTTTTCTTGATATGTTGGATCCTGGCCAAATTCTTCATCGATATTTTTTATAAAATTACGATGATGTATTCTTTCTTCGCTTCCATCTAAAAGATTTTTATAGTTTATTTTTTCATACAGATTATAAAAAACATCAAATTTATGACCAGTAATATTTGTATGGTTTACTTTATTTAAATTTTTATAAAGATCATATGTATCTGAAAAATATTTGTGAAGATGTGGTTCTCGTGGGTCAAAAGCAAAAACAGGGCTTACTGGAAATTCACCTTGTATATCATGTTCTTCACGAGATTTTTCAGTAGACTTATCCCAAAATAAATTTAACTGAGACCCTGAAGGACTAGGGCCAGTCCTGGTTATAGAGTTTTTATCTGATAATCCACTGTTTGTATTACATAGAAACACATCACCTGAGGTAACCTTTTCTGTATACTCAGGAAGTCGGGTTGTTGTAATGTCTTCTTCTATAACCTCAAGTGTTTTTTTGTCAAATAGACCAAATTTTATATTGTTACTTGTTGCTCCGTGTGAAAAAACAGATTTGTCATTTTCTTCTTTTAATTCTTTAACTCCGTCAATATCAAAAATCTTTTGCAAAATAAAGCCTTGGTCTGCAAATTTTTTATTATAAACTTCTTTTTCTTTTAAGCCTGCATAGTAACCCATTTGATGACGAACAAGATTAAAAAATTCACCTTCCGAAAGTTTACTCAGTATTTCTTTAGTCAAAATCTCCCCACTCTCTCCACCTGTTTCATTATGAATTTTATGAAGAGCTTCTTTAGATATTACTGTTCGTTCATACCCAATAATCCCAGTTTCTTCTTGAATATTTTTGGGGTATTCGAAATCATACGAATCTGTTTCAAGAGAATATTTTTTACCGTCAATTTCTATTTCTAGATTTTGCTTCTTTTTTTCTTTACTTTCAGTATTAGAAACACTTTCGTCTTCTATTTTAGGTACTGGTGTTAGATTTATTAGTTTATCTAGATTCATAAAACAATTGTACTATATTTAGATTATCTAGTATAGATTAAGTTTTTATAGCCCTAATAAACACATAATCCACTCCTGTTTTAAGTGGTGGGGGGATATTGATAGTAAAGGAGAAAGGAATAGAATATCGTATTAGACTCGCGTCATTCCGATACTTAGTTTCATTTTATTGTCCTAGTGTACCCATTAAATCCATAAGTGGCATTAATTCTTCACGGTGTTTTATAAATTGA